>JAAEOA010000038.1 GCA_024223715.1 bacterium | reverse complement strand
TTAACTTCATTAAACATGGTTGGTTGGTTGTTTTGGTATAAAGCGCCAATTGTGCTTTAATTAAGATCAGGAAGAGCGACTTTGCTGTTATGTCTGTTTATGTCAGCGCACTGGTGCCATACTCATGCTGTGATTTTGATCTCAGTTTGAAATGTCAGCTATAGAAAGATCCAGATTCAGCTATCAGAAGCGGATATACATTCTGTTTAGTCGCCTGTGGTGTTTTGCCAATAGCCAGTTATTGAATAGTCTGTGCCTACCATTTATTCGGCCCGCATTGGTAGCTAACGACTTAGCATTTCAGGAGGACAACCCAAATATTGTCCAATATCACAAATATCTGTTAACCAGGAACACGTCCAAGCAGAGAATCTAAGAGTTCGAGAGAGAATCCGGAGTCCTTTGGCCATCCTGTGTTAACCAACAGATTTTAAGAATTCCAACCCCCAAATGAAGGACGCTCCCACATCCTTTTACCCCAAGCACTTATACGCACAAAAAAAGCAGGCCCTTTGACCTGCGAAATCTTAACAGCTTTTTCCCACCTAAAAAAATTGGTTCCCCGGGTGGAACGGGAAAAGGGAAACAAATTTCTGACGGGCCCTTGTCACACCACGGCGCCGGCCTACGTAGGGAAGGTGTTAGGACTATACTCCGGGTAATTGTTTAATGCACCCGGTTGACCACCATAGAAATGGAGATTGCCATGTCAATCAATTGCCTCATCCGCGGATTCGTAAGCGCCATGCTGATTTTTGGCGGGGTGCTGATCGCCAGCGCCGAAACCGCCGAATACCGGGTCACCTTTACTGCAACCTGGAGCGCCGAAACCCATCCAATAGAATTCCCAAACAACCCTCATTTCTCGCCCCTCATCGGCGGCACCCACGATGGCTCCATTGCGTTTTGGGAAGAGGGAGAACTGGCCAGCATCGGAATCCAACGCATGGCCGAATGGGGAAGCCAGAATCCGCTGGACGATGAGGTTGAGGCCGCCATCGACGAGAGCCAAGCCGAGTTCGTATTGCGCGACGACGCAGTGCCTGGTTCGCCCGGATTTGCGGACCTGGAATTCGTGGTAAGCGAAGAGTTCAGCTTGGTGACTCTCGTGACTATGGTCGCGCCAAGCCCTGATTGGTTCTTGGGTGTATCGGGTCAGGAGCTCCGACCAGATGGCCAATGGGTGGAGTTTCTCACGGTCACCCTTTGGCCGTACGACGCGGGCACCGACAGCGGCGCCAGTTACAGCTCATCCAACCAGCCCACCAATCCTCACGTTCCGGTCAGCCTCATCACTGAGGGGCCACTGGCCAACGGTGTGCCACTGGGCACCTTCGTATTCGAGCGCATCGACCTGACCAGCAATGTGCCAAATGTTCCAGACCTTACACTTTTCGTGGCGCCAAATCCCTTCAACCCAGCGACCAGCGTCCACTTCACATTGCCAACCGAGGCCCAAACTCGCCTTGACATCCACGCCATCGATGGCAGCCGAATCACGACCTTGATCGATGGATCCTTCCAAGCTGGCAGCCACGAGATCAGCTGGAACGGGCGCGATCACCGAGGCGTCCGGGTGGCGTCAGGAACCTATCTGGCCAGACTGGTATCGGGCCGAGTGCAGCAGTCGATCAAGTTGGTGCTGGTGGAGTAATGGGATAGTCTTTTCCTGTGGGTTTGGGACCACCTGTCGATACCATTTATTCCGTCCGCATTGAAATCAAACGACTTAGCCATTACTGACAATACCTACAGGGTTTGGTAAAAACACAAAAAAAACCCCGCCACCATTACAGCAGCGGGGTCATATCAACCAAAGGGCTAACAGCCGGTTTTCCGGTATAATTTCCTAGGCAGGATCTACGCCGGATGGAATATTTGGTAGGGCCAAGACCAAGTTAGTCACTTTTTTTGGACGACTTTCTCGTTGAGTAGAAAAACCCGGCTGCTGATTTCCAGTTTTTATGAAGCTATGGAGTTTTGGGTAGGCACAGTTGCGAAGCAACTCATTTTTACCAGGTTTTCTTCTAGTCGAATGGGTCCCGTTGAACCAGGATTGATTTAATGGAAGGCACAGGGGCTTTCAGGTCATGCTGACCATGATCAAATCTGATTCAGCCCGAACCGTTGTCTTCAGGTAAGTCCAGAAATCCTCATTGGTAATGGTCTCGCTTACTACATCGGGTGGCAGAAACCGACGCATTTCATGGATGAATGACTGATGGATTTTGGGGTTCTTTCCCAATTCATTATTTCGCATTGCCAGGAGATCGAGGAATTCTTCAGGGTTTCGATTGTGGTCTTTAATTTTGTTTTTCACTAAATCAAAGGACAGAGAAACATTCTGCTGCTTGAGCCAACTAATGTCCCATAAATCGCGATTCTTAATCCGATTGGGCCGGAGGGCGAATGCCACCATTTTATCGGCCAGGATTTCCTGTCTGCTCTGAGCCTGGATGATCAGGCCTGACGTTCCCATTTCCACCCCATAAAAATTTCTCAAAACCATGGGCTGCCGGTCATAGCTAGGTATGGCACAGATATCGATGTGAATTCGTTGGGCAGGCAGGTTCTTTTGTTGAGGGCGAGTTGTCATTAGTAATTTCCAGGTGTCAACATTGCTCGTGGTTTTTTTTGGTTCGCTGACTTCCACTTGCAGGCCATATTTTTGATTGAGACCTTCTGTCAGCGTTTGGGCTAACAAACTCAGATCGTTCACTTCAAAATTATTGCCACCAGTGAAATCCAGGTCTTCACTCAATCGGCGGGAACCATGACAGGCCCGCAGGCAGGTCCCGCCGATGAAGGTTAGATTTTTCAGTAAACCAGCGGTGCTCATTTCCCGCAGGATGTCATGATGAAGAAGTTCTTTTTCAACAACTGGGCGCAATGAAGCCAGGGTTCTCTGACCTTGAAGAGCCTCGGTAACCAACTTGTCAAACAAACTCATCGGCCACCTCCCAATCAACCAAATCAGTACTACGGCGTGTGAATCGCATGTCTTTGATGGCCTGTTTTACAGATGCCCGCCACAGCCGGATACGGGGATCGTATTGAAGTTGGGAGGGAATCGATTCCATATTCTTCTTGGTATGGATGAACTCAATATTGCCAAATATCCCGCAGTCATAGATGTAGTTTCGGCCGGAAGACATCAAAGTAATCCAATTCATTGGGATTTGTGAGATTACCCCAGCATCACTTAATACCGATTCAAGGCTGAGGTAGTTGAACTCGTTGGCGCGCAAACGGGCCGCAGCATGATACAGTACAAGTCCTGCAGGATAATCAGTTCGAGGGTTGAGGTAGAGGCCTCTGCAGATTCGCTGAATAATACCGTTCTCGTGAGCTCTGCCAAGCAGGGCATTGAGGGCGGAATTGTTGAGACCGGGCATAATTGCTGCCAAATCAAGGTTTGTGAACAGATAATGCTCGGGGTCTGCTAGCTGGAATAAGGTATTTTCCAAAGTACGGATTGGTTGCACAACTCCTCCAGTCTACAGTTAAGGCCGAAAGTTATCTTTAACTGTAGACCTACTGGTGAAATTAGGCAAGCAAATATTGTAGAAACATATTGTGGCTTGTGGCTACCATTTATTCCATCCGACAAGATTGTAGCACAACTTCAGCCCGGTCTCAGTAAAGGATGTGAAATTTTAGTTAGTGAGTGTGAATGTTTCGATGGTTGATTCAACAAAATTTCAGCCGGTTTGCTGCCAAATATGGGAACCAGACAAACCGAGCCATGAACAGCCTCCGCTTGCCGAAATACTCCTTCAAAATCCGGTGTAAATGTTTCTCATTCAGAACAATAATATGATCAAGACACTCCCGTCTGATTGAACCAATTACCCTTTCGCAATACCCGTTTTGCCAAGGAGATCGTCGGGAAGTAACTACTTGATTAATTCCAAGTATTTTCAGAGTGCTAACAACCTGTTGACCATAAATTCCATCCCGGTCCCTGATCAGAAATCGTGGTGCAGAATCAAACGGAAAACCCTGAATCAATTGCAAGATTTCCA
>JAAEOA010000037.1 GCA_024223715.1 bacterium | reverse complement strand
GGACCATCGGGTCCCGGTTGGCCGGCAACCTTAATTTCCCCATGGACCTTTTCATACCGCTCAAGGTTGGCCCCAAGGGTTTTGTGCAGGGCTTTTACTGCTTGTGGGGTCATAATGATTCGGGCGTGGACTTTGCTTTTAGCCATTCCCGGTACCAACCGTGCAAAATCCAAAATGAATTCAGCCGGGCTGTTAGTGATTAAAGCCAGATTGGAATAAATTCCTTCGGCTTCTTTTTCACCCAGATCCAGGGTTATGCGTTGCTGATTTTGTGGTGGTTTGTTCATGTTTGTCTCCTCTGTAGAAAAATTCTGATTTTATGAAAAGTACACTTCCAACCAGTTTTTGGAAACCGAACATTGTTTCTTCATCGTTGAGGTCCTTCTGGGACCTCTCTTGACACCTTCCCGGTCTGTCGGTAGTTTGCATGAACAACCCCTGCATCTATCCTTATCTTTTCTCAGGAGCCAAGATGACCCAAGGACACCCAAAGGGCCTTTACGTCCTTTTCTACACAGAAATGTGGGAACGATTCAGCTATTACGGGATGCGCGCCATTCTGGTTTTATACATGACCCGTGCCCTGATGTTCGATGTCTCCAGAGCTTCAAATATTTATGGCAATTTCACTGGGTTGGCCTACCTGATGCCTTTGGCGGGTGGTTACATCGCCGATCGCTGGTGGGGCAACCGCCGGTGCATTCTTGTGGGTGGGGCCACAATGGCTCTGGGTCAGTTTGTCATGTTTCTGAGTGCCTCTTTTTATCAGAACCCGGAAATGTCTCATATGCTTTTATGGTCTGGTTTGGGGATCATCATTGCTGGTACTGGTTTGTTCAAAGCCAACATTTCCAGCATGGTGGGCTCGCTTTATGCCCCCGATGACGACCGCAAAGACTCGGCTTTCACAATTTTTTATATGGGCATAAACATTGGAGCCTTCCTCGCACCACTGGTGGCTGGTGGTTTGGGCGATACTGGCAACTCTGCAGACTTCAAATGGGGATTTCTTTCCGCCGCCATTGGCATGACTCTGGGGACCTTTATTTTCTGGTATTATAAAAACAAATACATTGTCGATTCCGATGGCAAGGCTCTAGGTATGCCACCTTCGGAGCATTTCTCGGGCAAGAATCCTGAACACAAGGAGCCCCTGAAAAAAGAAGACTGGGAGCGAGTGGCCGTCATTTTCATTCTCAGTTTCTTTGTGATTTTCTTTTGGGCAGCCTTTGAACAGGCCGGTGCTTCGCTGACTGTTTTTGCAGACCGTCAAACCGATCGTGATATCATGGGGTGGACCATGCCCGCCAGTTGGTTTCAGTCGGTTAATGCTGTGGCCATTGTTCTTTTTGCACCGATCTTTGCCTGGTTGTGGTCTCAACTGAGCAAACGTGGGCTGGATCCAAGCACGCCTGTCAAAATGTCTTTTGGTTTTTTCTTCCTGGCCATTGGCTATCTGGTTATTGCTTTTGGGGTCAATGGCGTCGAACCAACAACAAAAGTGAGCATGATGTGGCTAGTGGGGCTTTACCTGATGCATACTTTTGGTGAGCTGTGTTTGTCACCCATTGGGCTTTCAGCTGTCAGTAAACTTTCACCTCCCCGATTTGCTTCCCTAATGATGGGGGTCTGGTATTTGTCCAGTGCTGGTGCCAATAAAATGGCGGGGGTCCTGAGCAGTTTTTATCCCGAGGAAGGCAAAGATTCTCCAGTTCTGCTGGGTTATGAAGTCACCGACCTGCACAGCTTTTTCCTGATTTTTGTGGCCATGGCTTTTGTCGCCGGATTGGTTTTGTTTCTCCTGGCCAAGCCTATTTCCAAATGGAGTCACGGAAGAGCATAGTTTTTTGCCTCTCAGGAAATTAGGCCTGTAATTGACACCAGTGCCTAACGGTGATATTTTGCCGCCTGCGTAGGGATGTCTCATATAAACCAATAGATAACCAGAAAGCTTGAATAATGAGCTCAGCACACCCCACCCCGAACCCTGCGGTTCTGGATAAATTTTCCAAGCTTCGGCTGGCTGTCATTGGCGACAGCATGGTGGATCGTTTTCTCTGGGGCAAGGTCGAACGCATAAGCCCGGAAGCTCCGGTTCCGGTTGTCAAAATTGATCGGGAAACCATCAAGCTTGGGGGAGCGGCCAATGTGGCTGCCAACATCAGAGCACTGGGTGCCGAGGTTGTTCTTTTTGGGCTCAATGGAGAAGATGAAGCGGGCATCTGGTTGACCAAGCTTCTGCTCGATCGTGGAATCGATGCCGACGGAATGGTGGAAAGTAAAGACCGCCCGACAACCATCAAGACCCGTATCATTGCCCACAACCAGCAGGTGGTCCGAACAGATAGAGAAGACGACAGCCCTCTTAACCAAAACCTCATTGATCAGTTGCTGGAAAAACTTACAGCCATGGGGCCTTTCGATGGTTACATCCTCAGCGATTATGGCAAGGGTGTCTTGACTGACTCGGCACTGAGAAACAGCATCGCGGTAGCTCAGGCTTCTGGCAGTCCGGTTATTGTCGATCCCAAAAAAGGCGACTACAGTCAGTATCGGGGCGTGACCAGTCTGACTCCGAATCAGAAAGAGGCAGAACAGGCCTGTGCCCTTGCGATCAGCGATGAAGCAAGCCTCACCAGAGCCGGTAATATCCTTTTGAAACGAACTGCCGCTGAAGCGGTTCTCATTACCCGTGGAGAGCACGGTATGGCTCTTTTCAATAAGGATGCATCCGAACATCATTTACCCACTGTGGCACGGAAAGTTTTTGATGTGACTGGTGCTGGTGATACTGTGATTTCGGTTTACACAACGGCGTTGGCCGCCGGTGCCGATTTTGCTACCGCGGCCAGTTTAGCAAATCACGCCGCCGGAGTGGCGGTCAGAGAAGTGGGAACTGTTGCTGTAACTGCCGATCAACTCAGATCAGCCCTGACCGGAGACTGAAGGTAAATATGTCCAGCTATGAAACCGGAATCAATCTCCGACGAAACCGACTGGCTGCCTGGGCTGAAAAAGTTCACGCCGCCGGCAGGACCATAGCTTTCACCAACGGCTGTTTCGACATCATTCATCGGGGGCATCTGGAAAGCCTCAAAATTGCGGCAGCCACGGCTGATGAACTTGTTGTCGCCATCAATTCCGATGCTTCGGTGACTGAGCTAAAAGGCAAGGGCCGACCTATTCTCCCGGAAGCTGATCGAGCCATGCTGATTGCAGCTTTGAGGCCCGTCTCGGCGGTGACTATCTTCAATGAAGCCACTCCGTTGGAGTGTATTGTTCAGCTAAGGCCTGACGTCTTGGTCAAGGGTGCTGAATACAAAGAAGTGGACATCGTTGGTGCATCGGAAGTGAGGTCTTGGGGTGGTGAAATCGTCAGGGTTTCCATGGTCGAAGGGTGGTCCACTTCGAACATTATTGAAGCCATAAAAGGCTTGAAGTAATCTTCTAAGTTTTTTAGCAATAACCCGTGGTCCATTGCCAACTTGCGACCGCCATAAATGAATGCCATATTCCAAGTACTGATACCACCGGAGGCTTGTTCTCCGGGCTTCGGCCGGACGCGCTCGTTAAGAGGTCCGAGCAGAAATAGCTACAGGCCCTCGGTATCAGCAGGTCGACCTCCCTACATCGCTGTGGCTTAGAGTTAAAATGGTCGCAGCCACCTTATGGCCCGTACCCGGGCTCGAAGGAGCAATCATGAGCAGGATTAAAGTCATCATCCTCGGCGCCGCTGGCCGCGATTTCCACAACTTCAACTGTGTCTATCGCGATAATGAGCAATATGAAGTCGTTGCATTCACTGCCACTCAGATTCCCGATATCGACGGGCGTAAATATCCCGCCGAACTGGCAGGCGATCTTTATCCCAATGGTATTCCCATTGAAGATGAATCCGAAGTCATCAATCTGATCAACAAATACGAAGCCGACATGTGTGTCATGAGCTACAGCGATCGTAGCTATGAACAGGTCATGAGCCTCGGTAGCATTGTCAACGCTGCCGGCTGCGACTTCTGTATGCTGGGCGAGCGCCATACGCAAATCAAAAGCACTAAGCCTGTAATTAGTGTGGGGGCTGTACGCACCGGTTGTGGCAAAAGCCAAACCAGTCGTCGCATCTGCGAAATTCTCAGGGCTGCCGGCAAAAAAGTCGTGGCCATTCGACACCCCATGCCTTATGGCGACCTGGTTGCTCAGCGTG
The DNA here is from genome assembly GCA_024223715.1 of bacterium. Lineage (GTDB taxonomy): Bacteria > Krumholzibacteriota > Krumholzibacteriia > LZORAL124-64-63 > LZORAL124-64-63 > LZORAL124-64-63. The sequence continues at coordinate 9,966 of JAAEOA010000037.1, read as the reverse complement.
TCCAGCGTTTTGCTGAATACGAAGATCTGGCCAAACACAAATGCACCATCGAAGAGATGGAAGAATACGAACCGCATGTAATGGCCGGTGGTGTAATTTTTGCTGGTGTTGATTACGAAGCCATTTTGCGCGAAGCCGAAAAAGAAGCCGATATCATTCTCTGGGATGGTGGCAACAACGATACGCCTTTCTACAAAAGCGATCTGCACATTGTTGTCGCTGACCCTCATCGTGCCGGGCACGAAAAATCATATTTCCCCAGCGAGACCAATGTACGCCTGGCGGACGTTGTGATTATTAACAAAGTTGTTGAAGCGGAATTTGAGAACATCGAAGAAGTGCGCGACAACATCCGGGATATCAATCCAGACTGTGTCATCATTGATGGAGCCAGCCCCCTGACCGTTGAAGGTGATGTGGATCTGAATGGAAAACGGGTTCTGGTTGTTGAAGACGGACCCACTTTGACCCACGGCCAGATGGCTTATGGTGCCGGAGTTGTGGCTGCCTTGCGCAATGGCGCTGAAGAGCTGGTGGACCCACGACCATGGGCCATTGGCAAACTGGCGGAAACTTTTGACCTGTATCCCGAAATCGGCACTTTGCTGCCGGCCATGGGTTATGGCGACGAGCAAGTGGCCGATCTGGAGAAAACCATCAACGCCGTCGATTGTGACGCCGTGGTCATTGGTACACCCATCGATTTGAACCGTATTGTCAAAATTGACAAGCCCAACGTTCGTGTGAAATACGAGTTGCAGGAAATCGGTTCACCGAATCTGGATGAATTACTGGCCAGGTTCATCGACTAGTAGTAATGTTCGTTTTAAGGTAGTGAATGGTCGACCGGTCATCAGGATCGGTCGACCGCTAAATTTAATTCCGGGGAGGAATTGCGTGAATATCCACGAGTATCAGGCTAAGGAGATTTTCACCGGTTTTGGTTTGCCGGTGCCTGGCGGAACGGCAGTCCAAAATGTGGACGATGCCGTAGCCTGCGCCAATGAATACGGTATGCCCGTTATGGTGAAGTCTCAGGTACTGACCGGAGGCCGCGGTAAAGCCGGTGGTGTCAAATTCTGTCAGACCATTGAAGAAGTGAAAGAAAATGCCACCAACATTCTGGGCATGGACATCAAAGGTCACACCGTTAATACGGTTCTGATCACACCTGCTGTCGATATCGACAGTGAATTTTATGTTGGCATGCTTATCGACCGCAATACCAAACGCGTCTTGTTAATGGCCAGCGCCGAAGGTGGCGTTGAAATTGAACAGGTGGCCAAAGATACTCCTGAACTCATCTTTAAGTTTGCCATCGACCCTCGGTACGGTCTGCTGGACCATGAGGCTCTGGACATGGGCATGCGCCTGGTCCCCGATGACATTAAAAAAGCCCGTCAATTGGCTGCTGCCATGCAGAAGCTCTATGCAGCCTTCATGGCTTCAGATGCAAGCCTGGCTGAAATTAATCCCTGGATTTTCACTCCCGAGGGAAAAGGCCACGCCATCGACGCCAAAGTGAACCTGGATGACAACGCCATATTCCGGCATCCGGATTACGAAGCCATGCGTGATCTTGATGCTGAAGATGCCAGCGAACGTGCTGCCCGCGAAGCCAACCTGAGCTTTGTGAAACTGAGCGGTAACGTAGGCTGTCTGGTTAACGGTGCCGGTTTGGCCATGGCAACCATGGATCTGGTCAAATACTATGGTGGCCAACCCGCCAACTTCCTGGACATCGGCGGCAGTTCCAACCCTGAAAAAGTTGTCAATGCCCTGGAAATCATTCTTTCCGATGAAGAAGTTAAAGTAATTCTCTTCAACATCTTTGGTGGAATCACCCGCTGCGACGACGTGGCCAAGGGTATCATCGAAGCCACCAAACGCATGGACATCAATGTGCCCATCGTTGTTCGGCTGACTGGAACAAACGAAGAAGAAGGCCGTGCACTGCTGGCCGAAACTGATCTGGTTCCTGCTGCAACCATGGATGAGGCTGTTAAAAAAGCCATCGAACTCGGCTAGATTTTTCAGAAGTTGCCTTTGGGACGCCGAAGGTGGTCCATTGGATATTCTGAAAAAACGGGTTTGTTGAAATGAAATTATTAATGACGCGAACAGCGTCTTGAAGAGGAGATAGTTCAAATGGCGATTTTTGTTGACGACTCAACCAAAGTAGTCGTGCAGGGAATCACCGGCCGTGATGGCGGTTTCCACTCGAGCCAAATGCTCGCATACGGAACCAAAGTTCTTGCTGGAGTGACCCCCGGACGTGGTGGTCAGAAATTTGAAGACAAGGTCCCCGTGTACAATACGGTCAAAGAAGCCGTAGATCAGCACGAGGTAAATACCTCAGTCATCTTTGTTCCACCTTTTGGTGCCGCCGGTGCCATCTACGAAGCAGCCGATGCCGGTTGTAAGCTTATCGTATGTATCACTGAAGGCGTTCCTACCTGCGATATGGTCAGGGTCATGCCTTATCTTGAAGAACGTGGTGTGCGCCTAATTGGCCCCAACTGCCCGGGACTGCTGGCTCCAGGTATTGCTAAACTTGGTATTCTGCCCACCAGCATTGTCAAAGAAGGCAACGTTGGCCTGGTTTCCCGCAGCGGCACCCTGACTTACGAAGTGGTTTATCAACTGACCGCTGCAGGCCTGGGACAGACCACCTGTCTCGGTATTGGTGGCGATCCGGTTATTGGTACCACCTTTATGGATGCCATCAAGGCCTTCAACGACGATCCTTTAACCGAAGCCTTTGTCATGATTGGCGAAATCGGTGGCGACGCTGAAGAACAGGCCGCCGACTGGATCAAGAATAACTGCAACAAACCTGTTGTCAGCTTCATTGCCGGTCAGACTGCCCCTCCTGGCAAACGCATGGGCCACGCTGGTGCCATTGTCAGTGGTGGAACAGGTACCGCTGCTGAAAAGCGCAAGGCGTTGGAAGCAGCTGGAATTCCTGTGGCCGATCGTCCCATGGACATTGTGCCCAAATTGCAGGAAATCTGGACCAAGTAATTCATAAATTGCTGGGTGTCCAGAAATGGCCTTTTGGTTTTGAAATCTCTGTTTGAGGACGACCTCAGGGAGTTTTTCTGGCTATTTTAGGTCAATATGTTTGACAAAACGGGTTGGTTCGGTTATCTCAACCGGACCGCCCGTTGATTTTCATTTTGCCAATCTGGGGAAAAATCATCCGGAAGTATCCTCTTTGGCAGAGGTTAAGCTCAGATAAAGGATTGAAGTGCCATGCAACAGACTTATTTTATGATCAAGCCCGAAATTGTGGCTGCCGGCGACCAAAAAATTGGTGCCATCCTGGACATCGTCAACAAAGCAGGGTTCCGCATCACGGGCCTGCAATTGCGTGAACTGGATCGCAGCTTTGTAGAAATCTTTTACGGCGAGCACAGTGAACGCCCTTTCTTCGGTGAATTGTGCGACTACATTTCCAGCGGACCTGTGGTTACCATTCGCCTGCAACGCGAAAATGCTGTAGCTGCCCTTCGTGAACTCATTGGTGCCACAAATCCTCAAGAAGCTGCAATTGGGACCATTCGGAACCTTTATGGAGCTTCTTTGGCAAATAATGCAGTACATGCTTCGGCCAACACCGACGACGCTGCTCGTGAATTGGAACTTTTCTTCGGTTAAAACCCGATTGATGCACTGTGGGGAACTTGACAGAACCCCTGCAAAATATTAAGGTTTGGCGCTTGCATGAAGCCTGATTTCATGAAATTGGATATCGACAGACAAGACTACGGTCGTTCGGAAATTGAAATTTCCGGCACTCTGGCTCTTGATATGGGAGAGGATTGCCCTGGAACCGCGACTGTTCAGGGCACTCTTATTGTCGATAACCTGGAGACCAGGTTTTTGCTGAATGGAAAAGTGAAAGCTTCCGGCCAGTCCCAATGCGGGCGTTGTCTGGAAGATTTTCAGTTTGAATGGGATGTCCCGGTGGATATCATGATAATGCTCCAACAGGAACGCAATCAGGATCCCTATGAGGGGCAGAACAAAACCATGATTTTGCACCAGAACCGGGGCGAGGTTGATCTGAGTGAGACATTGACCGAATGTCTTGTTTTGGCCTTTCCCATTGCCACGGTTTGCAGTGAAGAATGCAAAGGTCTCTGCTCTTCTTGCGGTATTGACCTGAACAGGCAATCTTGTGAGTGCACAAACGAAGACTTTGACCCAAGATGGGCTGCTCTGGATGATCTGGAAAACGAACCGGAATCCAAATAACTGCAGCTGATAACGACATAGCCCTTGAAAAAGAGAGAATGACCATGGCTGTCCCAAAGAAAAAAACGTCCCAGTCCCGTAAGGGCAAACGTCGCGCCAACTGGAATCTGACCAAGCCGGATCCCAACAAATGCCCTCACTGCGCTGCCCCCCGTCTGCCTCACCGCGTCTGCCGCGAATGTGGGTATTATGGTGAACGTGAAGTTATGGTTGTAGAATCCTAAATCAAAAAATCAACTGATTGCGGTTTTGCCTTGGCAAGCTTACACTGCATTCCAAGTGAAATTGATATTAAGGTAGGGGCGCATCAGCGCCCCGTTTTGGGCAAGGAGGTCCTTCCGATGAGTGAAAACACCAGACCCATGATCGCCCTTGATGCTATGGGTGGAGATCACGGCCCTTCGGTGGTTGTTCGTGGTGCGGTCAACGCATTGTGCGAAGATTCTCCTTTCGGCGTTGTCTTATATGGTGATGAAGCCGCCATTTCTGCCGAACTGGCCCAGCTGGATGCTGACAAGCTGCCCATAAGCATTGTTCACTGCACCCAGGATATTGATATGGGAGAATCTCCCGCTTCGGCCATTCGCAATAAAAAAGACAGTCCTATTGTTCGGGCAATCCTTGACCAGAAACAAAAGCAGGTTCAGGCTGTTGTTTCCGCTGGTTCCACCGGTGCCATGGTTGCCGGAAGCCTGATTCTACTGGGTCGTTTGCCCGGTGTGGATCGTCCTGCCATTGGTACTCTGATTCCCACCATCAAAGGTGAGCTGCTTCTGCTCGATGCCGGTGCCAATGTTCAATGCACCAAAGAGCACCTGCTTTCTTTTGGCCGCATGGGTGTGGTCTTCGCCAAAAACATCCTCAAAGTTGATTCTCCAACCGTTGGACAACTGAATATCGGTGGCGAACCAAAAAAAGGCACCGAATTGAATGTGGAAACCCATGCCTTGCTGGAAGAATCTGACCTGAACTTTATTGGCAACATTGAAGGTAACCAATTTATGCTTGGTCCCTGTGACGTTGTTGTTACTGACGGTTTTACTGGCAACAATACTCTCAAGCTTGTGGAAGGTTTTGCCCATTTTCTGCATGCACTGGCCCAAAGGCCCGGCCTTAAAGATGAAGAGCGGGCTGCCATCAAACCTGTTCTTGGTCTCCTGATGCGCGAATTCAGTTACGAAGTTTATGGTGGAGCCATGCTTTTGGGAGTGGATGGTAACAGCATTATCGCCCATGGTCGCAGTTCGTCTTTGGCCATCACCAACGCCATCAAAATGGCCTGGAGGGAAATCGAAGCCGATTTGCCTGCCCGGCTTGCCGCTGCTCACAGCGAATAGTTTAAATCAAAGGATAAACTGGTAAACACCATGATCCAGATACCCATGCTCTTTCCCGGTCAGGGATCTCAGGCGGTAGGCATGACTTCCGACCTGATGAGCCAATCCGGCCCGGCTGCCGATTTTCTGGGCACAATTAATCAAGTGCTCGATTTGGACCTTTTGAAAATCATGCACGACGGTCCCGGCGAAGTGCTGACTGAAACCCGGAACGCCCAGCCGGCCATTCTTGCCCATTCAGCAGCTGTTTGCTTGGCATTGCGGGAAAAAGGCATTGTTCCATCTGTTGTGGCAGGTCACTCCATTGGTGAATTCAGTGCTGCTGTAGCGGCCGGCGTCATGTCTGCTGAAGATGGCCTGAAAGTGGTTCGGCGCAGGGGAGAGCTCATGTTTTCCGCTGGCCAGGAAGTCCCCGGTACCATGGCCGCGGTCATGGGTATGAACGGTTCCGATGTTACCCGGGTTTGCGCTGAAGTCAGTGAAAACAGTGGTGTAGTCGTTCTGGCCAATCATAATTCAGCCAACCAAGTGGTTATTTCCGGTGAAATTGAAGCGGTTGCTGCTGCTGGTGAAGCTCTTAAATTAGCAGGAGCCCGACGGGTTATCACTCTGAATGTTAGTGGTGCTTTTCACTCACCTCTGCTTAGCCAGGCCGGCGCTGAATTCTCAGAATTCCTCCAGGGCATTGACATTAGCAATTCTCAGGTCCCTCTGGTGGCCAATGTTTCCGCCACCAAAGTCGATTCCGCAATAGATCTGCTCGATGGCTTTGGCCGTCAATTGACCGCGCCGGTGCGTTGGCACGAAACCATGGAACTGTTGGCGGGCGAGGCAACTGACCGGCCGGCCGTGGTTCTTGAAGTGGGGCCGGGAAAAGTCCTTTCAAATATGGCTCGTCGGGCCTACCCTGAGGTCAAGTTCATTCCAGTGGGAACCTTAAGTGAACTCGATGGTATCGAAGATCTTCTTGCAACAACCGAATAAGGCTAAACCGTTGGAGGCTGATTTCAAATGAATAACGGAGCAATCATTGTAACAGGTGCCAGTCGGGGAATTGGTGCTGACATCGCTCGCGAACTGGCTGAAGCCGGATACAATCTGGCACTGGTTGCCCGCAGTGCAGATGCCTTGCAATCCCTGGCTGAGGAGCTGAATGGCGATTCCGTGGTCAAAGCCTGGCCAGGCGATATTGCCGATTTCGAAACAGCTGAAAGAATCATAAAAGAAGTGCATGATGAATTTGGATCCATTTTTGGCTTGGTCAATAACGCAGGAGTGACCCAGGATGGGTTGTTTATGCGTATGAGTCCCGAGAACTGGAAAAAGCCAATTGATATCAATTTGAACGGCACCTTCTACTTTACAAGGGCTGTCGCACCCATTATGATGCGCCAGCGCGAAGGACGGATAATTAACATCTCGTCCGTTATCGGCGTGACCGGCAATGCCGGCCAGGCCAATTACGCAGCCTCCAAGGCTGGTATTATTGCCCTGACCAAATCGGTGGCCAAGGAATTGGGCGGCCGCGGTGTAACTGCTAACGCAATTGCTCCCGGCTTCATTGCTACCGACATGACCGAGGATCTTCCCGAGAAGGTCCGCACTGAAATGTTGAACCAAATCCCTTTAAAGAGGTTTGGCGAAGGCAGAGACGTGGCGGGAGTGGTCAAATTCCTGTTATCCAAGGAGGCCTCCTACATCACCGCACAAACGCTGGTGGTCGATGGCGGCATGATAGCTTAAACCGGGTTCACGCCCACAAGTAACCCAGGAGGGTTCACTGATTATGGCCACCATTCAGGAAAAGGTGTATGAAATCATCCAGCGCAAGCTGAGTGTAAATGCCGAACAAATTACTCCCGAGGCTTCTTTCACCGAAGACCTTGGCGCAGACAGCCTCGATACTGTCGAATTGGTGATGGACCTTGAAGAAGAGTTCAACATCACGATTCCCGAAGAAGAGCAAGAAAACTTGAAAACCGTTCAGAATGCTATCGATTATCTCGAGAAGCACCTGGACTAGGGTCTTGCCTTTTTTGTCAGATAACTCCCGGTCCCGTTCATTTTGGAATGGGACCGGGTTTGCTATTGCTTGGTATTGTCTTCTCAAATATTCAATAACTGAATTGAGTGTTGAATAATACCTCGTCCAGATTTTTTAAGCCGCGGAGGTTGGTTTTGGAGTCCAGCAAGATGATGTCCAGAAAAGTTGTTATTACCGGCATGGGAATGGTTAATGCTTTAAGTAGTAACCGGGATACCAGTTGGGAAGCCCTGAAAGCAGGGAAAAATGGCATTGCTCCTTTGGAGCTAATGGATACTGAGGGTTTTAAGGTTAATTTTGGTGGAGAAGCCACGGATTTTGATCCTTTGACTGTTATGGATGCCAAAGAAGCTCGCAAGGCTGATCGGTTTTGCCAATTGGCAATGGCTTCTTCAGTGCAGGCGATGGATCAGGCTGGAATCACTGACCTTGCCGATCCTTACCGTGCTGGGGTTATTATCGGTTCCGGAATTGGCGGAATGCTGACCTTCGAAGAGCAGCACTCACGCCTGATAAAACGGGGGCCCCGTGGTGTTTCTCCCATGTTCATTCCCATGATGATTGGCGATATGGCCAGTGGATTGGTCAGCATTCGTTATGGTTTCCGCGGAGCCAACTACTGCACCGTCAGTGCTTGTGCCAGTGGTGGACATGCCATTGGTTCGGCTTATGACCAAATTATTCTCGGCCATGCCGATGTCATGCTCGCAGGTGGGTCCGAAGCTGCTGTTTGTCCCATGGCCGTGGCTGGATTTGCCAACATGAAGGCTCTTTCGAGCAGTAACGACAACCCCACTGGCGCCAGCCGTCCTTTCGACAAGGATCGGAACGGTTTTGTTTTAGGTGAAGGCTCTGGAATGCTTGTTCTGGAAGAAGAAGAACATGCCAAAGCCCGGGGCGCTACAATTTACGGAGAAATTTGCGGTTATGGAATGACCGGCGATGCTTTCCACATGACTCAGCCTGACAGCGAGGGCCGTGGAGCCTTCGGCAGCATGAGTCAGGCCATTCGTACCAGTGGTATCCAGGCCCATCAGGTGGGTTATATCAACGCTCATGGAACGAGCACCCATTTTAACGATAAAATCGAATCTGGAGCCATTCGCAAGGTCTTTGGTGAACATGCCGATAACCTGAAAATCAGCTCCACCAAAAGCATGATCGGCCATCTTTTGGGCGCCGCTGGTGCTGTCGAAGCGGTCATAACCACTTTGGCCCTCAAAGAAGGCATTTTGCCGCCGACAATCAATTACGAGACACCAGACCCTGAATGCGACCTTTTTTACTGCCCCAATGAGGCCGTAAAAACTGAAGTCGATTATGCCTTGTCCAATTCATTCGGTTTTGGCGGACACAATGTAACTCTGTGTATCGGAGCACGTCGCTAAAACCTGTGAGGGCGGATGGAGCCCCCAAAATGGGATTAAAGGACAGCTTGCAGCAAATTTTGCACCGGTTGGGCGGAAATAGCCCAGCCGGTGGTAGTGTTGCGGTAAAGGCTTGTAAAAAAAACCAATCAGCGGACGACTCCACCCTTGATCCCATTCAATTGGAAATTCTTCAAACCAAAATGGGATATTCGTTCCGGGACCAATCATTACTGATCAATGCCTTGTTGCACCGTTCTCACATCCATGTCACAGGGCAGGATCGGGAACAAAGCAACGAGCGTCTGGAGTTTCTTGGGGATGCTGTGTTGGGGCTGGTGGTTAATGAGTTGCTCTATCATAAATATCCTGAGCGAAGTGAAGGTGATTTGACAAAAATGAAATCTCTGCTGGTTTGCGGAGCTCGTTTGTCAGAAGTCGCCATGGAATTCGAACTGGGGACTCACATTCGCATGAGTCGAAGTGAAGCAGCCACCGGCGGCCGTCAGCGTTCCTCAATTCTGGCCGATACCACAGAAGCTCTTATTGGGGCGGTCTATCTGGATGGAGGACTGTCGCCTGCTACAGGGGTAATAAAAAGGGTTGTTCTTTCCGGCAGTGAAAAGGTTCTGGCTCGTCGATCCCTTCGTAATTACAAAAGCCGCCTCCAGGAGCTCATTCAGGCCCTGTATAAATCGCCTCCGAGGTACAAGGTTCTAGATGTTACCGGCCCTGATCATGACCGCATTTTTAAGGTCACGGTTACTTACAATGGTATTCCCATGGGGCAGGGTGAAGGCCGTAATAAAAAAACCGCAGAACAACATGCAGCCCGCGTGGCCCTGGAAAACCTTGAGAATAACCCGCAATTCCTGGACGATCCGGAAAGTTAGTAATGAAGATATTGCTCTCTCGAAAGCCTTTTAGAAACCCGATTCAGTTTTCCGGGTTAATAATG
>JAAEOA010000036.1 GCA_024223715.1 bacterium | reverse complement strand
GGAATTAAGCGTCTAAAAAATCAGGGTTCAGTTTGATTTGACCGAAGGCACGAACCCGTCTCCCCGTTATGCTGCCTGCGCCCGGTTTGCATAGCTGAGGTTCCTGTCTTCGGTCTGCTTTTTGAAGGATCCCGGCCGGAGCTTACCCTCCTTTCTTTGGCTGGGATCCTGTGTTATTTTAACTGGTGAATAAATGGAAAGGCTGTTTCCCCTTGGAGTCCACTGTGCATGTTCTGATTATTGAAGACGACAAACAAGCTGCCGATTATGTTGCCAAAGGCCTGAAAGAAAGCGGCCACACGGTAACTGTTGCCAATACGGGTGACGATGGTCTGTTAATGGCCCGCAGCAATAATTTTGATGTGCTGGTTGTGGATCGTATGCTGCCGGATCTGGACGGGTTGCACATTATTGAGACTATTCGGAAAGAAAAGATCATTACTCCTGCGTTGGTCCTGAGTGCCCTGTCGGAAGTGAGCCACAGGGTGGAGGGCCTGCAAGCTGGCGGTGACGATTATTTGACCAAACCTTTCGCTTTTTCCGAATTGCTGGCCCGCCTCGAAGCACTTGTCAGGCGTTCCAACCCGGAAACAGTTTCCACAGATTTAAAGGTTGGCGGCCTTGAGTTGGATATGCTGACCCGCAAAGTTATCCGGGACGGCCAGGAAATCGATTTGCAGCCCCGGGAATTTACTCTGTTGTCTTACTTGATGAAACATGCCGGTCAGGTGGTGACTCGGACCATGCTTCTGGAGAATGTCTGGGAATATAATTTTGATCCTCAAACCAATGTGGTAGATGTGCACATCAGCCGTTTGCGAGGGAAAATTGACAAAGATTTTGAAG
>JAAEOA010000035.1 GCA_024223715.1 bacterium | reverse complement strand
TACCAAAGAACCTGTTTGGCAATGGCGAAGTGCTCACTCTTAGCGGTGGTATGGCTTACGGATTAAATAGAAATACAGCAGGAGGGCGTGTAAGCTGTGGAGTTAACACACATCGTTTCAATTGCTAACGTGTCTGGATGGATAAAAAAGTACGAGCTAGGCTGGGCTGGATTAAGCTCTTTGAGCAAATAAATGACGCAGGCTATGTATGTCGTCGCTGCGGCATCAGTAGGCCCACTTTACGCAAATGGCTGAGGCGATATGAAAAGGATGGCATTGACGGGTTAAAAGAAAAGAGCCGCCGACCACATTCCTCGCCGAACGCCAGGGTTACAGAGAAAATGAAGGGCCAGATTATATCGCTGCGCAAGAAGCGCAAACTCGGTTGCAAACGTATCGTCAATGAAATGCTGCGCCTGCATGACGTCAGGATTTCAGCCCCGACGGTGCAGAAAGTCCTCAACTGCAATGGCTTGGGAGAGTTACCCAACCGTGTGAGAAAAAGGAAATACCCGAAGCGCTACAACCGCCCCATTCCCGGCGACAGGGTGCAGATGGATGTCTGCAAGATTGGCCCAGGGTTCTACCATTATGCGGCCATAGATGACTGTAGCCGCTACAAAGTCATGGGTTTGTACCCAAGGCGCACTGCCACCAATACAATTCATTTCCTTGAACGGGTTGTGGAGGAAATGCCGTTCCCTATCCAGCGAATGCAGACCGACCGCGGCAGGGAGTTCTTTGCATACAAGGTCCAGGAATGGCTGGGAGAATATTGCATCAAATTCCGCCCGATAAAACCGCGTTCGCCACATCTCAACGGCAAGATTGAAAGAAGCCACAAAACCGACCTGCAGGAATTCTATGCCACTCAAGGACTGGACGATCCCGAACTGGAAATGCGTCTGTTTGAATGGCAGCATTTTTACAACTGGTACCGTCCTCACTCATCATTGGGTGGGAAAACGCCTACCGAAAAGTGTCATGAACTGAGCCAGAAGACACCATTCTGGGACGAGGTTGAACAGAACTACGACATCAACAATGAGCCGATCCGGGAACAGAACTTCTACATTGATCAAACCTTGAGAAAATTGAAATGATGTCTGTTAACCTCACATCTGATCAGCGCCATGCGAGCGTAAAAGGTCCATATAACCCTTTGAACCCCTGTAGAAACGACAAACCCCGGCATAATCGCATCAATCGGCCAGAT
>JAAEOA010000034.1 GCA_024223715.1 bacterium | reverse complement strand
CGATGGATAAAGTCCGGAGCGGTTGGCACGTTGTCACAGGTAAAAAGACGAACACCGGGGCCGAAGGGTTGGATAAAAAAAAAAAAAAAATTTCCCTTTTTCATTCTGATGGTTGCCAACAGGAATCATTATCGTTAGTAATAGACTAAAGAAAACCACCGGTCCTTTGTCAATACTAGCCAAAATCCATGGAGTCATATGCCGACGCAACCAAAACGTCGTAACACACCCCAGAGGCAAATCATTCTGGAAAAGCTGTGCGGAACTCAATCGCACCCCACAGCCTCTGAGTTATACGATATTGTAAAGATTCAGTTGCCTAGAATTAGCCTCGGTACCGTTTATCGAAATCTGGAGGTTCTGGCCAACAACGGACAAATTGCCAAACTGGACCTGGCCGGTGGTGAAGCTCGTTTTGATGGCACGGTAAGCCCTCATTGCCATATTCGATGCACCGACTGTGGAATTGTTCGGGATCTTCCTGCCATGAACCCAAGAGAACCAGATCTGACCATTGGCCAAACCAATGGATTTTTGGTTTCAGGATTTAGGATGGAGTATACTGGTATTTGTGCAAATTGCCAGTAACACCTCTTCCAGAAAAAACCGCCATGGGCTTGAAGCCTGTGGCGGTTTTTTTAATTCGGTGTGTTACCTTGTTTCAAAAAGTTGACTCGCAACTTATTGAAAACGAGGACCTATTCCTTGGTCACCGTGGCACCTTCGACAATCACATGATAGCGATAACCAGCACCAAAATCTTTATCTACAGACAATTTCCCCACAATCATGACCAAGTCTCCCACCTGGGTATGGCCATCGCTGGTCACTGTCAAATCGCTGTCATCGGCACCGCCGCTACCGTCCTGCACGTGCATCCAGTTCGTGCCCATTATGTTGGGAGAAAACTTCACGACCTTGGCGCGAATTTTTATTTCCTTATCGGCCAGTTCACTGGCTTTGGCATAAACTTCGGCAACAGTGTAGCCACCAGCGGCTTTGGTCACATTTTCAACTTTTTCACTGTCGAGCACGGTTTTGGTTCCGCTGATTGGTTTTTCAGAATCGTTGATGGGATCGTTGACGACACCACCCATTGCACTCTGGCCACCGCCATGCGCATTTCCTGCTGCAGATTCTTCGCCTTCACGATACAAGCCACCCACAAAAAGAATAGTTTCGAAGGTCCGGTCAAGGCTTTTGGAGTGGAAGTTACTCATTTCCATGGCGCCGTCGAAAGTGAGGTGTTCACCAATTTTGATATCGCCGGTTGCCGGTCCAGCAACCCATATTTTTTCTGGTCCCAGATCGAGGTGGACATAGGAATACCCACCTGAATCCATGGTTTCGATTACGGTTCCGCCAGGTACTGATTGCTGTGCATGGTCATTCCCGGAATGATCGTGGCCCGCATGATCATCAGCTGCTGCGGCAGGAGCTGCTTTCTCAGCGGGAATATCCCGAGTTGTGGCATTGTCATTGCAAGCGGGTACAGAAACAATCATGAGGCCGGCAGCCAGCATCAATAACATCAGGCGTGCTATATTCTTCAACGGAAGTCTCCTTGGTTCGGCGAAAAGATCAGACACTGGATCTGGTTTTCTGGAACAGGCTTTCTGTGCCTGGTTTCAAAACTGAGCCTGACAAAAATAACATCTGCCATGCTCAAGAGCAAATCAGCTATTGGGGTTTTCCAAGCAAGCGAAACATTTCCTTTTTGTAGGTTTCCACCCCTGGTTGATCGAAAGGATTCACACCAAGCATCAGGCCGCTAACGGCCACTGCTTTTTCAAACATATACAACAAAGCACCCACCACTTCAGGGGTAATGGCATCAATTTCAATACTGCTACAAGGGACTCCACCAGCCCCGTGGGCTGCTTTGGTGCCTTCATAGGCTTTCCAGTTGATGTCGTCCAAAGTCCGGCCAGCCAGGTAATTCAGACCATCGAGATTGGCAGGCTTGTCGTCACTGATTTGTGTGTCTCCGGGAACGGTCAACCTGGATACGGCATTTCGCACACAGAGGAAAGTTTCCTGAAGATTGCGGCGACCATCCTGAATGTACTGCCCCATGCTGTGCAAATCGGTGGTAAATACGGTTGAAGCGGGGAAGATGCCTTCGCCACCTTTGCCTTCACTTTCACCGAAGAGTTGCTTCCACCACTCCTGGACAGTCTGCAAATCGCCATGGAATGTGCTCATCACTTCGGTGGTGAACCCTTTCTGGTACAATCCAAAACGGGTGGCAGCATACAGATGAGCGGGATTGCTGCGCAAATCAGTGCTCAAACAGGCCTGACGCATTTTCTCAGCTCCGGTCATAATGGCACGAACATCAATTCCGGCAGCAGCCAAAGGGACCAGTCCCACCGGTGTCAGAATCGAAAAGCGACCACCCACATCGTCAGGAATGACAAATGTTTCGTAGCCTTCACCGTCGGCCAATTGACGCAAAGCGCCCCGCTCACCGTCGGTAACAGCAGTGATTCGGCGAGCCGCTTCACTGGCCCCGTAGCGTTCAAGCATTATGGTCCGCAAAGTCCTGAAGGCTACCGCCGGCTCCAAAGTGGTGCCCGATTTTGAGATCACACAAATGCGAAAGCTACGACCGATGCATTTGGAAAGAACCCTGTTGAGAGTTGAAGAACACAGCCCTGTACCCGCAAAAATGATTTCCGGATATCCGGTGCGAGAGTCGGTTTCCATGCCCCGCAGAGCATCCAGTACCGCCCTGGCACCCAAGTAGGAACCTCCAATTCCCACCACCACATAAACCTGTGCATCACTGCAAGCCCGTCCGGCAGATGCTTCAATGGCAGCAAAATCCGCTTCAGAGATATTTTTTGGCAGGTCCATCCAGCCCAGATATTCAGAACCTTTGCAGGTTCCCTGTTCCAGAGAGGCAGCCGCTTCATTCACAGCAGGGGCCATAGCATCGAGCTCGTTTTTAGGAAGGAATTCCTCAGTTGCCGAGACGTCCAACCTGATTCCTGCAATTTCTTTTATCTCTGTCATTTCCGGATCCTCCTTGCGCCAACACGTGTTCTGGTATTATTCGTGTATTCTCAGAATACTACGACACGCCACATAATCAACGCCGATAACGCCGGATGGAGAAAGAAAATGGCCCTGGCCACACCCATTATTGCTGCAACCTATGCTGAAATCGCCCTTAAGGGACGCAACCGCAGTGTGTTTATGCGCAAATTGATTAATAATATTCGGGCCGGACTCAAGGGCGAGCCCATTGGCAAGGTTCTTCACGTGGAAAGCCGACTTCTTATTTATCTGGAAGATGCCGACGCCGCCGAAAGGGTTGCCGGCAAACTGCGCAAGATTTTTGGCCTGCAATGGGTATCGCCGGTGGTGGCCATTCCCCGGACCGAAATTGATGACGAACTTATGGAAGACCTGGAAGCGGATCGGGATCCCCGTCTGACCAGAGTGTGCCAAGTGGCCTGCGAACTGACCGAACAACATCGCGGTCAGGCACAAACCTTTAAGGTAGCTACCCGCCGCAGTGACCGGGCATTTCCTTTGAACAGTCCGGAAATCAGTCGATTTGTTGGAGGTGCCATTCACCAGAGATGCCACCTTCCGGGGAAAATGACCGATCCCGACCTGATCGTCAATGTTCTGGTATTAAAAAACGATCTGCTGGTTTTCACTGGCAAACAGAGAGCCTTTGGCGGGTTGCCCAGTGGCTCGAGCGGGCGGGCCATGGTTCTACTCAGTGGTGGTATCGATTCGCCGGTAGCAGCCTGGTTGATGATGCGTCGGGGTATTCGTCCTGAGTTTATTCACTTTTATTCCGGCCGGAATGTTGCTGAAGCCGATGTCGACAAAATTATCGATCTGGTGCAAACCCTGGCCGAGTATTCGCCTGTACCCCTGAACCTTCACCTTATTCCGGTGGTTCCTTTTGAAATGCGTTCCATTGGTGTGGTTCCCGATAACTTCGACATGGTGATGTTCCGCCGTTTCATGTTCCTGTGCGCAGCCCGATTGGGCAAACACAACAGTTGTCGGGCTCTGGTCTCCGGTGACAGTCTGGGACAGGTCGCCAGCCAAACCATTAGAAACCTCGGGGCCATTACCCCAGACCTGGAAATGCCAATTTTCCGCCCCCTGATAGGTATGGATAAAATGGAAATTACCGCCTGGAGCAAAACCATCGGTGTTTTCAAAACCTCCATTATTCCTTACCGGGACTGCTGCTCCCTGCGCTCCCCAAAGCCAGTGCTTAATGCCCGGGCCAAAGACCTGCTTCGGTTCAGTGAAGAAATGGATATTCAGGAAGCGGTTTTCCATGCCCTGAAAGATTCTGAGAAAATTGTGGTGGAAAACAAGGGCTAAAAAAACTGCCCGTTTTTAAAAAAAACAGCTTAACTCCCGGGATTTACGCCCGATGATGTACCTGTATCTGGGTTGCCGGTTGGCGACGTGGATTCTCAATCGACCATTCGGGCGGGGAACTACCCTCGACGGACCCGAATGAAACAGGCACCATCTCAGGAGGAGAGCGTAATGAAAATTCTGGTCGTAGACGATTCAAGGGCCATGCGCCGCATCGTCTCTCGGACGATCAGGCAGGCCGGCTTCAGCGGTCATGACATCGTGGAGGCCGAAAATGGCCAGGAAGCCCTCGAAGTCACCAAAGCTGAAAAACCTGACTTGATTTTGTCTGACTGGCACATGCCAATTATGACAGGTATCGAATTTCTAACGGCTTTGAATGCCGAAGGAATTGAAATTCCCTTTGGATTTGTTACATCGGAAAGCACCAAGGAAATGGTCGACCAGGCTACTGAAGGTGGCGCCATGTTCCTATTAGCCAAGCCCTTCACGGCTGACGATATGGCCCAAGTCCTGGGGGCATTCGTATCGTGATAAAAAACGGTCGCATAAAAAAAGCAGAAGACCCCATGGACCTGATGTCTAAAATGGAGGCCCTGAAGGAAGCAGTTGATGCCTGCATGCACACATTCAAAACTCAGTTCGATATGGACCTGGTTGTTGATGGCATGCCTGGTACTCCTGATCCAGAAGATGTTCTTTATGGCAGCACTCTGGCCCTTACCAATGATAAAATCTGTTATCAGTATGCCACCGCTTTTGATAACCATACTGCCCAAAAACTAACACGAACCCTGTTTGCCATGGAAGAGGACGAAGAACTCGGCATGGAAGATATGGGCGACGCAATTAATGAAATCCCCAATGTGGCCGCCGGAGTATGGAAGGCCATGCGGGAAAAAAGCGCAGACGAATGGTACCAGCTGGGATTGCCCACTTTTTTTCGTGGCAACGGCTGGCTTACTTTCTTTCCCCGCGGAATAAACGCCATTAGCCAGAAACTTAAAGGACCTGACGGAATCAGTATGCAGGTGCTTTTAATTTGGCAATATAGCGACAATGCTGGAGGCACACAGCAAATGAGTACAAGTACTGTAGAATCAAAAGAAGTAGCTGTTCCTGCACAGGTTTTGCAGGAAGCAGTAAAAGCCGTTGTTGACACCTGTTCCATTCAGATGGACATAAAGTTGGACGTTGATCCAAACCCATCTGATCCTCGGGAAGCAAGTGTTGATTTTGGCAGCGCAATTGCCCTGACTGCTGAAAACGGCGGCTGGCAATTGGCTGTAATGGCCAACAAAGAAAGTTGCGCCATGTTCACCCGGGCCATGTTTGCCATGGAACCAGATGAAGAACCGGAAATGGCCGACATTGCGGACTCTGTTGGTGAAGTAGCCAACGTTGCTGCCGGTGTCCTGAAAGCCAGCCGGGCCAAAAGCGGCCAGGCCGTGCAGTTGGGATTGCCTTTGTTTATGGAAGGCGGCAGTTGCATTGAATTTTTTGCCCGGGGCGTACAGGGTATGGCTCAGACGGTGCGTGGCGCCGATGGCCTGGAGGCCCATGTCGTCATTATCTGGCAGGAAGGGTGAGTTGCCGTGACTATCACGTTGCCTCAAACTAAAGATATCCTGGACCTGGTCGGTCTTCTCATAGACGAGAAGCCTGTCTTCAGGAAAGGGGAAGGCTGGGATTTGGCAAATCCAACTCCAGGAGCCTGTATCACGTTCCTTCAGGGTCGAGACAATGCCATTGAAGGGGCGATTATCACTGATTTGGCTGCAACATTGTATATTGGTGGAAAACTCATTCTGCTTCCTGAAGCAACCCTTCAGGATCAATTCGACAATGGCGAAGCTGACGAACCAGTGGTTGAAGCCCTCACCGAGGTAATCAACAACCTGCGAACATTGTACAATAATATTGACCTGAATCCCCATGTAGCCCCCACCCAGACTTTTCCTTATCAGGTGCCGAGTCCGGATGATTTTGTGGCGTGGATTCTCAATCCGTCGAAACGGGTCGATTATGTTGGCAAAACAGCATACGGAACAGGCACATTGACCTTGATAGCTCCGTAAAGTGCCTTTACGGGCACGAGGTCAGTAGCAACTGAGTTTCAGGTTTTGTTCTCGCCTCCCGCAAAACCAGAAAACATTAAAAAAGAACAGCCCTTTAGTGGGCTGTTCTTTTTTGTGCGGGGCCTGCACGTGACCGGTGGGCAAACCAGCTTAAAACCAGCTCCGGCCCCGAGTTGGGACGAAGCCCCGCATATCGTGCGAGTGCCAATTGGCACTATCGTGACCTTACGGAATTGAGTTGTTTCTGTCAAATTGAACGGATGCATCAGAATTATTTACTCGAGGCCATTCCCGTGCTTGTGGCTCTGGGCAGACTATCTAAAGAAAAAGCCCCCGAAACCTGTACCAGGTTCCGGGGGCAAATCAATCAACTCAAAACAAAAATCACTTACCAGGACACTCCGCAGCAATAGCAGGATCAATGCCTTTTCCTTCATAAGCTTTGTCCCACTGAGCAGCAAAATCGCCGGCCAGCTTCAAAGCGCGTTGGCGATAGGCATCTTTGTCGTCCCAAGTGTTGATGGGACTGAGGATGTTGCTGTTTTCAACACCAGGACAGGTTTGAGGTACGAGTACCTTGAACACTTCATCCTTTTTGAAGTCCACGTCTTTCAGGCTGCCGTCAATAGCAGCAGCAACCATGGCGCGGGTTTCCATAATGTCCATACGGGAACCGACACCGTAAGGGCCGCCGCTCCAACCAGTGTTCACCAGGTATACCTGAGTGCCGTGTTTATCCAGTTGTTTACCCAGCAGACTGGCATAATCGTCCGGGTTACGGGGCATGAAAGGAGCGCCGAAGAAACGGCTGAAAGCGGAAACAGGTTCGGTTACTCCGGTCTCGGTTCCAGCCAGCTTGCTGGTGTAACCCATAATGAACCACAACATAGCCTGCTCTTTGGTCAGCTTGCTTACTGGAGGCAGCACGCCGTTGGCATCGGCGGTCAGAAACAGGATGGTATTGGGGTGCCCGCCCTTGCTGCTTTCCTTTATGTTGGTCAGGTATTCCAGAGGATAGGAACCACGGCTGTTGGGAGTCAGGCGGTCGTCGAAAAGGTCGAAGCTGCCGTCGGGCCACATCATGGCGTTTTCAATGATAGCGCCGTGCTCTTTGTAGTTCTTTTTCTGGAAACAGGCCTTGAAAATTTCAGGCTCTTTGTCTGGGTTCAAGTCGATCAGTTTGGCATAACAACCATTTTCGAAGTTGGCCACACCATTGTCGTTCCAGCCGTGCTCGTCATCGCCCAGCAGACCACGTTCAGCCACTGCGCTCAGGGTTGTTTTTCCAGTACCACTGAGGCCCAGCAACAGAGCCACATCACCTGAAGGGCCTTCGTTTGCCGAGCAGTGGATGGGCAGGATGTTTGCTTCGGGCAGCATGTAGTTCATGACAGTGAAAAGCAATTTCTTGCAACTGCCACAATATTGGGAACCATAAACCACGCCAATGCGACGATCAAAATCAACGGCAATGGCCATGGTGCTGGTGCCACCAATGCGGGGGTCGTTACGCAGTCGGCCTTCATAACGTTTGGCATCCAGTTTGTGATCAGGACAGGCCAGCAGAGTGAACGATTTGTCGGCAAAGATACTCTTGTCCAGATCACCAGGAACAGGGCGGAACATATTATCGCAGAACAAAACATTCAGGGCTTTGTTGGCGATGGTGGTCACGGGCAATGCGTAATCGCTATCAGCACCAATGACGCGGTCACTGGCATAAACGTTGGAGCTTTCACCCAGAGTGGCCAAAGCGTCTTCAACCAGCATATCAAAAGTTTCGGCATCAACAGGAAGGTTGTTAGCTGCTGTCCAATCGATGCTGGCAGCACTTTCATCCCGCTTGACGATGATGGTGTCTTTGGGGCTGCGACCGGTGCTGTCGGGTTTGGTCCAGGTAGCCAACGCACCATTTTCACTGACAACAGCTTCACCGTTATCTACGGCAGCCTGGATCAGTTCGGCGCGGGAGTTGTTGCGGTTGATGTTTGCACCGGCGAGTAAATTATTGAACTTTTCCTGGAAACTCATCGTCCATTCTCCTTGATCAGGTGATCATGAGTCGGGAAATCCGCCTAATAAAGGGATTCGGATTTACCGGAAATAATAGAACAACAAAGGGAGCTGATGAAAAATTCACAGCCCCTGATTATTGAATGTTAAAGGTAAAACGACCATTGGTGGGAAACAAGGCGTTTTTCGGTCAGTGGCCCAATCCGTCCCGGCGGCGGCCATTACCCAGATCAGGTGAAAAACCCACTGAAAACCTAAGGGTTGTGGCGCCACCGGAGAGGCCGGTTCCACCGGAATTCCGGGATCCGATGGCCTCAAAACGATAGTCTGCTCCCAAAACCCATTGCCGGCTTTCTCCGGCAAAAAAGCGATATCCAAAGCCTGCGTTGGCGTTAACAGTCCCCAGGAGCAGGTCTTCATCCCAAAATGGCATCACCGCGTCATAGCCAATACCAACAAAACCATCAACACTGTGGGAGCCAAATTTGATCATTTCCCTGCCTAGTTCCAGCCCCAGATAGATGTTATCCCAACGGTCGGAAAATTCAGTATTTCCTTCGGTATTGACCACCAAATAAGGGTGGGCGGATCGACCTGGCCTGACCTCCAGGACAATACGGGCAATCCACTGTTCTTTGCGAAGGGAGACCAGGAAGCTGAACTGAGAATGATCGCCCACCAGGAGCAAGTCTCCTTCTGGTTTCCACACTCCGCTGGTGAAAGAAAAGATGGGACGTGGTTTTTCTTTCCTCAGGTAGTTCATTTCCCTCTGGTAATACCAACGCAAATCACTGCTGGCCAGAGTTCGACCATGAAGCATTTCGAAAGCAACATCTGTTTCACCAGAATAGAAAAGACAAAAGAACTGTTCTACTGACTCGGGTTTCGTATGAGGAAGTAATTGGTTGGCAAGATCGGTGGTAAAGGTATCGAATGAGGCTGTGTAAAAAGTATAATCAGAATCAGTAGCCACATCACCAGAGGCTTCAGATGGTTTCACAGGACCGGTAATGTTCTTCTGACGATTGGGATCGTATCGCCAAATGAGATAATCAACGATGCGCGAATCGTACACTTTTTCAGTAAAGGCATCATCCCAAATGGAGGCCAGAATTTTCAGGCGAACCAAAGGCTCACTCTGACCACAGCTCTCTTCCCAGGCCAAGACTTCACCAAACAGAGAATCTGGTTGGTTGGAATAAAACCAATGAGGAATGTTTTGATAGGCAATGTTGGCTGCTTGACGGCAATCAGTTTCAGCCGGGCCCTGGCCGGGGAATGTGCCCGCAGCCAGAACCAGGACCAGCAGTATAATCCAGGGTTTTATAACTCGGTGCCGGATGCGATCACCGTTCCTTTGGGAATGACCGTAATGCCATCACGGATCCAGCGGCGCTCACCTTCATAGTCGTCGACTTCGGGGCGGGCTTTGATGGTTACATTGTCGCCAATGTGAACGTTTTTATCGATAATGCAGCGCTCGATGTGGCAATTCTTCCCGACCCCCAGCAATGGTCCCTTGTTCTGTTCTTCATCGCTTAGGCTCTGTTCGCCGTCATAAAAATCGTTTCCCTGCATAATGACATCTTTGAGTACGGATCCTTCACCCACCCGGCTGCGAATACCCAGCACACTGTTGCTAATGGTTGCACCCACCACGTAAGATCCTTCAGAAACCAAACTGTTATTGATTTCCGAATTAATGATGCTGCTCGGCGGCAAAGAGCGAGTGCGGGTGTAAAAAGGCCAACCGCCCTGATACAGGTTGAACTCCGGGTCAGTTCGCACCAGTTCCAGGTTCGATTCGAAGAAAGCTCCAATGGTTCCAATGTCCCGCCAGTAACCGGCAAACGGATAGGCCACAACTTTTTTTTCGGCGATGGAATCGGGAATAACTTCCTTGCCGAAATCGGTTTTATTTTCATCGGCCAGAAGCTCGCGCAGCACTGAAGGCTTAAAAACATAAATGCCCATACTGGCCAAATATTTGTCGCCTTCAACGGTAATGCCGTGATCAGCAAAAAGCCGGGTTGGGGCCTTGAAGGAATTAATGACGTCTTCATCAGTAGGTTTTTCCACAAACTCCACCACTTCACCCTGATCGTCAGCTTTCAGCAGACCCATGCGACTGGCTTCGTCACGCACAACGGGGTAAACGCCCAGAGTGATGTCGGCACCGGTCTTGCGATGGTGGCGCACCAATTCCGAATAATCCATGCGATAAAGGTGGTCCCCGCCAAGAATGACAATTTCGTCGGAATCGTAATACATGGTGTGATTCATCGTGGCTCGAACGGCGTCGCTGGTGCCTTGAAACCAGGCGTCCCGGTCGGGGGTTTGTTCGGCGGCCAAAATATCTACAAAGCCATCGGTGAAGGTATCGAAGGCGTAAGTCTGCATGATGTGACGGTGCATGCTGGCGGATAGAAACTGGGTCAGAACAAAGACCTTTTTCAGGCCGGAATTGATACAATTACTGATGGGAATATCGATAAGCCGATACTTGCCTGCAAAGCCAACGGCAGGCTTGCTGCGTTCAAGAGTTAAGGGGAAGAGCCGTGTGCCGCGTCCCCCCCCCAGGATGATGGCAGTCACGTTTTTCACGGGCGAGCTCCTTTGAATGAAGGCATGATACTTGTTTGTTTTTGCCCTTATAAATTAATGAATTATTCGAGTTTAGTATAGGAGATTATTGAATGAACTGTTACTTCCCATTTCAGTTATTCTGATCTCCAAAAAACCCTCTCAATTACTTAATTCTCAAAAAATTATGGGCTATCCGACGCACCACCGAGCGAGGTAAAAACCGGCTCGCCTGAGCCAGTAAGCGGTTCTTGAATCCGGGAATCACAATGGCTTTTCCGTTCTTAAACGCGTTATACCCAACCAATGCCGCCAAACCGGGGCTCATGCGGTTGGCATCCCGTCTTTCGAACTCAGTTCTATGTTGATCGGTAATTTCCCCAGCCGGTACCATATCCTCCTGCACAAAAAATTCAGTGCGAGTGGGGCCAGGACAAAAAGCCGTCACCCTCACACCCTTCTCCAGCATTTCTTCATGCAACGCTTCAGTAAACGACAACACATAAGATTTGGTCGCAAAATATACAGCCATCAATGGGCCCGGTTGAAAAGCGGCGGTGGATCCAACATTAATAATTCCGGGTTTATCTTTTCCATCCATGGCCCCAGCCGCTGCTTCCATGGCTGGCAACAACCCCCGCGTCAAACCGGTCAATGTGGTGATGTTCAAATCAATCATGCGCTGGTATACATCGAATTCCCGATCCAGGACACGACCATAAGAACCAAAAGCCGCATTATTGACTAAAACCTTAATACCCAGATCAGCATCCTGCAGGGCTCTCAGCAAACCAGAAACAGCCTGAGGCGCAGCCAAATCAGCCGGGATGATTTGCACATCCACTTCAAAATCTTTTTGTAAAGTTTGAGCCAGGGCTGCCAGTTTTTCTTCACGTCGGGCCACCAGCACCAGGGAGTGGCCATCGGCAGCAAAAAGCCGAGCCAGTTCAAAACCCAGCCCGGCCGAAGCACCAGTAATCAACACATGAGTCAGGGGTGTTGTGGTTGTTTTCAAGAAATCACTTCTCCTGTTGGTTTTCCTCGTTTTCGGGTACAAACCCCAGTGAAGCTGAATTGATACAATACCGCAACCCCGTAGGTTTCGGCCCGTCTTTAAAAACATGCCCAAGATGAGCCTCACAACGGCTGCAGACAATTTCTGTACGCACCATTCCGTAGCTGATGTCGTTTATTTCACGCACTGCGTATTTGTCCACCGGTTGCCAATAACTGGGCCACCCACTACCCGATTCGTACTTAGTGCCTGAATCAAAAAGCTCAGCATCGCAACCCACGCAAGTGTATATGCCAGCTTCTTTGTGTTTGTAGTATTTTCCACTGAATGGAGCTTCGGTGCCTCCGCAGCGGGTCACATTGTACTGCTCAGCTGTCAATGATCGCTTCCATTCGTCTTTGGTTTTTTTTACTTTTTCTTCTCCAGTGGGTGTTGCTGTTTTCCCGGGTTCCGTCGCATGGGCACGGCTGACCAGCGAGAAAATGGGCTGCCGCCTGGAGCCCGACTTATGAGCCACAGGTAACATATTTAATAAAAGCGATCCCGTACCAAGGAGCAGGGTCATCGCAATGAGAAGTTTTAACATTTCAAGACCTCCGAACATTTATTTTTGACCTTTCGACATTATAGGAATAATTCCTGTTAGTGGCTCGGTTTCAATGTTCAACGGTGGGTTTTGTTCCCTAAAAATTTAAAAAAAAAAGCCCTCCGGAGGAAAAGTTTCCGGAGGACTCAAAGAAAATGAGTAGCAAATAGTGTACAGAAAAGAACTCTAGGAGTTCAATTCAGGGAAGTTCGCGTCCAAAGCTTCGTTCCATTTTGCAAGATCATCCGCCTTGGCGGCAAACAATTCTTCCACATCGCCTTCAATGGTCACCTTTACCAGCTTGTCTTCACCGGCAATGACGTTGACGACATCTTGATCGACATCGCCTTCAATTTTACCAAAAACTGTATGTTTGCCATCAAGCCAGGAAGTTTCAACATGCGTAATAAAGAACTGGCTACCGTTGGTACCTGGACCAGCGTTCGCCATGGACAAAACCCCAGGGCCATCGTGGCGCAATTCGTCACAGCACTCATCGGCAAAACGATAGCCCGGGCCACCGGTGCCGGTACCGAGGGGACAGCCGCCCTGAATCATAAAGTCGGGAATAACCCGGTGGAACTTCAAACCGTTATAAAAACCGCGCTGGGCCAAATTGGCAAAGTTAGCCACTGTCAGTGGGGTCTTATCGGCAAAAAGGGTGACGTTGATAGTGCCTTTTTCTGTTTCGAAGATTGCTTTGAGATCGGCCACAACAGGGCTCCTTTAATTAAAGTGGACTGACAATTAATTAGATACCATTTATAAGATACCATCAGCCTTACAAATTCAATACCGGACCAAAATAGCAAATAATGAAATTGATGCCAGTTTATTGGTGTTGCCCCAAAAGAGTTCTGTAGGTAGGATTCAGCTGATATTCAAATACGGCTTCACTTTTTCAGGGGCAATTATGCTTTAGGGGCGATCATGAAAACTTCATCGGTCAGCAAGGTGGTTCTTCTTCTTCTTGTTCTAATAATTTCTGCCATATTTTTTTCCATGACCAAAGGTTTTCTTATGGCCGTGGTTCTGGCAGGCATTGCCTCATCTTTGGCTCAACCACTTTATAACCGATTGACCAAACTGTTCAAAGGCAACCGCTCGGCCGCCTCGGCTGTCAGCCTGCTGGTTATTGTTTTGCTGATCATCATTCCCCTCGGTTCACTTCTCGGAGTAGTCACCGCCGAGGCCATCAAAGTGGGTAATAACATTTCACCCTGGGTGCAGGACAATTTAAACAATCCCACGGAAATCAGCCTATGGCTTCAGAAACAGAGTTTTTACGATAAAATCCAACCATATGAGAGCCAAATTCTGGTCAAAGCAGGCGAAGCCGTTGGTTACCTGAGCAAGTTTCTCATCAACAGTGTTTCCGCTGCTACGGCCGGCACGGTTCAGTTTTTCTTCATGCTCTTTATTATGCTTTATTCAATGTATTTTTTTCTCATCGACGGCAGCGCTCTGTTAAATCGAATTCTTTATTACCTGCCCCTAAAAGATCAGGACGAGCGTCGTCTAATCGATAAATTTCGGTCGGTTACACGAGCGACCCTTAAAGGCACTGCAGTTATTGGAGCACTGCAAGGCGGTTTAGCGGGGGTGGCTTTTATGGTGGTTGGAATTCCCAGCAGCATTTTCTGGGGTACTATTATGGTTGTCCTGTCCATTGTTCCAGGTATTGGAACGGCCTTGATTTGGGTGCCCGCTGCAGCCATTCTGATTGCTGGGGGCAGCATTGCCAAAGGTGTAGGACTGGCCTTGTTCTGCGGCCTCGTAGTTGGCAGTATCGACAATTTCCTGCGACCAAAAATGGTTGGCCAGGACACTCAAATGCCAGATCTATTGATCCTTCTGGGGACCATGGGCGGTATTGTCATGTTTGGAATTCTGGGATTCATTATTGGCCCCATAGTCGCCGCTTTGTTTGTGACCATCTGGGAAATTTACGGTGTGGTTTTCCACGACATTCTGCCTGCTCCCGCCCAGCCATTGCCTGAGTTTGAGCCAACAAAAACGGACCCAACTGAAAAAAACAACAAGCCTTAGGCCCAAAACTTTGCACCGGCTCCTTGCCTCTGACAGGACGAAACCTTAAATTCAAGAGTCTCGCCTCACCTCGCTCAAAAGTTTGATGTTCATGCCCCAAAAGATGTTTCGCAGCTTCTTCCGGCAGTTCCTGAATTTTGGTTTGTTCATAACCATTAGCGCTGGCTTGTGCTCCGCCCGCTCCGAACTTCCTCCAAACTATCCTGCTACCGAACCTGATGGGATTCATGTTCTCGATGGTTCTTTTGTGCTGAACATGGGACAACTTCATGTAAATTTTACAAATCACGGTCTGATAGGCTCCCTGTATAACGCCTCCTTGCCCTTCAGCCATGCACCCTCGGCACAGTGGCCCGGTGGGTCTGGTAACGAATATTTGTGGGGTGGTGGTCTGTGGGTTGGTGCCCGCGTTGGCGGTGAGCTCACTGTTTCCACTGGCCTTTTCCCCCATGAATTCCGCCCGGGTTCCGGCCTTCACGATACTATGTATGAAGCCATTGAGGGCAGGAAAGAAAGACCCCACTCAGCTCCCGGGATTAATGGCCGGCGATTACCTCATCCCAATGCAGATGATGACAACGACCAGTCCATTGATGAAGACCGACTCAACGGCCTCGACGATGACAACGATGGGCAAATTGACGAAGATTTTGGCCAAATTGGCGACCAGATGTTTGTCTGTACCTTTCAGGACGATCTCCCTCTGATTCGAGAATTGTATCCGAATCATTTACCCATTGGCTTGACAGTGGTGCAACGTGCAGCCACTTGGTCCAACCCCCTGCACAGCAACATCGTGGCCCTCGATTTTGAAATAACAAATACAAGCGGTCAAACCCGGGACGATATTTATCTGGGGTTCTATGCCGACTTTGATGTTGAATCCCGAGAAGATTTCAGCGATCCAAACGACCTTGCCGGATTTTTTGACGGAGGCGTGCGCGGAGAAGACGGGTCATTTTATCGGATCAATTTAGCTTATGCCCTTGATGCTGCCGACTCCAATCCCCTGCCTGGCTGTATTGGATTGATGACCTTACATCACACAACTCATTTTCGAGGGGATCGAGCCCCACGTCATCTGACTGTTAATTCATTCCAGATCTTCACATCTCACGGCCAGTCCAACCAAAACGGCGAACCTGAAATTGATCAGGACCGATATTATTACATGTCCCGCAATCAGCACGATGCCAACCTTAGGGAAGACCAGAAAAATGATGTGAGAGTTCTCGTTTCCAGCGGGCCCTTCAACGATTTGCGCCCCGGAAAAACCCTTGAGTATGAACTGGCCCTGGTGGTTGGTTACGGGCTTCAGGGTGCCCTGGAAACCGCTGTGGAGGCTGCCCGACTTGGGCGTGGAACCATGGTCAATGCCGACAACGACTGGAACACGGGCAGGGACCGAAAAGAATCTAAAATTTGCCCCAGCGATTTCCCTCATCTTAAGTTTGGGGAAAACCCGTTACTTACCTACCGTGAACTGATGATGGACTCATCCTGCACTGGAACCTATCCTGTATTCGGTTATGAACTTGTTAATGAAGACGACTTATTCATAGATGAAAACTATGAAGAATGCGCCTGGGTGAACACCGACAATTGTGATGAATGTTTCCGCGCCCTTGGCCACGAATGCACCGAAGCCAATAACTTTTACTGGGACCTTTTTGAAGGTCATTATTCCATGTATCGGAACCCTGAATACTTCACCGGAGTGTGGGGAAGAGAAACCCGAATGCCCTGGGTTCTGCCCCGGGCTTTCCCGCCAACAGCTCCAAATGCGAGGGTTGTTCCGGGCAACCATCAGGTTGAAATTCTTTGGGACGACTCGAGCCAATACGTTCACGACCCGGTTACCGGAATTCTTGATTTCGAGTCCTTCCGGGTTTGGAAGGCCAGCAATTGGGTGCGTCCTGCTGGCGTTGGTCCTGAACAGGCACCCCCGCACGAAAAATGGTCCATGGAATATGAAATTGATTTAATAAACATTGTGCCTGCCGGTATGGCTCATTCCCCCAATGATTTGCCCCTGGGCCAAAACACAGGCCTTCATGACTCAATTTATTACCCTGTCTGCCTTGCCGACCCGGCAAATGAAGGCCTTCAAAACCTGATGACTGAATTTGTTGCGGCTGATTCTTTGGGAAATCATTTGGTCTTCCCCCCCATTCGGACACCCGGCGGAGCTGTTCGGCCAGGCCTGATTCCTTTTGTACCCTGGGAAACCCAACCCTCGGTACTGGATACCTTTTTTGCTGTTACCGCCAGAGAAGCCAATGAGGAAGAAACCGTCATCCCAAAACACGGGACTGTCTACTACCACTATATTGCCGACCAATTGCCCAATGGTTTCCCTCTTCACTTCAGCGTCACTGCCACAGATCACACAACGGCCTGGACTGATGATGATCAACTGGTTCCCACCGGACCAGGGCTTGATGGTGAACCCGCCAACTCACCCATGTATACAGTTCCCCGGCCAGATGCCCAAACTCCTGAATCCAGAGCCGAAGAAGGCAATAATATTTACGTCTACCCCAATCCGGCAACCCGCGAATCTCTGGCAGAATTTCTGGGCCAATCTCCTTCACGAAATGACCCCACCGGTGTTCGTGTGATGTTCAATAATTTGCCCGAAGCCCACAATACCATCCGGGTTTTTACCACCGCGGGCGACCTGGTCCAGACTATTGACCACAATGGCTACACGGATGGCGGGCAAGCCTCCTGGAACCTGATGTCCCGTAATGGGCAAGAAGTTTTCAGCGGGATTTATTTATACTCTGTGCATAGTGACCGGGCTGGATTTGATGACTTCCGCGGTCGTTTTGTTGTCATCAGATAGACTGTCCTCAGCTAAAATAAATGCGGCGACTGGTTTTCGTAAAACCAGTCGCCGTCAATAAATTTCACAACAGTTAATCAGGACCACTCAGCAGTTGCCACCTTTATCATATTGGTGGTGCCTTCCTGACCAAAGGGAATCCCCGCTGTAAGAACCACAGACTGCCCAGGCTTCACATAACCATATTGCAGAGCCTGACTAATGGAATGGCGTTCCAGATCTTCAGCACTTTCCACTTCGGGAATGACAATAGGGATGGTGCCAAAAGTGAGAGCCATTCGCCGAGCGGTCTGGGCCACAGGCGTCATTACCAGTACAGGTTGGCGTGGTCGGTATCTCGCAACCACCCGGGTGGTTCCCCCACTTTTGGTGCAGGTTAGAATGGCGGCAGATTCCAGATCTTCTGCCATTTTCACCGTCGCATGAGCAATAGCACCTTTGAAACACAATTTTTGTGAGCGTTCAAATTTGGTGGTCCATTTCTCATAATTGAAGTGGGCTTCAATATCTGCGGCCACATGAGACATTACCTCTACCGCTTCCACAGGATATTCACCCATGGCTGTTTCTTCGGACAGCATTACCGCATCTGTGCCATCATAAATAGCATTGGCCACATCGGTAACTTCAGCCCGGGTGGGCATGGGGTTGTCCACCATAGAGCGTAACATCTGCGTAGCGGTAATTACGGGTTTGGCCGCTTCGTTGGTTTTTTTAATGAGCATTTTTTGAATACGAGGGACCAACTCCACGGGAATTTCCACGCCCAGGTCACCACGCGCAACCATAATGCCACCCGACTCCTCAATGATTTCATCAACATTGTCAATGGCTTCAAATTTTTCGATTTTGGAAATAACCGGAGTGTTCTGGCCAGCCTCCGAAATAATTTTTTTGATGGTACGCACATCGTGTGCTGTACGGACAAAACTCAAAGCTACAAAATCTACATTTTGTTTGAGTCCGAAACTCAAGTCGGCTAAATCCTTTTCCGACAGAATGGGTGCGTTAATGGATCGGGCAGGCAGGTTGATTCCTTTGTTGGAACTCAGAACTCCGCCAACGATGACCTTACAGACCACATCGGTTTTGGAAGCTGAATCAACCTTTAATTTCATTATTCCGTCGGCCAGCAAAATTATATCGCCATTTCGAACATTGTGAGGCAGATCAGGATAAGTAAGTCCGACTTCCTTGGCATCACCGGGGACATCTCGATTGGTCAGGGTGAATTTCTGCCCTTTTTTCAGAGTCACTTGACCTGCACCCATTTTTCCGGTGCGGATTTTAGGGCCACAAAGGTCCTGTAGAATAGCGATGGGCTCACCCATCTTTTTGGCCACTTTTCGAATGTCTTTTATCAACGCTGCGTGTTCTTTATGGGTGCCATGGGAAAAATTCAGACGGCATACATTCATGCCTGCTTCGATCAGCTTTTCCAGCATTTCAGGAGTTCGGCTGGCTGGGCCGATGGTCGCAATAATCTTGGTCTTTTTCATGGTCCTCACCTTAGTTTGTTCTTGCCAGTTCAATTCAGTAGCAAAATCCAGATCCTTAATCCAGAAAGAAATCCCGAAATAACGGTATACCGGGCTTTACGGCATACTTGTCCAGATCCGTTTCTCCTTCTTCGGCCAGAACCTGCTCATCCGTTAGGAAATTTCCGGTCCACTGCCTGCTGTCACGGGTCAGGATGTACCAGGCAGCCTGCCCCATAATCTCCGGTTTGCGGCTTGCGTTGATAACCTCTTCCCCGCCAAGCAAGTTTCGAACAGCAGCGGTGGCAATGGCCGTACAGGGCCACAAAGCGTTAAAAGCCACGTTTTGACCGGAGAATTCACGACTCATTCCCAAAACCCAAAAACTCATGGCATATTTTGCCAAAGTGTAAGCGGCGTGACCTTCAAACCACTTGGGGTCCAAATTAATGGGTGGACTGAGGTTTAAAACGTGGGCATTTTCTGATTTTAACAAATGAGGCAAAGCCGTCTGGGTAAGCAAAAAGCTCCCCCGGGCATTGATGTCGTACATTCGGTCGTAGGTCTTCATTGGAGTTTCAAGGGTTCCGCTGAGGCTAATTGCACTGGCATTGTTCACCAGAATATCAATTCCACCAAAGTGTTCAACTCCCGTATTGACTGCATTTTCAACCTGTTCTTCAAATCTGATATCAGTTTTCACCGCCAGGGCACGGCCTCCGGCTTTTTCAATTTCTTCGGCCGCTGAATAAATTGTACCGGGCAATTTTGGGTGATCGGTTGTTGTTTTGGCAGCAATAATTATATTGGCACCATCTCGGGCAGCCCGCAAGGCTATGGCTTTGCCAATACCCCGGCTGGCACCTGTGATAAAGAGGGTTTTTCCGCCTAATGAGCGCTTGAATTGGGTTTTTGAAGCTTTTTCAATATCCATTGGTGCCACCTTATGTTATTGGGATCAGACTATTTTCTTTGAGAGTCCGATAGTTCCGCCCAACTGTCAAGCTCAGCGAAAATACCCAATTTTGCAAATTTTATGCTTTTTTTGGTGCAAAAGTTGCCGTTTTATGCTATGATCTACGAGTCACATGAAATTTTGTGAGTTTGTACGACTGGCTATTTGGTCCAGAAATGGTCCAGTGATCAGTCCAGAGACCAGTTTTGAAACGGCCTGAAAAGCTTGGATTGAACGTAATTTTACGTCCCGAGTGTCCACTAAACCTTGAGAGAGGAAAATAATGAAACGTCTGTTAATTCTCAGTTCCGTGCTGATGGCAGTTCTTCTGCTTCCAGCTTTGGCTTCGGCCACACACGTCACCAACCTGGTTGCCATTGCCGACTGCGAAGGCTTCACCGCTCAGGTTGACGTCCACTTCCGTAGCTCCGCTGACTTTCTTGACTTGCACTATGAAGTAGCCGTTATGGACGATGACATGGAAATTGTTGTGATTTCCGGCGACCTGCACATTCTTCAAGATGGCGAACAGGACATCAGCTTTATTATTTCCGAGTTGTTCAACACTGCCCTTGATGGTGCTTATGTTGTCAACGGTACTATTTCTTTGACCAGCCCTTACCCTGGTGGCGTGGACGAAGACATGGTTGAATTCTCGAACCCCATCGATTGTGGTTCCGTGGCTAACGATGAAGTTTCTTTCGAAAGCCTGAAAGCTCTGTACCGGTAATTCGGTTTTTGCTAAAAAGGCCCCGGAGTTATCCGGGGCCTTTTTTTGTACCTGTGAATTGAAAATCAACAAATTTCTTCAGGTGGCAAAAGACTTACATATTTTTTCAGAGTCTGTTTCAAAACTATCTTCTTCGCGGTTCTATCCTATTTTGTTATAGAGAGTATCACGCAGTACGGGATTCAACCCCACACCACTTATAAAATCACGAATTTCTTCCACGGTCATACCTTTGCCCGCTCCACCACCGGCGGCAAAAGTTACCCGCTCGTCGACAACGGTTCCATCGAGATCATTGGCGCCATAACGCAGGGCCAACTGGGCAATTTCCCGGCCCAGCATAACCCAATAAGCCTTAATGTGAGGAATGTTATCCAGCAGAAGGCGCGACAAGGCAATGACTCTCAATTTCATGATCAGGTCAGGTCCCGGCAGATAATCGAATTTGGTATTGGCCGGGTGAAAAGCCAAAGGAATGAAGCACTGGAACCCACCGGTTGCATCTTGCTGTTCGCGCAAACGAATTAAATGATCAACCCAGTGTTCGGGACTTTCCACATGGCCAAATAACATTGTGGCATTACTCTTCAGGCCTGCCTCATGAACCATTCCACTGACTTCCAACCAGCGGTCGGCGCTCATTTTTTTGGAAGCAATCCGGGTGCGAATGTCGGGGTGGAAAATTTCCGCTCCACCGCCGGGACAGCTATCCAGGCCGGCAGCACGCAGGCTTTCAATGGTCTCAGGAATGCTTTGCTTGGCCAGTTTTGCCAGAAAATCGATCTCCACCATGGTAAAGGCTTTCAGGTGAACTTCAGGGAAAGCCTCTTTCAGGGTGCTGAGAATATCGAGATATGTTTGAAACTTCCAGCGAGGGTGCAAGCCACCCACAATATGAAATTCGCTCACATCGGAAGACCAGTCGCGCCGGGCAATTTCCACACACTCTTGCGGTGAGTAGGACCAGGTGCCTTCGGCGTTGGGGTCATCGGCATAAGCACACAATTCACAACCAACATAACAAACATTTGTGGGGTTGATGTGCCGGTTGATGTTGTAAAAGACAGCGTCACCGTGTTGTTGTTGCCGGGCCAGATGAGCCAGCATTCCCAGAGCGGGTAAATCTGAAGTAGTGGCCAGACGCAGACCCTCGTCAAAACTGAGGCGTTGGCCTTCAGCTACCTTGGCACCTATATCGGAAAGGGTATTATTTTCTGGCAACATAGGCAATGGCCCCCGTTCGACGGGGGCCATATTGTGCCAGCCTCGTCGAAAATTTAATCGTCAGCCCGGGCTGCCATTTTGAACTGAGGCAGCAACGAGACATCAAAAACACGTTTGTTTCGCTGGCGCACGGCGCGGATTTCAGAAACCGACAAGCGGATTCCTGCCAAAGCGGCCGTCACTTCGAAATTATTGTACCGGAAACCAAAATTACGAAGTTTCTCCATGGACGCCACAAGTTTTCGCTCGGCAAGTGCCCATTTGCTGTTATTCAGCATCTCGAAACCTTCACAGGCCTCATTCAACCCCATCCAGAATACTTCGTCCCGGCCCTGGGCAGTGGCCAGGCCTTCTGCGCTTGCAGCAGCGGCTTTTTCGAACTGCCTCAAATTAAATGCAGAAACCATTGTGGCCAAATTGTTGACACTCATTGTCCGCCTCCTCGTCTTTATTCCTCTTCACCTTCGAATTCTTCTTCACCTGCCGTCTCAAGATAGCGCGAGGCTTCTTCGTCGTAGGCGAAACGGGTCATGTCTTCTATACGGTCCACATACAGGACACCGTCGAGATGGTCGCATTCGTGCTGCATTACCACCGCGGCAAATCCTTCGAGATTGAACTCGATTTGTTGACCTTTTTCATTCCAGGCTTTGACTGAAATAGCGTCTGGACGTTCAACCCAACCGCGCAG
Organism: bacterium; assembly: GCA_024223715.1. Classification (GTDB taxonomy): domain Bacteria; phylum Krumholzibacteriota; class Krumholzibacteriia; order LZORAL124-64-63; family LZORAL124-64-63; genus LZORAL124-64-63. The sequence goes on along the minus strand of JAAEOA010000034.1, from coordinate 20,104 downwards.
TCCTGGAACGCTGAGGCAACCTTCGAACATGCCGAGTCTTTCGTCATCGCTCAGGACAGTGATCTCAGGATTGATCAGCACCCGATAAACGGGATGTCCTTCTTCATCAGCATCGCCACCGGCAATTACCAGGCGTACAGGCTGATGAACCTGCGGTGCGGCCAGCCCTACACCGTTATACTCAGCCATTGTTTCAAACATATCCCTGATCAATCGCTGGATTTCAGGTCCTTTGATGGCTTCAGGTTTGATGGCTTCGCATTTTTGACGCAGAACGGGATGCCCCAAACGGGCGACCTTCAGAATCGACATGACAGGCTTTCCTCCAGGCAGAAATTGGATAATAAGGCTACAGAACCGCCCCAACTTAGTCCATTTTCCTGAGTTTTCCCAGTCATTGCCAAGAAACATTGCAAAATTGGGGCCTGAACTGGAATTTTTGATACCCTGTTTACTGTTTTCAATTTGAGAGCCTTTTGGAGGGGTTTTGATTAACCCTTTGCCATATTTGAGAGAAAATATACATGGCCCAAAGACTCTCTAAGCGAACACTTTCCACCCACTTGGAGAGAATTTTACCGGAAAATATTTCCTTCTGCACAGGCCTCTTCTTTTTATCTTGACCATGATTTTATCATGCTTTTACATTCACCCTGATTGCCTGTCCACCGTGATGATCAACTGAATGACCCCGGGTTTTCAACTTCACTCTCGAAACCGTTTTGATCCGAATATTTGCCTTCACAGGTATCGGAAAAAGCATCAGGAGTTCCATGGGCGACCATCCGCAACCTCAAGAGGCGACTAAAGCCTCCCCCTTGGCCGCGATTCTCAATATTGTTATTCTTGCCGGGCTGTTGTACATCTTTCTCTTGGCCATTGCCCTGTTTGGCGGAGCCTTCAAAATGGCAGGCAAGGGTTTTGCTGAACAACTTATTGAGACGACCACCAACCCAGTCATTGGCCTGATGATAGGCCTTCTGGCCACCTCGTTGATTCAAAGCTCTTCCAGCACAACCAGTATTATTGTGGGAATGGTTGCCGGTGGGGTTTTAACGGTCAACGGAGCTGTCCCCATCATCATGGGTGCCAACATGGGAACCACGGTGACCAATACTTTGGTGGCCATGACTTCCATGAATCGCCGAACTGAGTTCCAGCGGGCTTTTGCCGGCGCCACCATGCACGATTTTTTCAACCTGATGAGTATTGCGATTCTCTTCCCCATTGAACAATCCACTCATTTCCTGGAAAAATCGGCAACCTGGCTGAGTACCATACTTGTTGGTGCTGATGGAACCAAGTTTCCGAACCCGGTTAAAGCCGCCGTCAAACCAGTGGTCAATCAGATCAAACACCTGCTGCAGGATACGGGACTGGAGAACATGTACGTGGTGATCATTATGGTGGTCATCGCGCTGGTGGGAATTTTCTTTGCCCTGACTTTCCTGACCAAGGTTCTCAAACGAATGGTTCTGGATAAGGCCGAAGGGGCCTTTACCAAGAATCTGCGCAAGAGCAGCATGGCGGCCATGTTTATCGGCCTGCTTGTCACTGTGGGTGTGCAAAGCAGCTCCATCACCACAAGTTTGCTGGTCCCATTAATTGGTGCCGGTATAGTGCCTTTGGAGTCGGCCTTCGCAGCCACCCTGGGTGCCAATATTGGAACCACGGTAACCGCCCTGCTGGCCTCCATGACAGGAACTCCCGGGGCTGTGACTATAGCTCTGGTTCACCTGTTGTTTAACATATCAGGTATCATCCTCATTTATCCTTTTGGAGCCGTCAGGCGCAGTCCGTTGCGCATGGCCACGGGGCTGGCAGCAGCCACATCCGAAAAAAAATACTACGCCATTTTGTACATGCTGGGCATTTTCTTTGTAATGCCTTTGCTGTTCGTTCTCATCGACAAGTTGCTGAAAGCAGCCTGACCGAAAGGAAGCCTCATGGGTTTCGGATCATTTCTAGATTTGTTCAAGGAAGACAACTGGAGTAACGAGCTGGTTGAAAGAATCAGCGAGATGCTGGAGCTGTCTCAGTCGATGTTTACCTTTGCCAGTGGTGTTGTGGTTAACGGCACTCCGGATACCGACCCGCAAACTCAACTTTATGACCGCGACAAACGCATCAACCATATTGAGCGCAAGGTTCGGCGTCGGGTAGTATCGCGCCTTTCGGTAAAAGGTTCACGGGCGGAAGTCCCATCGGCCCTCATTTTTATGAACGTCGTTAAAGACGGTGAACGTTTGGGTGACTACATCAAAAACGTACATGAAGTAAAAGAGATGCAGCCCGACGAAATCGACCGCGAGCTGTACCTGAAGTGGCTTGGTGAGCCCACTGAGGTTGTCAGTGGCTTGTTCGTGCGCACTCGCGAAGCTTTTTCTGAAAGTGACGAAGCTCACGCCGGACAGGTCATTAAGAAAGCGAAAAAACAGGGCCGAAGATATGAAGAGCTGATCAGGGAAATCATGACCAGCAATATCAAAACCCACGATGCCGTTTGTCTGGTAATGGTTCTGCGTTTTTACAAACGACTGGTCTCTCACATGAGCAACATTTGCAGCACAGTAGTGATGCCAGTGGACATGATCGATTTTTACGATGAGCCTGAAAATTAATTTCAGAATACTTGTGCCGGCACTGAAGGGTGCTTTGCTGGTCCTTGGCCTGGCAATGCACCCTTTTGTTGTAATGGCCGAAGATTTGCCCGCCCGCAGTGACCTCTCCCTGGCAGCTTTGGGACGGGTTGAAACTCACCTGAAAGATGAGATGACACGCAAGGGTATGGAATGGGGCCAACCGATTTACATTCGGATTTTCAAACTGGAAAAAGTTTTGGAATTCTGGGTGGAAAAAAATGGCCGCTATGAGCTCTTTAAAACATACAGCATTTGTAGTTATGGCACCCGGGGTTTGGGGCCCAAAACCAAACAGGGAGACAGTCGGGCACCTGAGGGATTTTATTTTGTAAAAGCATCCTCATTCAATCCCTGGAGCTCTTACCACTTGTCCTTCAACCTGGGTTATCCAAACGCATACGACCGCCACCATAACCGAACCGGAAGCGCGTTAATGGTTCACGGCGAGTGCTGTTCCATTGGGTGCTATGCCATGACCAACTCAGGTATCGAGGAAATTTATTCCCTGGCTGACGCTGCCGTACGCAATGGTCAAAAGTTTTTCAGGGTCCACATTTTCCCGTTCCGAATGAATGAATCAAATATGAAAACCCATGCCCCCATGGGCTGGAATTCCTTCTGGGAAAATCTTAAAGATGGGTATGATTATTTTGGTGAACACGCTAACACGCCACCCAATGTTCAAGTGGAACAGGGTCTCTATATTTTTAATTAATCGATTCTGAAATCCGGCGGAAAACCTCGGTGGGGCTTGCCAATTTGGACCCCACCAAATGACAGGCATGAGGATCGCCCGGGCACTGATCTCGACAATAATCATCTTCCGGCATAACAAATTCAGCCGGGTTGCCCAGTGGTCCCCACAAAGCCGGTTCGCAGGCCCCCAGAGGACAAAACAAAGACAAAGTGGGCACATTTAACGCCCCAGCAATGTGCATGGGCCCGGTGCTGGCCGAAACAAGAAGACTCAGGGCACTAATGTTGGCCATGTCCGCCCGCAAGCTGGTGTTTTTATCCGGACACAGGTACAACGCACCTTCCAGATTATTCATTTCCTGCGGAATATCATAATCAGTAATTACCACTTGCAGGGATTTTTCCTGCAGCAGGATTTTTGCCAGTTCCGCCCATAAATCCGGTTTCCAATTAGGTGCAGAAGCACCACTGGTGCTGTGAATCCCCACTAGAGGTTTGCCATTTCCCCAGTTATGGACCCGGGCTTCCGATTGCAGAATTTCCTGTTCCGTTAGATAAATTTCGGGATCAACGTTTTCTGTTTTAATACCAATGCTTCGGGCCAGATCCATACTGTACTGGGCCTCGTGCCTTCCCTTTTGGAATTTCCTGGTCATGACCGGCCGGACAAAAGTCAGGGCGTGAAAAAGAATAATTCCGTGGCCCACACGGACAGGAATTCCTGCGCAGAAAGTCATGTAATTGTAGCGGGCTTCGGGCAGCAACATTAAAGCGTGAGTGAACCGACGGGAACGCAACTGCCTAACCATGGGCCAGAAAGATTCCTTACGGGTTTCCGGCTTGGCGTCATCGGTTATTATTTCATCTACATGGGGATTGTTTTCGAATACGGGCTTGGTATAAGAACGCACCAATACAGCCACATGACTGTCGGGCCAGCGTTTCTTTATTTCTCTGGGAAGGCCTGTGGCCAGGATGGCATCGCCGAGGCGGTCCTGACGCACGATGAGAATTCTTCTTTGCATGGTTCCTTATTTCACAGAATTTCCGAGTGCTCCAGAAAACTCCGGATTACTGAAGGATGGCTTCGCACTCCAACCTGCGATTCTGCATGACTTGTGTCAATCTCCATCTGAAAAAGATCCACAGGGCAGGCAGAAGAATCCACAAACCAGTTCTTACAAAAAAGACATGGTCGTAGAAATAATTGGCAACCGAAAAAACCGAAGAAACAACAATGACAATGAATCCCAAAAGAATCCGGTCAGCCCCTTCGCTTTTTCGGAATTTTGTTGAAAATGGCATTTTCGACATCCATGGCTGGAAAATGATCATCAGCATATCCATTTCCAAAGCCAACACAAGAACGTCCCGAAAGACAATGGGAAGAGCAACACCCAATTTAATGACTTTGAACGAATATAGTGCCAGAGCGGGAATGAAGACCAAGCCTCGAACCATGCCTCGCTGGGCTTTCAAAACAGCACTGGTTTGAATGTCGGATATGGCCACCAGCCACATGGCCTGCGGAGTGCTGGAACCGTGGGTAAAGTGAAGGGCTATACCCCCCATCATCATCAACATAAAAACCATGGGTTCGCTGCCAATTCCAGAATGAACCAGATCTTCGGGGCACACTCGAGGGCTGGTTCGCAAGCCAAAAACAAGCAGCATTATTGGAATTGAGATAACTGACCCCATAAATCGCCAATCTTCTCGGATGTGCGCTTCCAGGAGTTTTCTCATGACCCAGCCTTCATTGCCGGGCATCAGGGGTTTCAGCAGGAGGGAAATGAGACCACTGACAGAGAATTTTGATGGTCGAGAGGAAACTGATTTCAATTTTACGGTGGTTTGCCTGGAAACCGAGAGCCGAATACCAGCCCAAACCACCAGCCAGGTCCAGGCCAAGCCTATGGCCGCCAGAATTCGGAAATTGTTGCCGGAGGCCAAATCTCCCCAGCTGGCGAACCAAACCGGGGGAAGAAAATACAAGGACCACCGGTGTGCATTCAACCAGGGAAAAATCTTTTCACCGGCAAAAATGAAAGGGTAAATGAGCATCATGTGGTTGCCGTCGGCAACCATGACGGCCAGCCTTGAAGCCGTGCGACGGCCCAAAAAACGGACCAGAAGAAGGATGGTCGTGGTGATGCCGAAAGTAATTCCCACAGCCTGAAGCAGCAGGCCAACACCAAAGACCAGAGCGCCCAAAACAGGTGGATTTCCCAGGAACAAAAACACCAACAAAGGTGCCAGAGAAAGGGCCGCCGTTACCTCGAGGGCCGGACGCAGTAAAACGCTGATTCGAGCCAGCATGAGTTCCCTTTGGGACAAGGGCCACCAACCCAGAATTTTATCGTCCTCGTCCAGCAATAAACCCGGCGCAGCTTGAGATAAGACCAAGCCTGAAACCACCATGTACTGAACAGCAACCAGGACAATAACCCCCAAAGGAGGATGAATACTTTCCGGCCGGGTGATCATAAAAATCGATAGGATTGTGGAAGCCAGGACTGAGGCCACCAAGGTAAGCAGTCGCCAGACTTTGCTTGAGATAAAAATCCTGCGTTTGCTCTGCTTTTTAAGAATTTCATCCTGACCTTCGGTCGCTTTTTCCAGAGCCCAGTACAAGGGCAGGACTATTTCAGCACGGCCGCCTGCCATCTGGACCAATCGGGAAAATACCGCTGTGATGAAACGGCTCACAGTTGCTCATCCTCGGTTAATTCCAGGAAAATATCGCGCAGGCCAACGCCTTCATGGGATGCTTGCAAGTCGGTCATGGGACCGGCAAAGCGAAGTTTGCCCTGGTGAATGAGGACCACATGTTCGCACAGCTCTTCCACCTGTTGCAAAATGTGACTTGAATAAACAACAGTGCAGCCTTGGGTGGCCTGCTCCTGAAGTAACTCACCCAGTTTTTTCTGACTGCGTACGTCGAGGCCATCCATGGGTTCGTCCAGAAATAAAACCCGCGGACGATGCAACAAGGCGGCGGTGACCAGAATTTTTCGGCGCATGCCCTTGCTAAAGGTGGCCAAACGTTGCTGGCTCGAATCAGCCACTTCGAAGAACTCCATCAACTCAGTTGATCTCTCGACTATTGCAGGACCACTCATACCCCGAATTCGGCCCGCCAATTCCAAATATTCATCGGCGGTCAGGCCTTCATACAGGGCTCCGTGTTCGGGAACATAACCAATGTTCCGCCTGACTTCAGCACTTTGGGTTTTTATATCAAAACCTTCAACTTCGGCAGTACCATCGCTGGGGCTCAAAAGGGTGGTTAGCATATTTAGGGTTGTGGTTTTTCCAGCACCATTGGCGCCGAGCAAAGCCACTATGCAGCCCGAAGGGATGGTCACCGTTAGATCGTCAACTGCTTTCAGTGACTCAAAATTTCGGGTCAGGTTTCGGATGCTGATCATGAACTGTTTTTCTCCTGCTGATTTTTAAGCCATTGCTATTCAGATTCCTCATCTCGGGCGCGGCGAATTCCCATTCCGCTTCGGTGGGCAAACGCCGACCAGCCCACTCCGCGTAAGCCTTGGCGTCTAGATTGCTGACACCGACAATGGGGTGGTCAGGATAGTCTTCCCCACTGCGGAACCGCTCCACGCCCCAGAATACCGGCATTTTACGATCGGTGGCCAGACAGAATTCATGATACTGAGCGTTTGTTACTTCGTATTTGTCCATATAGAAGGAAGCGATTCGAACCATGTGTTGCTGATAGCGACCTTCTGCATCAGGAACTCCCATCAGAAACTCGCTCGCTGGAATGAGAACCTCTTGCACTGGTTTTTCTGCAGAAAATAAAACCTGAGGCAGGGCGCACAAGACCACCAGGCCTAAAGCAAAAACTCTGGCCATGTTATTCCTCCTGTGGAAAGTAATTTATAGATATACCACAGTTTCTTCATTCGGTTTCCAATAATCCATATTGACTCTTACCGGTTAATGAACAACCATATCAGCATGAACACCATAACTGCATTTATGATCGTAAAAAATGAAGAAACGCTGCTGCCGCGCTGCTTCGAAAGCATGCGTGGCGTTGTGGACGAATTGGCTATTCTGGATACCGGCAGCACTGACGGCACTGTCGCCGTAGTTGAACAGGAAGCCCGCCTGGGACACTTCAGCCAGGTTCAATTGGGGCACCATGAATTTAAAGACTTTGGCAGCGCACGGCAGGCCAACCTGGACATGGTAACCACGGAATATGCTTTGTGGATGGATGCCGACGAGCTGCTCTCTCCCATGCTCCGGGCCAGACTCCTGGAGATGCGCCAGGGAGGCCACCTGACTCAATACACTGGCTGGGAAATTCATCGGGCAAACCGGGTTTTGGGTCAGGTCATGAAAAGTCGCCGGTTAGCCGCCAATTATGTATTGCGCCTTTTCCGAACCTCAGAAGGACATTTGAGTGATAGCCTGGTGCACGAAGGAATGGTCCTGGGTGAGGGCGCTACGGTGGGCCGTTTGAATGAGCCTATTCTGCACGATACCCTCCTGGAAATTGGCCCTTATCTGGAAAAAGTAACCATGTACACCACTTTGGATGTGGCCAACCCAAATGATAAGAAATTTAATCCTTTTCACCTGCTCATTACCGGTCCGCACACTTTTATTAAAGACTATTTTTTGCGCGGAGGGTTTGTCGATGGCTGGCCCGGACTGGTCTGGTGTGCCATTTCAGGCTGGACTTGTGTGAACCGAGACTGGAAGCGGTTTAAGCGTGACTGGCTAAAAAAAGCCTAGGACGCTGCTGTTCCCCCATTCCTAGCTGCGTTTCTGAAACTGCATTTCATACAATTCTTTGTATCGACCACCGGCTGCCAGCAACTCATCGTGAGTTCCTGTCTGGACCACTTTGCCTGCCTCCAGTAAATATATTCGATCCACATTTTTTACGGTGGAAAGACGGTGGGCAATAACAATGGTTGTGCGGTGTTTCACCAGGCGATCAATTGCTTCCTGGACCAGTTTTTCAGCTTCTGTATCAAGAGCACTTGTGGCTTCATCGAGCAAAAGAATGGGAGGGTTTTTCAGAATTGCCCGGGCAATGCTCAGGCGCTGGCGCTGACCACCGGAAAGCTTGAGTCCCCGGTCACCAATGATGGTATCGTAACCGTCGGGCAGTTTCATAATAAAATCATCGGCGTTGGCCGCCCGAGTGGCTTCGCGCACATCTTCAAGAGATACATTTTCCAGACCATAGGCAATGTTATTTAGAATAGTATCGTGAAAAAGAATGACTTCCTGGGTGACAATGCCCATTTGCCGGCGCAAGCTGCCCAGATCCAAATCGGTGACACTGACACCGTCAATGAGTACTTGCCCGGAGTTTGGGTGATAGAAACCTGGAATCATATCAATAAGAGTGCTTTTTCCCCCGCCGGAACTGCCCACCAAAGCCACCACTTCACCAGGGTTTACTTTCAGGCTGAGGTCACGAAGAACCGGTTCACCGGGGACATATTCGAAATCAACTTTATCAAACTCCACACGGCCTTCGGCCTGATCCAGAACTTTTTCACCCACACTGCCGGCAACCTCTGAAGGAGTATCCAAAATCTGAAAAATCCGATCTGCGGCAGCCATGCCAGCCTGAATTTCGTTGTTGACCTGACCCAGGTTTTTGATGGGTTTGACAAGACTGAAAATCGACGCAAAGAAAACCAGAAAAAGGTCGGGTGCCATTAGGCCACCGGTAAAGACTTTGCTGCCTCCGTACCAGAGGATAAAAAGCCCTACCAGTGAAGAAAGAACTTCGGTTAAGGGTGACGACATTTTCATGTACTTGTTGAACTTGAAAATCTGCTTAAACAATTCGTCACTGCGTTTCAGGAATTTATTATTCTCGAAGTCTTCCATGGCGAAAGCCTTGATGACTCGAATACCATATATCGTTTCCTGAAGGTTTGTTGTCAGGACGGCCATTTCTTCCTGCTGCCGATGGCTTATCTTCCGTAACCCCTTGCCAATTCGAATGATAACACCCAGACTAGCCGGCAACATAACCAAAGCCATTAAGGTCAGTTTCCAACTTAGAATAACAGCCACGGTTAAAAACAGAACAATTTGAATGGGATCGCGCAGCAAAGTCGTGAAGCTCACACTGACGCATTTCTGGGCCATAAGCACATCGTTAGTGGCTCGGCTGATTAATTCTCCTGCTTTATTCTGATGGTAAAAAGACAAAGGCAAATTTGTAAATTTTAAATACAGTGCGTTACGCAAATCGCGGATGACTTTCTCACCCACAAAAACCATAAGAATATCCTGAAAATATCGGGTCACATTTTTTAGTAAAAGAAGGATGGCAAGAGCCAGGCATATTCGCAGCAAATTGTCTTGCCGGGTTCCGTCCAGAAGATTCTCGTTAGCCCAGTTGAGAGCTTCCATTTTTACTTGATCAGACCAGGTTGTTTTCTGGTTAATGCTCTCCAGACGCTCCCGTGTTTCAGTATCTTCATTTTTGGGGTCGACAAGCAAAGCCTCGTTTTTGGGTTCTTCAACAACCTCAACAACAGACGGGTTTTCATCGAGAAACAGGGCCTTCAAAAATGGAGAAATCATAGTGAAACTGAAAACACTGAAAAACGAATAGAGCACAATAAAGAGGACCGCAATTGACGCCTGAGGCGCGTACGGCCTGATCATTTTCAGCATGCGTAAGTATGAATTCATTAATGGCTTTCTTTTTGTTGGGCCACAAATTCTCCGCGAACTTCAGGCCGATTCAACTTCCAGATAATCCAACCATGCAAAACAGAACTCAACAGCGCCTGAGTAATATTTACCAGAGCCAAAAACCGGGCTGAAAACAGTGCTCCTTCAGGTGAGGACCCGCCGGTGACCTGAAAACCCAATCCGGTCAGTACCAAAGTGGCAACGATGCTCGCAGCGAGAAGGGCCATGCTCAACAAACGAGCCCAGTCCTTGCGCTTAATGACGCCAAAACCCGCCAAAGCCATTAAGACCGACGAAACCAACATGACCAACATATAAGTATCCAGGTTCTCAATCATCATGGCGGCCGCTTCGGGCAATTGAGCCAACTCATCTTCCGGCCATAATTCTCCATTGCCTTCTTTAGTCATAATGTTGAAAGCCACCAGGGAAAGCCCGCTTATGAAAACACTCAGGGCCCCAAACGCCAGCATCACCCAACCAAAAACTGTCATTAGCATGGTTCGTTCAGTGGGTTCAACAGAGGTCTGATTCATGCTTGGCCTTTCCTGGAGTATTAATGGATACAAGTTACCCCCAACAGCATTCCACCATCGGGGGTAATTGGCAACTATTTCTCTGTTTTGTCTGACCTTAACGAGGCACCGCAATGTAAATGCTGCGATTTTGGGTCGATTTGTACACCCTCAGAAATGCCGGTCGGTCAGTATTCTTACCAAGAGCTTTTCTAAATTCTTGTAGACTTTCCACATCTTCATTATTCACTTTTTGAATGATGTCACCCTCGGTGAGGCCCACCCGGGCGGAATTGCTGCCCTGGTCCACTCCACTGACCAGAACACCATTAATTTCTTCCGGTAAGTTAGCCATCACCCGCAGGCGATCTGAAAGTTCGCGAACAGTAACCCCGTCCAGGGATTCATCTTCATTAACTTCCGGTGTCGAGTTTTCTGCAATTTCCTGTCCGGGTAAGGCTTCCAGCTTCACCTTCAGGGTTTTCTTTTTCCCATCGCGAAGAATTTCAATTTTAGCCTTATGGCCAATGGAAGATAAGCTGATGACATTACGCAACATGCTGGGATTTTTGATGGCCTGGTCATCGACACTCAAAATGATGTCACCATTTTTCATACCTGCTTTTTGGGCTGGAGTATCGTCATTAACCGAACCGACGAGAACTCCCTGAGGACGATCCATGCCGTAATAATCGGCAACCGATTGATCAACATTCTGAGGAAAAACACCTAAATAAGCCCGCCGCACTTCACCATCAGTTTTCAGAGCCTCAACAATGTGGAAGGCCATGGTCGAAGGAATGGCAAAACCCACACCCTGACTGCCGCCGTCGCGACTCAAAATGGCCGAGTTCATGCCCACTAATTCACCCTCCATGTTTACCAATGCACCGCCGCTGTTGCCCGGGTTGATGGAGGCATCGGTTTGGATAAGGTCTTCGTAATCGATCAGGCCGATGCTGCGTCCCAGTGCACTGACAATGCCCAGGGTTACAGTCTGGCCCACACCAAAAGGATTGCCTATGGCCATGACCTGGTCGCCAACTCGCAGCAAATCGCTGTTGGCCACCACAATGGCCTCCAGGTTTTTGGCCTCAATTTTGATTAGAGCCACATCGGTGCGCGGGTCGGTTCCAATAATTTCGGCCAGATATTCTTTCTCGCCCACAATGGTGACCCGAATGTCTGAAGCGTTTTCCACCACGTGGTTGTTGGTCAAAATGAAACCGTCAGATGAAATGATAACTCCGGAACCGAGGCTGTTATTCGTGCGCTGAGTTCCATCTTCAGGATCGCCAAAAAACCGTTTGAACATGGGATCTTCCATAAACGGATGCTGGCTGCGCATATCGACCACTTTTTCAGCGGAAATATTGACCACCGAGGGGCTGGCCACTTCGGCCACGTCGGCGTAGGAACGCAGTTGGTTTGGTGGTGCGGCATTTGCTGATCCGGGCACCAAAACCGGAGCCAGGGCTACGGAAAGCAACAACACCATTGCAATAATGCTGGATGTTCGTCCTTGGTTGGGGGATTTCATATTAAATTTCCTTTCAGGGGTATATTCATCCACAGGAGTCCCATGACATCCTGATAAAAAATCGAGGGATGGATTGCGTCAAACTCATGCAACTCCAACTTCAATATTTTGTTCCCTCAACCTACAAAAAAACCCGGCTTTCCGCAGGAAAGCCGGGCTCATATTTTACAAATCCCAAAACGAAGAGGAATTATCCGTCGTCGCCGATGGCGTCTACGGGGCATTCTTCAATGGCCTCGCGTATGGCTTCTTCTTCTTCTTCGTTGGCAGGTTGTTTGCAAACAAAGCTGTAACCTTCATCTTCGTTGCGGTCAAAGTTATCGGGTGCGGTTTGACGGCACAGGTCACAATCGATGCATTCGGTATCTACGTAAAATTCTCCGTCGGCATTTCCTTCGACTTTGCTATCTGCATCGGCCATTGGATACTCCTCTAGTTTAGGTTCACTCCACTGAATCCGGCATATCGGAACCCAGATGAAGACTGTTGTCACAGATCTTAGATATAAAAGAATTGCCATGACGCCAACTATTTTTTCAGCGCCATGGCAACAACTTTCTTAGTCTGGACTAACTTTCTCTAAGCCTTATTCTTAAAAGGCAGGAAAGTCATAAAGTCAGCATGGTGCACAATGTAAGCCTCTGTGGAGCGTTTTACCATGTCACCTTCGCCTGCATGGGCGGAAATGATGTGACAAACCTGAGGCGGTACGCCCGCTTCCATGGCCAGCCCCACACCACTGAACGGATGGCGCACGTATTTGCCCATTTCACTTTTGCAGCTTTTACCATCTTTGATGTCGTACTCCAACAGCTTGCCCACATCGGCCAGAATGGCACCAGCAATGCATACGTCCATGTCTACAGGCAGGTCGGTGGTGAAGAATTTGTTCATCTGGTTGCCGCAGTCACGGGCCACATGCACCACACAGCGTTTGTGAGCCATGAAGCTAACTTTCAGGTCGGGTACCAGAAGGGTGAAAGGAATGGTGTTCAAGTCGTCCACAGTCAACGGACTGCGTTCGAGGGCAAACTCCCAGGTTTTTGCCGTTGCTTCACGCAGTTCCTGATCATCAATCCACTCGAGTTCGGGCCACAGGGCCAATACTTCCTGGTTCATTGTTTTCTCCTTGGAATCGATTGAGTTTCCTGACGGGTGAATTAGCGGGTCGGATACCCCTGAAAAAAATAACTGCTGGTTTTGACGACCAAAGTGCCATCAACCAGCATTTCCATTTGTGAAATCTGGTTCAAATTGGGCCCGGCCACAAGTTCCCAATTGTTGTGACTGAAATCATCGGGGACTTTAAAGACCATGGAATGATCCAAGGTCGATAAATAAACGCCTCCTTCGTGGTCGCAGGCAGCCCCAAAACCTATTTGTTCGCAGCCTGGAAGGGGGTTCAGGTAAGACTCTCCTGTAGCCCCGGTGCCTTTTTGCCACCAGAGATAATACCTTTGGTGACCCCGGCAAAAATACTCAAGAATGCCTGGCTTACGCTCCACGGTAATTAAAGACCCGGAAGACAGGCCCACGGGTATGGCCCCGTTTTCAGAAAGGTAATATGAATCCCACGACCCCTGCCAGACCAAAGTATTTCCCGCCGTGAGGTCCAGCCGACTGATGTTGTCGGGCTCTGCGGTGAAAATCTCCGTCCAGGAGTTATTTTCCCAGATAAGTATTCTCTTGTATTGATTCATATACACTGTTCCTGATGGAGCGACGACAATCCCGTAAATGGATTCGCCATTCTCTGGTATATCTTCCTGCAGGACCGTCTGGCCACCAATAACCCGGTATAAAACTCTGGGATCAGTCATATAGAAATCAGAAAGAGAATGACCACCGATATAAAACAATTCATCCATCAGTAACTCAGTTTCGAGAGCCAGGGTTTCTATTCGTCGCAACCCGGATGAAGTCACTTCAAAAATTCCGTTATAGGTTGTCACCACAACGGTGCCATCGTGGAGCTTGACCGCTGGCATGTGGCTTATGGCTCCAGCCGGGTCAACTTTAATGGTCCGGTTTTGAAGTCCGGAACCCAGGTGCCAGGTGGCTCCGCCAGGAGAAGTGACCAACAGAACCTGTTTGTCGGGACCCGGGGTACCAACCTTCAAGGATCCTCCCGAATGATCGGAGCGATAAAACAATTCTTCGTTACCGGGGATCTCCATACCAAATAGATCGCTATCCTGGATCCACAAAATTCCATCCCGATATTTTAGATGCGGGCTTCGGTATGACGAATGAGTGTCATCGTACAGAACCTCCCATTGATCGGCCTGGCGAACCCAGACTTTTTCCGCAAGAGCGGCCAGTCGTCCATCATTCAGTTTTACCAGAGATTTTATTGGTTTTTCAGCCAGAGCCGGGGGGGAAACATCGGTCCACTGGTCGTTGACCAACACAGACAACTGGCCTTCCGGGCCCCCAACAAAGACCGAGTCTTCAAAGGCACAAACGGACAGCAAATTTTCAATGACAGGGTGCTGATTCAGAGACCAGTCCTGTCCCGGGACAGCATGAAGTAACGAGCCACCCGAGCCGGCCAACCAAACTGTGCCCCCATCGGCTGATGCTGAATACCAATTTTGTTCCGGCACAGAATTATCGACTTGCCAGGTTCCGCCAAGACGCAAAGCCAGAGCACCATCAAGACCGGCGGCCACCAGGTTCTGATCTTCGTTGGCCACCACCACTGTAAAATCTCCGGATACCGAAGTTTCTTTCGATACCCACTGCCCCACCCCGTCGGTTTCCAGAATGAAGCCGTCGGTACAAACAACCACCGCATTTTTCTCGTCAAGCCAGAGGCAATCTGCAGGCCGATGGCCCTCAAAAACATTATTCAAATCGTACCATTTATGATCCAGGGGAACTTCGCAGCCAGAAAATGGCGGACTCAGAGGTATGTTTTCGCCTTCGGTGCAACCATTTGCCAATGCCATCAGAATTATGGAAATGAAAATCCCGGCAATGGTTTTCACAGGGAGCCTCCCTGAAGATCCACCAAAATATTGAAGCTGCCGGACTGGATAAGGAAAGTTCCGTCACGTAGATCAAGTATGTCGTTATTTGAACCTATCTCCTGTAGCCATCTGGATTCCTGGTATTGCCAGCTTTGACCGTCAAACCGCAGCAGGGAATATTTGTCTGTATCCAAAGCCAGCCAATGCCCCAGGCCATCGGCAAGGGCTCCGGTGATTTCTGCCGGGTGCCAGCTTCCACCAGCTTGCCAGGCCGGGGTGTGGTATTGAACGCTTTCAGACCTAATACTGACAAACCGGCCATCACCAAAAATTATCTGCTCCAATTCAGAGTCCCACGCACCGCCTTCACAGAACCAGCCCTGAAAAGTCAGCATAATGTTAGACTCCCCCTGGTCCAATAAACTCAGGTGCTCTCTGGTACTGATCCAGATTTCCCCGTCATCGGTCAGCTGGCACGATTTAATATCAGAGTTTGGATCATCTTTTTCCGAAATAAACTGATAAGTGCCTTGGGCCCAGAGCCCAATTCCTTCTGAACAAACCAGGAGAACCCGGCCATCCTGCTGTGGGAAAACCCGAAACACCCTATCCGGAAGCTCTGTGGAAGAGTAGTTGTCCGGGCCTTCCCAGCGTATGGCCTCAGTTTTACTGAAAAAGACAAGATTGTCCTGCTCGTCGACCAACACAGCCGGTCCATCGGGAAAGTCGTCGCTGTCCAAAAAAGGCTGTCCAGCATGATGCCAGATATTTGTTTCCGGATCGCCAATCAAATGGGACCCCGAAGAAAGAACGACGTGATTTTGGCCAAGGTAACTTGTCATGCCTTCAACGATGCCCAGGGCCGGGGATTTACGAGTCACCATTGCCCCATCAAACAGAAGAGACTGTCCTTTACCAAAAACCAATTCCGTTTCTGTTCCCCGGTTCAAGGCAGTGGGCACCCCCTCGACATCAAAATCTTCCAGAGAAAGCAGGAATTGAAATTCACTGCCGGACCAGTGGTGAAGTTCATGTAAATTGTAATCAACTCCATACAATTCTTCACCCTGCCAAAAGAGCGTACGAAGATCTGAATTCAAAAAATGGAGTTCCCATTCATTGTCCAGATGCAGTGCAAATGTATCCTCCCAGGCAAACATAACCGCCAGATCGCCCGAGGCATTTCCGGAAATTTTACTCAAATTATTAAGCAAAGACTCCGCCAGGGGTTCACTGACTTGCCAGCCTTCTTCACTTTCAGTAACAACTTCAGCTCGGTAAGAAACAAATACAGGTGGCAGACCAAAGTCACACCAACCACTTCTCAGTTCAATATTGTCGGGCAATACTTGCTCAACCCATTGGCCATCAGTTTCCTGACGCTTCAAAGCCATGGCTCCCGGCCCATACATCAGCAAGCGATTCTCATTGTCGGTCAATAATTTATCCAAAGAGCTGTATACCGGAGCCCGGTCTTCCAGCACCCATTGATCATCCTGAAGGCTGAACATTCCTTCGTTGTAGCTCATTACAAAAAGACGGTAGTCGGGACCAACGGCTATTTGCTGGAAATAATCCATCAAAGGCGGCAAGGCCTTATAACCATCAGGTGTCAGAGCATAAACCTGACTATTGTTTGATTTGATGTAAGTAAGATCATCGACAATCACACAGCGGGAATCCGAGGTGCTGTTAACCACCAACGGAATAGCCTCAATATCAGCCAGTGATGCCTCGGTGATGGACAGATACGGCGAAGGGGAAGTGGGCTCGTAACGATCCTGGGTTCCACAGGCGGAAAAGAAAATGAGAAAGAATATTGATAAAGTCCGAAATTTAAACCGCATTGTCGTCCCTGTTATTGATTTCTGAGCAAAACCTGACGCTGAAGAATCCCCGCTACAGCAACCCCGGCCAAGCCCAGAGCGGCCATTAAAATAAAAGGCCAGAAATACCCTCCGTTGTTATCGCGAACCCAACCGGCAAAAGGCGGGACCACAAAAATGCCCGCATTGGCGAAGGTGCTTAATATACCAAATCCACGGCCATGATGGGAAGGGGGAAGAATTTCACCGGGCAGGGAAAGCAGAGGCGTTACCACCAGCGCCATGGCTGCTCCAAGACCAAACCCAACAACCATAGGGGTGGCTTTATCAAAAGCAATCAAAGCCAGACAAAGGGTCAGTAAGGTCATTCCTAAAGCGATAAACAGAGGTTTTTTGCCAATTCGATCAGCCAGGAGACCAATCATGGGGCCCAAAAATGCGGAACACCACATGGGTATACTTGTGAAAATACCTCGGTCCCGGGAGCCAAAGCCCAATTCCAGAAAATGATCGGGGGCAAATGTAAGAAAGGCTGTCATGGCCCCGTTGATAAAGAACCAGATCAGCCCGGCAATCCAAATAATTTTCAGTCCGCTAACAGTTCCTTTGGCATTTGTTTCGTGATTGGGAAATCCTTGGACCGGAGGTCTGAACAGGGTTCTGCCCGCCAAAAAAAATACAATGGAAACCGCTACACAAACCAAACCCGCACGCCAGGGCACGGCTTGCCATCCCAGCTGATCAGCCATGGGCCCGGCAATGCTATAAATAACAATGATCCCCACGGGCACAGCGCTTCCACTGACTCCGGTAGGCAAACCCAGCGGTCGGCCCTGAAAAAGGCGGGTGACCATTCGTTGCATGGATACTACGGCAATGACAGAACCACACCCAACCAGAAGCCGGGCCACCAGAATGAGAGTATAGCCGTCGGCTCTGGCCATGGCCATAGTGGCTGCGCCCATGGTTAATATGCCCAGGGAACTCATGAGCCTGGCGCCAAATCGATCAACCATCCAGCCGCCGGGAAGAGAAAAGATTATTCCGGGCAACGCAAACAGGGACATCAGCATTCCGCCCTGGCCATGGTTTAATTTCAAATCGGAAATAACCAGGGTCAGTATGGGCGGAATAAGGTGAAACATTGCTCCCATTGCCATCAAACCAAGGTACAGAACGATAAGACCTGACCAGGCAATACTTTCCGGGTAAAGAGGGGCTTGGGTTTTGTTTCTGACTTTTTTCAAGTTGGTTACCGAGTTCCATTATCAACCCTAAGGGCTGTTGGAGCCATGCAAGATGCACGTTTGGAAAATTTCCGGTGCATATTGCAGGGATTTTATCCGGGTGATTTTTTACCGGCTTTCCTCGCTGGAATATCTAATATCCACTCTGCGTTGGACTTTTTCCAGCTTGGGTATTCAGCAAATTCTGTGGCACCCGCTTTGCAGTCTGTTAAGTGTTGCTGTTCTGCCAAGGTTATCAAGCGAACTGATCAGCAAATCCTATAAATGGAATTCGCCCAGCGCCAAATACGGCTGGTTTTAGTAAAGAGAGAAAAGCCTCATGAAAAGAATTCAGAAAAGTCTCATGGTAGTAATTGGCGGCATTTTGGTTCTGGCCCTCAGTGGTGGATCAGCCCTCGCGCAAACCGAGGTCACTGTAAACTACAGTTGGTCTGCCCCCACAACCGGATCACCTGTAGGTCATTATGTGGTGCAACACTCGGTTAATGGTGGAGCCTGGAACCAAATAGCAACCGCGGCAAGCAATTCGTACACTCTGACTGCAACCATTGGTGACAGTCATCGAATTAGAGTTGCGGGTGTTGATGAT
The DNA here is from genome assembly GCA_024223715.1 of bacterium. GTDB lineage: Bacteria > Krumholzibacteriota > Krumholzibacteriia > LZORAL124-64-63 > LZORAL124-64-63 > LZORAL124-64-63. The sequence continues at coordinate 1,375 of JAAEOA010000034.1, read as the reverse complement.
CAGGATCGGCAAGGGTCTTATTCTGAACCCAGCGATACCTACACCCCTGAACTTGGGCCTCCGGGACAACCTGGTAAACCGATTTTGTTCTAATATCGGTTTACTTTCCCTCTCCCCTGAATGAACCACCGACTGCTGAAAAGTGGTCGGTGGTTTTATTGTTGTGGACCGCTGGATGGGTTTGGGGATTTCTACAATCGGAAACTATTTAGAGACCTTGGTTATAGTGCCGTGAAACAGGATGGCAGAGAAGAATTAGGCTTCAGCAACTCCCAACATGCCACTTTTATACTCTGACTAAAAAACTGTTTTAACTTCCCGGGTTTAAAAATTCCATTAACAAAGGTGAGTAGGATAACAACTTTTGCCGTGTGAGGAAAAATCCAGCAAGGTATCAATGGAGCAAATATTGGCACGACTTCCGGTCAATTAATCTCCAAACGGAATTAACCATCCGGCACGGAAGCCCACGTTGTCCCAATTATAACGTTCGCGATAGTCAGATTGATAGAATTGCCAGGTATTAAAGCGATTGATATTGTATACGACGCTGAATTCCAGGCCAACGAATTGCACACCAAAGCGCATGGAATATCCGAGAGTATTGACCGAGCGATCCAGAACCTGGGTAAAATCCTGGACGAAACCAGTGACTCGATTGCGAAACATACCGACTCCGGCACCCAGAAAAGGTCGCAGAGAGTTTCTTGACCCGGGCATCATGACCATAAATTCAGCCCCGTAGCGTAAAGATGTTGAAGCAACGCGGTAATCTTCAACTTCGGGTTCAAAACCGTTAAAATCTCCAAAATTTACAAAATGGAAATATGGGGCCACGGATATGGTATTGGATAAGTGAATCCGGTAACGGAAGCCAAGCTCCAAGCCTCCGGAGGCGCCCAAGCCCAAGCGGGTTTTTTCGAAATCTGCACCTAAATGGCCATAGGGGGCAGCCAATCCCGCTTCAATAATGACATGATTTTCTGGTTTATTGCCGGCAAAAGAATAAGATCCCGAAGCAACAACACACAGGACCAAGGCAGCAACAGTGAAGAACTTAAGTTTTAACAAGATTTCCTCTCCATCAATTAATGTGATTCGGAAAGTGATCATAATACGGAAGTTCAGGATAATCAATCCTATCTCTACCTTCTTATCAAGACTGTTTTGGCCCAATGCATCCATTTTATTGTTCCGCAGAGAATGTAACCCTTTCATTTTCCAATTTATTACCTCCATCAAGCCGCATACTTCAAGGTGTGTCCCTTGTTGTTGGGCAGAACCCGTGTTTCAACCTCTCTGAAGTAATACTGTCGCCATTGTTCAGGCATTTCATGCTGGAATACAAACAACCTGCGGTCAAAGATGTCCTCAT
>JAAEOA010000033.1 GCA_024223715.1 bacterium | reverse complement strand
GGGTTTTCCTTCAATTTCATTTTATCTTCCCCCTTCTTTCCTTCCATCTTCCTCCCGGTAATTTCCAGACCTCTTTCTCCACCTTTTTCCTGCGAAATAACGCTTTCTGTCATGGTATCAAGTGGCCCCGGGCTTTGTTTTTTTCGGTAGATAGACAATCACTCTTGTTCCGCCACTGTCCGTTGGCTCCATGGTAATTTGCCCATCCAGTTCCTGCAGGATGGATTTTACCAGAAACAAGCCGTAGCCGTGACCCGCCTCCTGCTTGCTAGTGATACCCTTGTCAAAAATCTTCATCTGATCCTGTTCAGTTATGCCGGCACCATTATCTTCCACTTCGAATATCAAGTCATGACCATAATCGCTGACCGAAAACATTACCCGATTGGAACTTTGCGGGTTTTCAAGTAGATACTGGCGGGTGGCTTCAAACGCATTGTCGATAATATTGCCAATCAGAGACATCAGCTTTTCCGACGAAATATGCGCAGGAATTTCTGACAAATGACTTGAAGAATCGATAACCAGTTCCAGCCCCAGTTCGTGGGCCCGATTGTATTTCCCCAAAATGCAACCCGAGAACACCGGATCAGGGATGGCTTTCACCAACAGGTGCACCAGTTCCTGAATTCCCCGACTTTCCTGACCGATCAATTCAAGTGCCTGATCATTGGCATTTATCTGAATCAAACCGGCAATAGTATGGAGTTTATTCGCATAGTCATGGCTCTGGGCGCGCAAGGTCTCGGCATATTGTTCAATATGGGAAAGTTGGCGGCTGAGCAGTTCGATCTCCCCTTTTGGCCTGAAGCTTGAAACAACCCCTTTCACCTCGTTGTCGACAACAATTGGCAAGCGGTTAACGATTAATTGCTGGCCATTGATTTCAATCTCCCGGTCCAGCTCCACCTGCCCCGTTTTCAGCACCTTCCAAAGGTCGCTTTGCGGAATGACTTCCCGCACCGAACGGCCCGTCGGTTTATCATCTTTTATGCCCAGGGTTTCCAGCGCTGTTTTATTGAAAGTCGTGAGCATACCTTTCACGTCGATGGAAATAATCCCTTCACGAATCGT
>JAAEOA010000032.1 GCA_024223715.1 bacterium | reverse complement strand
GACTGTCTGGCGTCGGGAGACACATGACCCGTTACTTGAACCTGAAAAACTTGAACGCCTAAAGCAAGAGGTGCAGCTCGTGAAAAAAAAATCTGATGGGAAAAAACACGACTGGCTTTATCCAGAATATCTTATGGAGTAGCAATGAGCATGCTGTCCGTTCTGCGTTTCATTGGAATTCTTCTTACGCTGACTCGTGTTGGTGGTTTTCAACCAACGCTGGCAACAGAGGTATTTTCAGAGCCAGTCGTCTCTCATCATCTTCAATGGTCAGCCGACGAACAGCTCGACTTCCGCTACCGTTTTCTAAAAAAAATTAAAGTGGAAACGCTCAAATATGCCACTCCAGAAACTGGCATGTTTAATCATCACCCATTTCTGACAAAATTTGAAGATAACCTCTTCGCATGCTGGGACACTCAGGTCCGTGATGAAAATACTTCTGGCCAGCATGGCGTCTACTGCTTTTCGAGTGATCAAGGACGAAAATGGACCACACCGCGCACCCTTTTTCCGCCCTTGGCACCCAATATCCCAGCCTCCGAAACCATCGAACCAGGTGCATTTCAAACGTCACAAGGATTGTGTGAAATTGATAATGAATTATTTGCAATTTCAGTTGTTGATATAGATTCGAAAGATAAGATTTTTCGTTTCAATGAAGTGTCGCGAAAACGGGTTGGCTTACTCGCCCGCAAAGTTTTTGTTGACGGAAGCCTTGGTGATATCTTCTGGGTTTCCGGCGGTCTCCACACACGTACTCATGACCTGCCAAAGTTTGCAAAAGGGCAAGAAACCCTCATCAAAAAAATCAATACCTACCTGGGGCAGCCTGCCAATCTTCCACAACTGATTTTTGGACCAAAAATTCATCCCGATTCAGATGATAACCACCGGATGACAGAACCCAGTCCACCCTGGCAACTTGATGACGGCACGTGGGTACGACTTTTTCGAGATGCAGGCAGTGCGATTGCAACGTCCCGTGCCGATGTTGAAGCAACCAAGAGTCGACGAAATTACGTCACCTTTTCCGCTGATCATGGAGCACACTGGAGCGTGCCGAT
>JAAEOA010000031.1 GCA_024223715.1 bacterium | reverse complement strand
GAATAACTAGCCATCCTGAGGACCTTTCCAAGGGGTTGATTGAGTTGGAATTGAAGTAGTTTTTACTGTAAACGAATTTTGCTCAGGATACAAGAGTCAGTTACGGTCTTTTGGAAACAGATTGTTTAAGAGGGTGCAATGTTTAAACCGGGACTCAATATGGAGGCTAAGTTTATAAAGGAATCCAGCCCTCTGATTAATCAGAAGGCTGGGGGAAATTCAGGTTTTCCTTAACAACTTAAAGACTAATGGTGTTGCGGGTCAATTTTCTGAGGGATTTCTTCACAACAGCCTTCTAAGCTGGAGTTGAGTTTATCCATAAGAGTAGCCTTTTTCCTGGAATAGGTGTTATTGGCATTTCTCATTTTAGTATTGAAAGCATTTTTGGCAGCCAAAAGGTGGGTAGTGTGAAGGCCAACACAAATCAGGTAGGCTAGCAATCCCCCAATGCCAAAAGTGAACCAGCCTGTGGCCGCAGCAGCGGCAGAGCATAACAGGAAATCTTCGAAGGATTCTTCGGCATCGGCGAGATATTCTTCCATGGCAGAACATTTGGCGTTGCAGAAGTCAGTGGTTAAATCGTTGTAGTCCCTTTTGAAACCGTCCAGTTTTCCCTGGGCACAGCGGGTGTTAAGTCTGGTTCCATCGGGGCAGTCAACTTGAGGGATAGTCAGAGGGCCGGAGATTCCGTTTTCATCCTGGCAGTCATCTCGACAGTCATCACTTTTTGCAGCTTGGCTGCTTTCAAGTATTTCGGCATAAAGAGCATCTGGAACAATTTCTACGGGAATCATTTGCGACCAGAAAGAATCATTCTGAACACCTGAATTGATGATTCCAATAATTTTTTCGGTGCCACTACTGGTTGTAATTTCCCCCATTACCATATCCAAACTGGCTTCGTTCTTTTGAATAAAATCCTTGGTATCCGGATCGTTGGCATATGACGCAAATTCCTCCGGAGTTGTGGTGCGAGAAAAAATAATATTTATCTGGAAGCCCTCTCGGTCAGTGGATTGGCCAGAGTAAATACCAGCATCACCAATGGAGCTTTCCATGGCGTAGCCTTTGTGGGGGCCATAAGAACTTGTGAAAAGACCTTCCCACAACTGCTCCTGAAAATCATACATTTCATTTGAGGAAATTGTTTTATTGGGTGACCATTCCAGTACCTGACCAGAATCATGTTGATTTACCGGACCAGTGACTGGGTTCTCTGAACATCCGGTGAAGAGAAAAAAAATCATTGAAACCAATAGGAAACAGGAAATCAATTTTCGGCTTTTGTAGTAGTAACTCATCATGGTGAAATCTCCTCGGTTGTTAGAATTGCGACCGTAAAGCCTTATACCTTCGGTTCACTTGTTGGTCGGTGAACAAAGCACCTTGGAGAAATTCAAGAAAAAGATAAAAATATTATTAATGGTGGAGTGATATCTTACCAAAATGATATCTTCTAAAAGTCAGCATAAATACCAAAGTCAGTTAACAAACCCATCGTCATCATCATCGGGACGGTTGCTGGACAAACTCTCCAGCATGCGTTTAATATCCCGAATTCCTCCCCGGGTAAACCAAACCACAACCACGGCGGCCACACCAAGTTCAATCCAGATTTTTGAATGCCAGAACTTCAGCCACAGGCCATCCCACTGGGACCAATCGCCATTGGGGACATCGCGAGTAAGAAAGAAAATAGTTCCTACGGCGAACACTCCAACCCAGGCCAGATTCCAGCCCCAGGTTGCCAGATACAGAAATTTATCGCCCTTGCCAAATTCACTGTTTACACCCAAAGCCCGCCATCTTGAACTCACCGAGTCATCGCCTTTTTCCACTTCACCCGGCAGGGCATATTCACCTCGGTGTAGCAGACGGTCCAAATCAAAACTTTGTCTTTTATGAGCCTGTTGACCCAAAGAAACCGCCACGTAAATTAGCCCGCAAATCCACATGGACCAGCCCCAGATTTCCTGCCCGTTGGGCAAGTGGGTTTCTGTCCAGGTTGCCCAGTGCTGGGCTTTTTCCGGTCCTGCAAAATCCAACAGACCCCAAAACGCCGTGCCGGAATCTCGCCAGGAGCGTTGGGCTTGTTCCAGAATAAAGCCAGTCAGGGCAAGAGTGACTCCACTAACGGTGGCAACCCAGGCTCCGGCCGTGGTTCCCCACCGTGTGTACAGTCCGCCAATAATGACGGCACCACTCCAACCGGCAAAAATAGCAGCTGTCAGTGCGAAAAACAGGAGGATGGCCTGGCTCTGTTTGTAAAAAAGACTGAAGAAGAAAATGAAGATGGCTACCCCAACAACACCCAGCCGCAAAATCAATAAATGTTTCTTTGGAGACAGGGGTGTTTTACGAAATGGCAGAACCACGTCCTGAATAAATATACTACTCCAGGAGTGCAGGTAGGTATTGTGGGTGCTGATGAAAGCCCCCATCATGAGGGCCGCAAAGGCCCCCAGTAAACCAGTAGGCAGAAGCCTGGCCAGAACCAAGGGTGCACGCATTTGGTTGGCTACGGAAGAATTTTCGATACTTCCAATTTGCTCATTAACTTCGCCAGCAAATCCTGTCCATTCAGGGTGGTTTAAAACCGTAAAAACCAAAATGGGAACCAGGGTCATGAATACATCCTGGCTGCGGCCGCGCCACAATCCGAGAACGCCACCCATTTTGCCTTCGTGTGCGGTACGGGCAGAGCTGTTGTAAGCTTGTGTGCCCTGCCAGCTCATGGCTCCATAAAAAAGTCCGATGACTCCAATGAGGAAATATTTGAAATTAAAATCATCAACGTAGCCGGTATCGAAAGGGTTGATTTTGGAGTGACCGACAGCGGTTTGACTGAGCACTTCGCCAACCTGATCCCACCCTACAAGCAGCAATAGATATACAGCTAGAATTAGAAAGACAAGATTCGCAAAAGCACCCTGAATGAAGTCGGTAATCATAACGGCAACCTGCCCACCGGCGAATACGAAATATACTGCAGTAATGAGTAGCCCAGCCATGAGGGAAGGAAATACCGGAAGGTGAATTCCCATCAGATTCCAATATTCAGGAAGCCCAAGAAAGTGCATGAAAAAACGGGCGCCCACCGAAGGGAAAATGCCAAAATTAATTAGTCCTGCCACAAATGCGACCGTGCCGGCAAAAATGCGAAACCGTCGGCTATAACGTCGTTCAAAAAACTCGGCCAAAGTTAAGGCACGGGTGCGGCGGAATCGATAATTAACCCAACCGGTAACCGTGACCACAACCCCGAACAAAGACATGGTCAAACCCCACCAGCTCATGGCAAAGCCAGCCTGGTAACCCATTTCCAAATTGGCAACCACTGTTATTGCACCCAGTCCGGCAATTCCCGCACTTATGGTTAGCAGATACCGTCCCGCTGACCGGCCGGCAGCAAGATAATCGCTCACGCCACGCATGTGTCGTTTGGTGAGGATGACGGTGGCCACAATGCCCAGGTACATGGCTAACAGAATGGTCCAGTCGAGAAATTTCATTTAGAAAGCAAACCAAACTCCGATTTCCGGATAGGTGGTGCTACAGTCCAGGAACGTATCATTACAGTTGAGATATTCCTCGTAAACCATACCCAGAGACAAATAGGTTCCTCCCTGACGGTAGGCTACCCCGGCCCGGCCACCCCAGGAGTTGTAATCATTATAATCGTTACCCATGAAGGTGCGACGATAGAAAGCTCCCACGTAGGGTTTAAAGCGATCCATTTGCCAGACGGTATAGCGAATATCCGGAGCAATTTTCCAAATGGTCGGATCGGCAAGAAACCAGCCTTCACCGCTGAATCCTACCGACAAACCATCAGCCAGATAATAACTGATACCACCACCAATGATGGCATAAGTTTCACCATAAGAGCTGCCCATACCTCCAACAAGACTAACGTGTTTGCTGCCTTTGGCGTAGGGGCCGGCCTGGCTGATGCGTGGGGGTTTATCAACCTGAGTTTCATCGGCGGGAGCCTGGCCGTTTATTTGTGCAGGAGAAGAATTGGCAATAGCAACGGTGAACAACAAGGCCACCAAAAAGGGACCAAACAATCTTCGATTAAATTTCATTTCATCCTCCAGAAAAAAAATGACCCGACCAGATGGCCGGGCCGTTTTTTGATAATATCCAGAATCGCTTATTTTGCCAGCACGATTTTCCGACTGCTGCGATAAGAGCCACTTTCCATTATGGCCAGATAAACACCAGCGGGCATGTTTTGGCCAATCTCATTGCGCCCATCCCAACTGGTGGTGTGGGTGCCTTCAGAAAGATTGCCTTCAATCAGGGTATTGACCTGCCGTCCACGCAGATCATAAATGGCCAGACGGGCCTGATCGCGGCGGGGCAAATCGAAACTGAAGGTAATGCGCGGGTTGAACGGGTTGGGCCAGGCTTTGGTGAAACTGGCCAGCATGGGAGTATCGCCCACGGCGCTGGTGGTCTCCACCTGATAACAAACGGTAATCATGTCTTTGTTGGACCCTTCACCATAGCCATATCCGGTCACAAAGATTTCGCCCGATGAGCTGGCAATAACATGGTTGGGTTCGTCACTCTGACTGGTTGGCCCGTCCATTCGTTTGAACCAAAGCTGATCGCCGCTTTCACCATCAAAAGCTACGGTGGCCCAGTCCCAGCCGGTTCCCGTGCCATCGCTCAGGCCGGCAACAATGACGCTTCCGTCAGGGCCTTCACAAATAGAGCCGGCCACATCGTACCAGCCTGGAGGACCGTTGTAATTGGAATCCCAGATGGTATTGCCGTTGCTGCCATCAATTTTCAAAGCCATGAAATCGTAATTCCATAAAATATCCTGAACACCACAGACGAGAATGTTACCGTCCGAATCAATCGTCAACCCCCTTGGGTCGTCACCACCATGGGTTGCTCCATCATAAAGACGGCTCCACTGGGCTTGTCCATCATCATTGGCGAATCGTTTCAGGAAGACATCGTAGCCATTGTCGCCAAACACACGTTGCACCATGACAACGTCGTCATTGGGCAGAATGTCCAGCCAGGTGCCGCGACTGTCGGGGTTGAACTGAGTGTCGGTACCCCGTTCATCCCAAATGATATTGCCGTTGCTGTTCTGCATTTTGCGAACAAAATATTTGGCGATTTCTCCGGTGTCTTTGATGACTCCAGAGACGATGGGATTGTCGTCACTGCCAACAACAATATCCCAGGATAAATCATGATCGGAAGCCGAGCCTCCAAAAGTATCGGACCAGACAACGTTACCGTTGGTACCGTTGATTTTCATGGTCAAAGCTTGTTTGCCTTCGGCACCAATCATGGCATAGCCGGTAATAAAAACATTGTCCTGACTGTCCAGAGCCATGCCCAGAGCGCCTTCATCTACACCTTCAACGCTTGCGTAATGTAAAAACCAGAGAACCTCCCCGGTTGTGCCGTCGAATTTAAATACGACGACATCATCACCAGCGCCTCAGCCAATGCAGCCGCGAATATAACCCGCGACTAAAAGCTGTCCCACCGAGTCCCAGGTGATTTCGCTAATGGCGACATCTTTATCATCCACGCCATCGTAGCGGAAGTCCCAGATCTGGTTTCCGGTGTCTTTGTTCAGTTTGCGAATGTAAAGGTCGGCGCCTCCGGAGACTTCACTGGACTCGCCGCCGACAATAATATTGCCATCCGGGGCCAGGGAAAGCAGCGTTCCTGAATCAAGGAAATTGCCGCCTCCATCGTGTTGCTCAGACCACATTTCTGTGGCATCAGCCAACACAACACTGGCGCTGGTAACTAAAGTCACCGCCAGAAGGGCAAACAAAAGACCGCGAATTTTCATATTCAGAATCTCCTAACAAAAGTTGGGCGAGAGGGTATTTCCAGGCAGTTCTGAGCGCATTACTGAGCGCGCAATAGTATCTATATATTATACCATAAAAATGGGTATGATGAGGAAAGAAAACTTAATTGGTCTTATCTCCGTCCTCTTTGGCCTGCACTACCGATTGGGCTAACTCAGCTTTTAAATCCTCAATTTCCTGTTCCAAATGAGTTATTTGATGGCTAAGGATGGATTTTTCTTCCTTTGTTGCCGATTTTTCTTCTTTTTGCAAATCTTTAAGGCGTTCCAAAAGCTCTTTCAAATGGTAGCGTCGGGAGTCAATATTTTCGGCTTCTTCAGCTTTATCAAAGGCTACTTCCACCCGCGCGGAATCTGCCGCAGGGGCATTATTTTTCCGGATGGATGTTGGAATGAACTGCTTTGCCGGCTCCAGCACCCGGGCATTGTTAAATTGAGGCGATACAATTTCCACACCACCCTGGTGCAAAGCATCCAAAATTTCCGATTTCAAACGAGATTGAAAACGGATCAATTTTTTGGTTTCGGTCAGCAGACCCGCCACCCGGTAAACGATGCTGTAGTCGCCCAATTCCTTTATCTGAACAAACGGATCTTCGAGTTTGATTTCTTGAGCGGCTTCCAGCAAAAGTTTTTCAATTCGGGCGTGGTGCACGTCGTAACCCAGAGAAACGGTGGCACTGATGATGGTACCGCTTTGGCGTACAACGGTGACCGGATTAGTGGCCAGATACAAATTAGGAAGAGTGGTCAAATCTCTGTCCGGAGTTTGAATCTCTGTATGAAAAAGACCTCGTTCAGACACTCGTCCAAAAACATCATCTGTTTTTACAAAATCCCCAGTGCGAAAATTGCGTACGGTTTTTAACATAATTCCGGCCATGGCGTTGCCAATAAATGTGCTCGAACTCAGGGCAATGGCGGCAGAGAAAATAATCCCCACCAGACTGAGCAGTTGCCCCCGGGTGGATGCATCAATGGGCAATCCCAAAATGACAAGAAGCAACCCGACAAAAGACGCAGCAAACATAATTAACTGATTGCGGAATTTATTGCCATTGGCTCCGCCCGATTGCTTTTCCAGAATGCGGTTGAACAGGTTCAGCAGGAGAATAACCACAAAAACGAGAATGGTCCCCTTAATGAGGGAGCCTACTTCTCCAAAATAAGGATTTAAGTTTTGTATGATTTCTTCCATGACTACATCCCTTAAATATTAGAAAGGATCTCTTTTCAATTGGCTGTTTTGATTCAAACTAAAAGTTAGAGTATTCCAATGAAGGTTGTTTGTGCAAGTTGAGAATCGTTCCCGGATAGAACAGCCTCACTTCTGCACTTAATGCATTTCAAAATCAGGCCGGGCCTGTTGCCCGACCAGGAAGGTTTGCTGTCATGGTTAAGCGCGACCAATACGCCCTGGACTATCATCGAAAAGGTCGACCTGGAAAAGTTGAAGTCGTTCCCACCAAGCCGTGCATGACTTCCCGGGATTTGTCTCTTGCCTATTCTCCTGGTGTAGCTGTGCCTTGCACTGCCATCGAAAAAAATCCATTGGATGCCTAACTAAATACAAATCGGGGATATCTGGTGGCTGTGGCCAGTGGCGCGGGGGCCGCGGCCGTTGCCTGTGCCAAGCTCATTGAAACACTGGGGGTTCCTTTTCACGGAGCCCTCGGTGTCCGTGCCAGCACAATCAACGAAGAAATGAAATTGGCGGCAGCCCATGCCCTCGCCGATTTGGCTCGTCAGTCGGTACCGGCCGAGGTCATGTCTGCTTATGGCGATAACCATCGTCCTGAAAGTGTAAAAGTTCGGCGGGCGGTCGAATTGATGAATGAACGCCACCCTGATTTACGGTTTGATGGCGAAATGCCGGCCGATACGGCCATCAAACCGGGTCAATTCGACCAGCCGGTGCCCGACTGTATGGTTATGGGCGAGGCAAATGTCCTCATTTTCCCAGACATGCAAAGTGGTAACATTGCTTTCAAGTTGGTAGGGCATTTAGGCCAGCGGGAAGTTATCGGGCCGCTGCTTTATGGTTTGAAGCAGCTTTTAATATGGTTTAAACCAATTCAACAGTGGAGAAAATCGTCAAAATGGCAGCTTTGCCAGCTAATGAGGTTGGTCGGGCGTAAGTTAAAAGTCATTAGTCGGAAAAAGGTCCCTGCTAAAGCGGGGGCCTTTCTCAGACTATTGGGTTATTCCAAGTGATCTGATTTACCGATATTCAAGTATTAGGCGGTCATAGGATATGGTATTCCAACTTAACAAAAAAAAGAGGGACTCATGATGCAAGCATCAGGGATATCAACAATACGATAAAAAAATTCTTTTTTTCCCACCAAGTAAGTTGTTTTGTGTTATAATAATGAAGGCGGATGAGTGAGAAATCATCCAGACCAAAGCTGTCTTTATTTGTTATTCATATTTGTTATGAATTGACACAAAAGTGAGACAAACTTAAAATTTTCGTGATAAATAGAGATTTGGGTTGGCGTGAGGGGTGTTTATCGGTTAGAATCTACAACGTATTCGAGAGCGCCCTTTAGTTTTTGCATCAACTTCCCAACAGAGTTACTGTAAAGAGTTGTGACCAAAAACCAAAACTCGAAAAGGTTGACCATCAGCCTGGGGATTTTTAAAAATCAAATACTACGAGACTGGAGTTCGGGAAATTGTGCATGGCACTGTGTTGCTGCAATATTCCCGCGACCTATCCTGACATCACTTGACACTGTTTCAGGAGTCGCCGTGCACAATTTCTAGAATTCCGTTTCGAAAAAGACCTCCGTTAGTTCGGGGGTCTTTTTTTTTCCGGGGTGTTTTTGTATTTCCTGGATTCTTGACCAGTCTTCAGAATATGGATTTGCAGCCGATTGTAATGGGGCCAATCTTTGTCGCTGGACAAACAAATCTCTGCCCGGCAAAATAGGTTAGAGAAGTTGTAAAAAACCACAGGAGAGTTTCATGGGCAAAACCATCTTGGTTACCGGCGGAGCCGGATATATTGGCAGTCATACCTGCCTCGAACTTTTGAATGAAGGCCACGAGGTTGTTGTGGTCGACAATTTGGACAACAGCAGCGAAGAAAGTCTGCGCCGGGTCAAGGAGCTGACCGGCAAGTCTCTTTTTTTTTATGAGGTGGATATTTGTGACCGACCAGCTCTTCAAAAGGTTTTTGAAAACCACAGCTTCGATTCTGTTGTGCACTTCGCCGGCTTGAAGGCAGTTGGAGAAAGTTGCGAGATTCCCCTTCGCTACTACCAGAACAACATCTTTGGCACGATCGAACTGTTGAAGGTTATGCAGGAGAACAATTGTTTCAAAATTGTTTTCAGTTCATCGGCAACTGTTTATGGTGACCCGGCCACAGTCCCCATTACAGAAGACTTTCCTTTGTCGGCAACAAATCCTTATGGAAAAACCAAGTTATTTATTGAAGAAATAATGCGAGATTTGTGTGTGTCGGATGAGCGCTGGCAGTGTGTGCTTTTGCGCTACTTCAATCCAATTGGCGCTCATGAAAGCGGCCGTATGGGTGAGGACCCCCAGGGAATTCCCAACAACCTGATGCCATTCGTGATGCAGGTCGCCGTGGGCATGCGCGAAAAGCTGAGTGTATTTGGTGACGATTACAATACTCCCGACGGAACCGGCGTCCGCGATTACATCCATGTGGTGGATCTGGCTTTGGGTCATTTGGCTGCTCTGGATAATATGGACGATTTACCAGGTTGTACTGCCATCAACCTGGGCACCGGCACTGGCTACTCAGTTCTCGAAATGGTAAAAGCCGCCGAAAAAGCATCAGGTAAAGATATTCCTTACACTGTCGTGGCCCGCCGACCTGGCGATATTGCCACTTGCTATGCAGAACCAAAAATGGCAGCCGACAAACTGGGTTGGACGGCGAAACGTGATCTGGAAAAAATGTGCTCTGACGCCTGGCGCTGGCAGGCAGGAAACCCGGAAGGGTATTAAGGCTTTCAGAAAAAGTTGAAAAAGGGACGGCACATGCTCCGTCCCTTTTTCATTTATATTAACCGTCGAAGGAGATGTTCTCCAGGACGAGGTAGATTTTTTCGGCATTGGCTTCATCTTGAGTATCAGTGTGGGCACATTCCTTGGCTGTTATTTCGGAGTCGAAATTCAAAATATCCAAGGCCAGATCAATTTCGTTTTGTAAGCTGGCGTAGCTATTGCAATCTTCGTGGGAAGCAGGAACATCGATTTCGATGGTCACATCGTTATCAATAGCTGTGAATTCGTAATCATCAACCATGCTCTCAGCGGCAAATCCGGAAGTAGCAAAAAGAGCAACGAGGGACAGGGCGATAAGGGAAACATTCGTGAACTTTTTCATTGTTTTGGCCTTTC
>JAAEOA010000030.1 GCA_024223715.1 bacterium | reverse complement strand
CCAGTGTTACCTGCAACAAAAAAAATGTAATTGGGGTTGGGTTCTGAGGAACCGGGATTGGCATCTGAATGGCTACAGGATCCAAGATATGCGCAAAGTAATATGAGCGTGGTCAAACCCCATATCTTTAGAAAAAGTTGGTAGTTTTTTGGCATCAGCAACCTTTCAAGTGTTTTTAATTCCTGATTCCAGAATCTCACATATTTGGTTTTTTCACAATAGGACTCATTTCCAGAAAAAAGGAATAACAGGTTAATTTTCCAAAGTTGCTTTTTTTTTTCCGGGGATCTACACTTCAAAATCACGAATCGGTACTAATTTTTCTCCATTGAAGGATATCCAATAATGAATTGGGCCTTGGATTTCAAGGAAACGGCCTTGGCCGACCTGCAATTGTTACCCCTGTTGATAAATCTGATTCTGGTTTTGATAATGGGGCAGGCTATTTCCTGGCACTATATGAAATTTGCTCAGGTTCTTTCCAATAAGAAGAAAATGGCACGAATTTTTGTTTTTATGGCAGCCACTACCATGATGGTCATTTCCGTGGTGAAGGTCTCGCTTGCCTTGTCCCTGGGGCTGGTTGGTGCTTTGTCTATTATCCGGTTCAGAACACCCGTAAAAGAGCCTGAGGAGCTGGCATATCTTTTTCTGTCCATTGCCGTTGGAATTGGTATGGGGGCTGATCAGCGCATCGCCACATTGATTATGTTTGTGGTCATCCTCTCCTATCTCTCTTTTTATAACCGGCGTGCTGGTGGTGAAGTTGGTTCATACCTTTTAGTTAATATTCAGGCTCACTTTGGAAAATCTGATGCTCGAATGAGTAACATGACTCCTGCAAATGCACTGAAAGGTGTGTTGGGCCTGGTGGCAGATATTTCCGGGAGAACAAGCCTTCGAAGGGTTGATTCCCAGGATGATGATTTCAATATTACCCTGATGGTGGATGTGGGTGATGAGCGTCAACTCGGTGGTATGATTGAGGAAATACAGAAACTCTTACCTGGCGCTGCAGTCAGCATCGTTGAGGGTGAAGGTCTGGAATAGCTTCCTGGATTTCAGACTTTTTACTCATGGCTGGAGGTGCCTCAGGTGAAGATTTCCAAAAAACAGAAACAAAAAAAATTCCAGAGCCTGTGGTTGGGTGTGGCTCTGGTTCTGGTTGGGGCTGTCATTGGCGGAATATCGCGGCCCCTAGATTGGATCCAGTCCGCCGCTCAGGATTCTGTTTTGCGGGATGAATTGTCTTCCTCTGATTTGCACAAAAGTTTCCAATCAAATATTGATTCTTCAATTTCCCCAGATAATGGCTTAAAAACTCTTAGCCTTCAAATACCAGATGAGAGTGCCAAGGTTCTCCAAAAAGTTCGTGACCGAGCCATGGTTCGCCAAATGATTGTGCAGGAGGAATCAGATACAGTCCCGGCAATGGTGGGGATGAATGGGCAAACTCTCCAGGCCGATATCCGCATCAAGGGCGATTGGGTCGATCATGTTTCCAGTGACAAGTGGTCCTATCGAATTAAGCTCAAGGACGGAAAATTCCTGGGAATGCGAGTTTTTTCCATTCAAAACCCTGGAACCAGAGGCTATTTGTGGGAGTGGATTGTTCTGGAGGCCGCACGCAGAGAAGGAATCCTTGCCCCACGCAGCGAATTTGTCAATGTGGTGATCAACGGCAACCCCATGGGTGTTTATTATCTGGAGGAGCATTTCAGTAAAGAGTTGCTGGAATCTCAGGGTCGCAGGGAAGGGCCCATCGTCATCTTCGACGAAGCAACAATGTGGTCGCAGTGGCTGCAGATTCACTTCCAAATGGGATCTACGCTACCCTGGCCCAGTGTTTTTGCAGGGGAGAAAGGGGGAATTAATACGGCAGAAACCCGTGCCTTTGGTGAAAAAAGGCTGGAGAAAACCGCGGGCTTGCAGGCATCTCTCAACAACTCGCTTCAGAAAATGGAGAACCTGAGAAATCTGCTCATTGCAGACTCTGCGCACCGACCAAAAGCTCAGATTTATGCCAGTCTCGATTCACTGCAGGAATCCACTGTTGATGGAATTTTCAACACCGACATGCTGGCCCGGTGGCATGCCTTAACATCAGTGTTTCGCATTCAGCATTCAATAATCTGGCACAACATGCGGTTTTATTTTGATCCGGTCATGGATCGTCTTGAGCCCATAATGTTTGACAATATGGCTATACATTCCTCCTATAATGACATCACCATGTTCATGCCTGATCGTCCTATTCTGGATGAATTCCGCAAAAGCCGGGATTATTACACTGGAGTGTTCCGGTACCTGGGAAATTTCAGCCAAAGCCAATGGCTGGATTCCCTTTTCAGTGACCTGGCTCCGCAAATGGACGTTTACTTCAATGCTTTGAGTGCAGAGTATGACTTGCCCGGGCATCACTATCCGGATGCCATTAAACAGGTCTTTCGTGGGCAACAGATTTATTTGAAGGAATCGCTTTTTCCCAAAGATCCGGTCAATTTTTCATCTTCCTGGGATGCTGTGGAAAATAATGGCAATGTTGAATCCGGTATTGTGATGGTTAAGGCTTGGAGCACCTCTGCTTCCCCCGTTGTGATTGAGGGATTCCGGTTTTCCAACGGGGCATTTGTCAGTGCTTCTTCCTGCTTTTCTCCGGGCGATGATTCAATTCAATACGAGGGTTCCGATGGTATTGTTCTGCCACTGGATAAAGCTCCATTGAATTTCAACTTTTCACTTGATACCCGATTGGCGAATCTGGAAAATGTTCAGCAAATCAAGCAGGCCATTGTCGATGAAGTTCAGGATGATTCTTCGAATCTTGACTTGAATATCAAGGCTGTTTTCCGACCCCTGGCCACTCTGAACACTACTGAAGAAAAATTGCTTCTGCGGCGTCGTTTGCCGGCACACCTTCGTGTAGGACGCCCGGCGCTGCCATCGCTGATGGATGCTCTTGTGGCTTACCCCTGTCTGCAATTTGATTTGGAAACCGAACGACTTAGCCTGCGGCCCGGAGTTTGGGATCTCGAAGGTGATTTGCTTGTCCCTTCTGGCATGACCCTGTATGCAGGACCTGGTGTTCATTTACGATTCAAATCCGATGCGGTCCTTCTAACCGAATCACCCCTGTTTTGGGTCGGGACTCAAAATAAACCGATTATTCTTGAGCCTCAAAATGGCCTGGAAAGCTGGTCCGGCATTGTTGTCCTTGGATCATCAGATAAATCATTCTGGAAACAGGTAATTGTTAGAAACACCAATAGCCTCCAGCGCGGAGGGTGGGCAACCACCGGTGGTATCACTTTCTATCATTCACCAGTGGATATGGTTCAATGCCGCATTGAAAAGACAGTGGCTGAAGATGGATTGAATATTTTTGGCTGTGAAACAACTCTTGATGGTGTTGTTTTGACCGGCTGTATTTCTGATAGTTTTGATGGAGATTTTATTACCGGGACAATTCGGAATTGTAAATTCGAAGATGGACAGGCTGACGGCCTCGATGTCAGTGGCAGCAATATACTAGTGGAAAACTGCCGGTTTGTGAATCTTCTGGACAAGGGTATCTCGGTGGGGGAGAACAGCAAGGTTCGTGTAGTTGGCGGTTTGATGGAAAATGTTGCCATGGGCGTGGTTTCCAAGGATCTGTCTGAAGCAACAGTTTCGGGTTTGGAGATCAGGTCGGTACTTCGGTACGCCTTTGCCGCTTATATCAAAAAAGCCGAGTTTGGGCCAGCTTCGGTTATTGCAAATAATGTGACCATTGGCACCACGCCGTTGGGAGTGGCACTTGTTCAGAAAGGGTCCAACATTGTTCTTGATGGCGAAGTTTTTCCAACTGTAGATCTTGATGTGAAAGCTCTTTACCAGGAGGGTTTTCTTGGAAATTAAAGTTCACCGCAAAGATCCGTCATCCCAAAAAGATTCGTTAAGATACGAACTGAAGCTTGTGTGCCAGGATACCGCATATCCTAAGGTCAAAATGGCCTTACGGTTGAATTCGTCCGGATTGAGGCCTTTATTCGAACCACGCCTTGTACAGAGCATTTATTTTGATACCCCCCAGGGTAAGAGCCTTCAGGACAATCTGGCAGGTATCAGTGCCCGTAGAAAGATTCGCTTTCGCTGGTATCACAATGAAATAGACGAAGTGAACGGCCACCTGGAAATGAAGGTTCGGGAAAACACTCTGGGCTGGAAACATACTCTAAAGTTTGCCGAAAAAATTAAGGTCGCCGGTGAAAAACGAACAGACTTTACGGAACAAATCCAAAAAATTCTGACACCGGAATGGAAGGTTAATCTGGACAGGGGTATGGAGCCTGCTCAATGGATCTGTTATTTACGCGATTATTTCATCAACAGCAATGGCTTGGTTCGAGTGACCGTAGATCGAAATCTGAAATCCTGGGACCAGCGCGGTCAGTGGCGGCTTTCAAACAAATACCCATCACCAATGCGCCAGATCATTATTGTAGAAGTGAAATGTGCTGTTGATCATTATAAGGAGGCTGAGGCGGTAGTGGCTAAACTGCCTTTGATGGTTGGAAAAAGTTCAAAATTTGTCATGGCTTCAAGTCCTGGTGAAGGTCCTTTGTTCTCGCAACTGGGCCGATGGTAAGGAAGTAATTTCACAGTGAAAAAAGTTCTCATCTACAGTTTGGTTTTAATGGCAGTGGTCATATTGCTGAACCTCGAAATTGTTGATGAAAAACGAGCTGTTTCGCCCTTTGCCGATTCAGGCGGGGCAGTTGATGTTCTGGTTTTCAGTACCGGTTATGATTTGCCTCCCTATCCATATTTGCGTGGACAAATTGGTCTGGAAAATACCCTTCTGGTGGAAGATCTTGTAATAAAATGTCCTGACCATACTGCTGGTTTGTGGGTGGCACTTTTTGATAACAATTTTAATCTTCTCAGCAACGAGCGGTTTGATTTAGCCAAAGACCCATCAGATGTGGTGAGATTGCTTCAGCATTTTAACAGTAGGCCACTGGATACAACCGCGGTTCTCCATGTTCAGGGAAATCTTTTTCCTGACGACGAAACCGGGCGGGCTTCTTATTCAAAGCGATTTAATGAGTTGGCTTTGCATTCAGGTTATTTTGATCCCGGTTTGCCATACTATAGGGAGTTTTTGGGTGGAGCGGGTTGGCTTTCTCCGGAAAAAGGAAGCCAGGTTGATCTTACTTTTGCCTGGACCAATGCTCCCAGGGCAGAATTCAAAATGTGGCTGGATGAAGCGGTAGATGGACAGGTGTTTGTTGGTGGTTATGGAATTGCTGACAATCAGGGAGTTCGTCACTTGGATCTTTTGGTAAATGGACACCCTGCCCAACAACAGGTGTTAATTTCCCATTCGGGTTTGATGACTTTCCCAGTTTCAGGACAATGGTTAAAAGTTGGTTTGAACACATTTGAGTTAAATACCGAACGAACGGTAAGTCCTTTTCAGGGCAATGGAACAGAGGACTTTCGTTCCCTGGGAGTTCTGGTCGATTTTATAAAATTTCAAGCCCATGCCGATTCATTACTTCCTCCAATTGGTGACCCTCATCCAGGTAATCGGGCTAGAATCAGCGGTCAATTATCGCCTGGTTTGGCCAAAGATTCTCAATTCTTGAAACCTGAGCAGTGGAACAGAAGAGAGAAAGCTGGCTCTGGCGTTACTTTTTCCTGGACCCGGCAAAAAATCGCTGATTGTCGTTTGATTGTGGGCGATTCAGGCGCTGGTACTCTGATTGTAACTGGATATGGTCTGGATGATGGCAAGGGGGAGCGATTTCTTACATTGAAGAATGCCGGCATGAATTTGGGGACCGTTATTTTGCCAACCAGAAAGACCGAAATGCGGTTTGCGGTACCCCCGGCATTTGCCGCGTTGGATACTTTTGAACTAACACTTGAGTTGGACAGAGTTACTTCAACTCCAAAGTCTGAACAACGAGTGTTGGGAGCGTTAATTTACAATATCCGTTTTGAAAGAAATACTCGGCCACACTTCGATTCCAATGAAAACCAAAATGCAGTCTGGCTGAATAAGAACCGTTCGGTGGCTCTGAAAAGTGGCGTGTTGTCTGGAAGTCAATTGCGATTAAGCTGGAAACCGATCCTAGGATTTGGGGAGCCACCTATCCAGATCCAGGTTATTGACCGGCCTTCAGGTACCGTCTTGTTCAATGAACTTGTAGAAACATCTGAGACGCTTGAAACAACTGTTAGTCTCCCGGATGAGTTGACCGAAACTGGCGATTTGTTTCTTGGCATTCAAGGTAGTGATAACTCAGAAGGAGTGCTGCTTACCAGACTTGTATTGGAGTACACTTCTTCAGACAAGTTGACGGACTTATTTGAAGACCTGGGGTCAAAATCTCAGCCTTGGCTGGATAGAAATGCAAGTTGGACTCTGGTTTCAACCCACAGGCCCGAAGGCTGGGTGGCTCTCACTGAGAGTATCAGCTATGAATCTGGTGTGATGAGTGCGGTCTCCATTCAGGCTGACCGCACTATTTATGACAACTACAAAGGAGAGTTTCGAAAGGTCGAAACCCAATAGCCCAAAACAATTTTCACAGACTTCAGATGGTTGTCAACTACCCGGTCAATCCTGTTTTCCACAATATTCAAAGGCCGAAGATCGGCGACAATGGGACTGAGACGGTGTTGGCGGGCCGCACCACAGGAAATATCGCAAAGCTGCCTGAGACAATCGGGCAGCTGATTCCCCGTTTCGAAGGGTTGTTGAGTTTTAGGCACGGGAAGAAGACAGACTTGGTTTATGTGAAGCTGATTGCATAACCAAGGCTCTGCTCCGGCAAAGCCAATTCTCCAGATAAAAATTTCCCGAAAATTGAAAGCCCATTATCCAGCCCAAAGATGTTACAATACTATATGCAGCTATCGCAATAACACCAGTATTCACGGTTGGTTGACTTCAAGCGGAGATCTCTTTTGTCTTTCATAAAATACAGTTTTCTGACTTTGGTT
>JAAEOA010000029.1 GCA_024223715.1 bacterium | reverse complement strand
CCTCGGCCCCGTCAAGTTCGGCATGACTCTTGGTTGAAGCATTTGCTCTAATGCCGCGAATTCTTTGTGCCCAAGATTCGCCCGGAGCCAATGCACCCTCAAAATGAGTAGGATGAGCACAGTTAACCATATAATAAGCTGGAGTATAATTTGTTGCTTTATCTACTTTTTCAATGGCTTCTTTGAGTGTCTGACCAGATGGCAACTTTCCGTCCGTTTCAACCGTAAAGGAAATAACCACCGGCATACCTACAGATTTGGCTGCTCGCGTTAGTCCAATCACTTCAGCCGTATTAGTCATAGTAAGGGCTGATACAAGATCGGCTTGTGTTTCACTAAAGGTTTCTATTTGTACAATGTGATAGCGTTCAGCCTCATCTTCACTAATCATGTCAGTAGGGTTGTAACCATCCCACTGAGAACCAATACAGCCACTAATCACCATCTTGCTTTTTTGGTTCTCATACTCAGTTCGTATATCCCGGAGCAGTTCAATTGCCTTGTGGTTTATATCCACCAAGGCTTCTTTTGAATAGCCTAGTTTTTTCCCCATTCTAAGCTGGCACGCCATGTAACGCTTTCGAGAATAAATCCCAGTTTGTGATCCCTAGCAATGGCGGCGTAAGTAGAATAGTATTGGTAAAGCTGCTCACGCCCGTCACCGTTTTTCAGCAGATCAAAAGCTGCACATTCAGGCAACTCAAGGCCTTCGTGAAAAATGAGAGTGGTTTCAAGACCGCCATCGGTGAGAAATTTACCATCATATAGTTGCGGTAAATTGGTTCTGTATTTAGCCATGTATTCTTACCTTTACTTGGTTTTGGCCCCCTTGGGCCTGCGAAAACAATTCTTGAATGGGGTCCGATTGGAGGTAGCCTTCTTCCAATGCCACATCCGTCAAACCTTCAGCAATATCTTGAACAACTTTCAACGCGGCCTGAAATTGCGCTTTTGCATCTTTGTTCTTGCCTCGCTTGAGCAGCAGATTGCCCACGGCCTGGTGGGTCTTCCAGAGCAGGGTCGGATTGCCCAGTTGATTGGCCTGGGTGAGTGCTCGGGTAAGTTCGATTTCTGCCTCCTTCATTCGGCCCCTTGCCGATAAGATGTCGCTCCTCAGGCGCCAGGCCCGGACTTGATATTTCTTGTAAGGGAATTTATCGGTCCATTGGTGTTCGAACAATTCGGAAAGGAAAGATTCCGCTTTGTCCGCATCTCCTGTCTGAAGCCAGAGCTCTCCCAATCCCAGCAGGCATCGCGGCTTCCATCGCGTTCTAACATACCAGTATGCGGGGTTATTGATATTATCGTAGACCAACTTCAAATTCTTTCGGGCTTTTTGCACATCCCCAGTCATGAGATAATTTTCACCCAGATTGATGCGCGTCTGGGACTCGATTTCGAAAAGATCGGTGGTGCCTGGTCCCAGTAATTCCTGGATAGAATCAAGCGCCAGATGGTTGTACTCGATCGCCTTGGCGAAGTGGCAGAGCTCATGATAGGCCCATCCCAACGAATTGGTCAGTTTGGGGGTGTTGTATCGCTCACCGGATTTCAATCCAAATTCTCGCCCTTCCTCCAGGACCCGGATCGCCTCCTGGTAGCGCCCCTGTTCGCCAAGTGCCAGGCCATAGAAGAAAAGCGTTTCCATATAATAAACTGGCGTGGCGGATGCTTTAAATATCGGAAGCAATGGCTCGTAGATTTCTGAACATTTCTTAGAGTCTCCTCGCCACCTATGATATAAGCCAATAACGCTTGTTGCTTCAGCGGAAAACGGGGAATTCGGGGCGCGGCGGATCAATTCGTTCATTTCCTTTTCTTTAGCCAGCGCGAGGTGGATATCATCCCCCGACGCCATGGAGCCAAGTACTTGTAGGGTTACGGCTCCCAATAGGCTCTCCATATTATCGGCCACGAGGGGTTCAATTTCTGCCAGAATTGTTTTCAATTCACCGATTTCATGGCCGGACATGGCAGCATAGGCTCCGGAAAACATGGCCTGCACCATTAAGTCGGTTGTCTTCTCTCGATGGGCGATGTCCGCTGCCGCTTTCAACTCTCGAAGGGCGTACGGGAACTGCCCCATATCCATCAGGGTTTTGCCCATCTCGAAAAAAAGATCGTAGCGTACCCTCCAGGGCACATCTGGCTCGTGCTTCTCCAAAATTTCTTTGGCCCGATTGAAATTATCCATGGCAGCCTGAATGCTGTAGTTATGCCGGGCTTTCAAGCCGGCCCTCACACGGTACTTGACCGCCTTGTCCCATACCTGCCCCTGGTCGAAATGATAAGCCAGCATCTCGAAGAACTCTTCCAACCTCTCCGCGTAGATCTTCTCTATGGCTTTCCCTATCTTCCCGTGGATCTCCTTTCTCCTTTTGTGAAGCAGGCTGTTGTATGCCACCTCTTGG
>JAAEOA010000028.1 GCA_024223715.1 bacterium | reverse complement strand
ATCCGGGCTATTTGACTGTTTGCCATACCATTAGCAGAGAGGTTGAAAATTCTTTCGTCCAGGTCTGATCTTTTTTGCCAGTAGGTTGTGGAGAAGGTTTGTGTTGAGAAGGTAACTTTGCATGACAGGCATTGGTATCGTTGTACATGCCGGTTGTCGGTTGCTCTGTAGTAGCGGGAATGGGGCCTGAATATTCGGTTTTCTGCCAACTGCTTATGTGAAAGACAGTTGCTGTTTGGGCAATGCGGTGGGTGCCAATTTTTTGATGGGTTAATAAAAGTGCACATGCTTCAGATATGCAGAATCAGGGCCTTTCACATTCTCTGCGGAATAATAAATTCTGTAAACTTGGGCAAGTCTCGAGATTCTTTCGACAAAGATACCCTCATTGAGGTCTACTTTTAATAATCATGATGTCTTTCCGATTGTTCCAGGAAACACCAATAATCAGAATTTGGCTTGGTCAAGCCCGTCCTGAAAAGATATTAATTGTCCGTTTTTCGGCTTAATTGCGAAAAACAAGGCTAAATGGGTGCTATTTCAAACCAAAAAACATCTATTTTTCAAAATATTTTCATTTTCTGGCGAACTTTCCAGAATTATGATGCGTCAGTATTTTTAGCGAACGAAGAATTTCAGCTTTTCAACCGGAGCCAAAACGAAAATATGGATTCCAGGGAACTGATCAACCGATGCCGCCAGCATGATGAGCTGGCTTGGGAGGTGCTTGTGAGACAGCATCAGGGACGAATCTGCGCCATAGCTTACGGCTATCTTGGCGATCAGGACGAGGCCTCGGATCTGGCCCAGGAAATTTTTGTCCGCATTTATCAGAGGCTTGAATCGTGTGATGAACCGGACCGCTTTGAAGCATGGATGACCAGAATTGCCCGCAATGCTTGCATCGACCATTTGCGCCGGATCAAAGCCCGACCCCCTCGTCAGGATATTCCTGCCGATGAAATGCACAACTTAGCGGGTGAAAGCTCGAATCCTGAACAGGATTGGGTGCGCAACAAACGTAAAAAAATGGTCTTCCGGGCCTTGCAGGAGTTGAGCGAAATTAATCGGGAAATTATTCTCATGAAAGATATTCAGGAACTGTCTCTCGATGAAATTGCTCAAATGCTGAATGTGCCGGTGGGAACGGTTAAATCCCGGTCCAACCGGGCTCGAATAGAATTAGCAAAGGTCATTGCCGGATACGATGACGGTCCGGATGGTAATTTCAGAGCGGGGTTGGCGTCATGAAAAATAACAAACGCGACCGCGAAAATGATTTTGTGAGAAGAGTAATGGACCAAACCGCAGGTTCGGCCTGTGAAAAAGCCTGTTCCCATTTGCCCGATCTTGCCGACCGCAAACTGGAACGCCTTGACCGGCAGCTGGTTCAGGCTCACTTGGAGCATTGCTCAGATTGCCGCCAGGTGGCGGTGGTTCTGGGGTGGGTTCAGCCTTTGCTTCCCCAAATGGCTGTAGTCGATCCTGGTCCTTCGTTTACTCAGAGCGTTTTGGCTCGAACCACCTTGGCAGTGCATCCGTTGGCTCATGCCGCAAGAAGGGGTGAAACCGTGGGACCTTTGGGCCTGATCGAACGCATGGGGCAGTGGTGGCAGAAGCAATTGTTCCGGCCCCGGTTTGCCTTGGAAGTGGCTTATGTGGCGACGGTGATTCTGGTCCTGTTGACAACAGTTCCAGGAGCCCCTTTCAGGCAGGAAGCCCGGCAGGTTCAGGGAATTGTTGAGGCTGGCCCTATGGCTTTGCCTGGGGTTGAATCGGTTTTAGACAAGGTCGATGCGAAGGTCGGAGCATTTTTTGAAATAAAATCTTCAGATGCCGGGGATTTTTTCCAAAGGGAAAAACATCAATGGCAAAAACGCCATAAAAGCAGCGAACCGCATTTTGGCGAGGCAAAAAACCACTTGCTGGAGGCTTGGGCTCTCATGAAAACGGGCAAACTTCAGCTGGCTGGTTATCAGATAAAAGAAATGGCAGGTGATTCCCAAACGGCTTGGTCCGCATGGTGGTCAATCCAGCCAGAACAATCAAAAGAGAGAAGCCAATCATGAACCATCAACAGGAACCAAAAGAGGAAGGCAGTCCCATGAATGAACAACATAACAACTCACAAAACCAGGGCCAAATGAACCAGCCCTATTCCGCCAATCCCCATCAACAATATGGGAACAATTCCAAACGCAGAAATCCCAATCTGCCTTATAAATCGCCAGGTCTGGCTTCCTTCTTTTCATGCTTCCCTGGAATGGGCCAAGCATATGTGGGGTATTACCAGCTGGGATTTTTGTATGTCCTGATTATGGCCATTTGCATTACGGCTTTGAGTCTTGGAATTTTGCCCCAGTTCATTGGCCCCATGTTGGCATTCTTCTGGATATTTAATCTGATTGACGCCAACCGGCGGGCGCAGCATTTTAACCGGGCTCTTGATGGAATGCAGGAAACGGATGTTCCGCCGGATTTCGAAATGCCAAGTCTGAAAGGTAGTATGCCTATGGGGGTCCTGCTAATCGCCTTCGGTGTTCTGATCATTTTGGATCTGAACTACGGCATTTCCCTTGAATGGATGGAAAACTGGTGGCCTCTGGGATTGGTCGGCTTTGGTGGCTGGTTAATATTCAAGAGCCGTCAGAAGGCAAACTGATTTTAAAGACTGTACCTGAGGCCGCGTCGGATTTAAATTCGATGCGGCCTTTTAAATATTTTTCAGCAAAAAGTTTCATACTGAAAGTGCCGGTTCCGCGCCCTGAGCCTTTGGTGGAAAAAGACTGTTTAAAAATCTTTCTTTGATGGTCTGGGGGAATGAAGCCCAGGTTGTGTACCGAAAACCAAACCTCACTATTATTTTGCCCACAGTTCAGGGTAACAGGCGCCGGATCATGAGATCCTTCCAGAGCATTCTTCACCATATTTCCCAATATTCTGCCCACTAGAATTGGGTCACTGTGAAAACTGAAATTTTTTGCTTCAGGAGAAATGTTAATGATTCGAAAATTAAAGTTAGAGTGGTTTTTATAAGTATTGCAGGTAGTCTCCAAAATTTCCTGGCTATGCATTTCTCGATTTTCCGAAAATAATTCACCCGATTCGGCTGCAAGCAAATCTCGTTGGCTGAGGATTTCATCAACAAGTTGGTTAGCCATGTTGTTTACTGTTTGCGTTAAGGATGGCAATTCTTCCCGGCTGGCCTCGTGAAGAAATTCACTTAAGCCTTGCATGCCCCCTGCGGTGTTTAGCAGGTCGTGATAAAACGTTCTTTCCAGAAGCATACGTTGGCTTTGTTTGCAATGATCCTCCAAGGTTACCAGAAGAAAGGTTTCGTCCTGAATAATAATTTCTTCGGTATTGTCTTTCAGCTTCATGTCTTCTTCCGAAAGAATATCGGTTAGTTTCGAACCCTGTAAGAGATTGTCACTGGTAAGGCCCAACCATTGAAGGGAAGTCTTGTTGGCAAAAACGATGCGCTGATTGGATCGCAGGACAAAAACCGGATGAGTTATGGAATGGGCCAGTCTTTCCAGAAATGGTGCGGTTCTCAGAAAATCCTGGCGATGGGTGACAGCTTGGACGAGTGCAGTCATCGAGTACCTCGGTTGAATTTCGGCTCAAAGGAACATTGATTTGCGGTTTCGTGTTTTTGGGGTCGATGTTTTTGACGGACCCAACATTTATCGGTTCTTTAGTGAAGTTTCTGAATAAGGATTATCTTCAAATGTCATTTGAAAAGCCAAGCCAAACTTCTTGAACCCGCTCAAAAACAGCCTTCCAGGTAAAAGGACTCAATTCCGGAATGAAATGAGATTTCTCATTAATACTTCTGGAAATTCCAGCGGCTAAATTTCTGGTGAAGTCGTAAAGATCATCTGGATGGGGAATATCCACATTGGTCAGGCGGGGCAAGGGAACCAACTGCAAAGCTGAACCAAGCACCGGAGCAATTTGTTCCATGACACCTGGCAGTTCGGTGCTGACCAGCTTGCACCCACAGGCTGCAGCTTCAACCAATACCAAGGGCACACCTTCATAAAAAGAAGGCAGAATGCAAACATCGCATTGCCCCATAAGTCGGGCGAGGTTTTCCTGGCTGAGCATGCCGTGCATGGTTACGGACTGGGACATTTGACCCATGCGAGTGCGCAATATTTCGGCTTCAGGTCCAGCACCATCACCTGCCACATTGAGGTGCAAATCCGGGTGACTGGGTAATAGTATCTTCAAGGCATCAAGCAGCCAGGGCAGTCCTTTGGCATTACTGAATTTTCCTACATAAATCAGATTTTTTCCTGACAGTGGAACTCGATGTTCGGTTGTTTTGAAAATTTCTTCACGGTAGCCGACCCCGGCCAGGGAGATGGCTTTCTGCGCCCTTTTTTTCGAAAAATCCAGAACCCGGGCCAAATCGGTTGCGTGATCATGCCGTAAAACAAAAAAATGATCATTGCGGCGGCATCCTTGAAGAACTTCTTCAGCCAGATGGGGGCAGAGCTTGATCTGACGCAACCCTGTGGCGTGGCAAGTAGTCAAAACAGGGATATCCGGAGCCACGTCTTTGATCAGTGAACTGACAAGCCAGACATGGTTTGAATGAATGATGGTCGGTTGAAAAGTCATGATGACTTTTTCCAGGTGCCGGGTCCACACCTGACGGTATTTTTCCAACTGGCTGTTTTTCAGGGTGGACCAAACACTGCTTGGGTAGGGCATAACATCGCTCATACCGGGGATGGGGAAATCCAGATCAGCTGAAAGGCCTGTTTTTGTTTCATTTTTGAAGCGAATGGGAAAGATATCGGAAGGTTGAAGGAAACCCACTTCCGGTTGCTTCTCATCTGCGGGAATCCCCACCACCGCAGCCTGCTTCCAGCCAGCTTGGGAGGCCTGTCTTACCAAAGACTCCAGGGTAATGCCACTGCCTGTTTTAGAAGGTCGTTGAGATAAAATATGCAGGATTTTTTCTGGCAAGAGATTTTCTCCCTTTTTTTGCTAATTCATGAGTAGTTTTGGACGATACAATATTTATGACTCCATGAGAAGTGCGATTGGTGTTTGTTGGTTTTTACACAATATTCAGGAAGCGGAAAGATTACCCAATGGCCGATTTTCCCATTGAACATACTGAAACAAACAGCTTGTTGAGTTTTCAAAAAGCGACAATAGATGCTATTTCCAAGGCTGAGAACTTGTCCCAAATGTCATCTATGTTGGGTGAAGCCTGCCTGGAGCATCCTCAACTGGACAGTATCTGGGTTTGGTCCTGGAAGACTCAGGACCGCCGTTTAGAACTCCACAGGGGGGCTGGTACCGATCCTCTTGTCCATCATGTGTTATCCACCATGTGTTACCCTGACCCAGTAGTCAGTCACCTCATGGTTGGCCATGAAATGGTTCGCAACTGGCGAGAAATCTGGGGGTCTTCCGCCGAGGTATTCGAAGAATCGGGAATCAATCAAGTGGGGGTCATTCCTCTGGAACTTGAAAACATTCCTTCCTTGGCTTTGGGTTTTGCTTCCAACGGATCAAATGAAATTGAACCTTCTTTAATTGATGCTTTGCGCCAGGTCATTTTTTCGTTCGGTTTGCGTCTCCAGGTTCTGTCTTTGGAAAACAGTCTGGCAGGAGCCCGTCAGAACTTCTCCAACATTTTTTCCGCGTTGGATGATTATCTTTTTGTTGTGGACCAGTATGGGAAAATCCTGCATGCAAATACTGATACCGGCAGTACCAGCGGTGCTGGTGATAATATTTCTGAGTTGGTTCCCGATGGTTGTTCAATTCTGAGGAAGATCAGAAATACCGACTCTGAGTTTAACAGGAAAACAATGGCATCTTCGAAACAATGCCACTTGAATCTGGGACCGGACCGAATCATTCCTGTGTTTATCAACATCCGGGAAGTTCAGTGGGACGGGCGAAAAGCCCACGCGGTTATTTGCAGAGATATTACTGACCGTCTTTTGATTGAAAAAGAACGCGATCGTCTTGTGACGGCCATCGAACAAACTGCCGACTCCATTGTTATTACAAACTCTTCTGGTGAAATCCAATACATCAATCCGGCTTTCTCGCGTTTGACCGGTTATTCAGCAGCGGAAGTTGAAGGTAATAACCCGAAAATTCTGAACAGTGGACATCATGACGACGCCTTTTATAAACAATTGTGGCATACCATTACCAGGGGTGAAACCTGGCAGGGGCGGTTGATCAATATTAAGAAAAATGGGGAATTATTCTGGGAAGTGGCCACTATTTCACCGGTCATGGATAACTGTGGGATTATCACTCATTTTGTAGCGGTCAAGCGAGATGTCAGCAGTGAATTGAAGCTGGAAGAGAAACTTCGCCAGAGTCAGAAGCTGGAATCCATTGGCACTTTGGCTGGAGGTATAGCCCACGACTTTAATAATATCCTT
>JAAEOA010000027.1 GCA_024223715.1 bacterium | reverse complement strand
TGCTTTCCACCCAGAGGTGAACCACGAACCAGCGCCAGTAGTCCGCCATGGTCAGGTGAGATCCCTTACCATAAAAAAGCCCGAAGCCGAAAAAAGCCACCACCAGAACGGCACTGAACACATAAAACCAGATCAAGGCACTGAAATCATCTTTGTGGCTTTTTAAATGATTGCCGACGGCCCGGTAAACGATCACCAGCCAGAAGATCAGGCCGATAAACAGCAGAATCTGCCAGATACGTCCTAATTCAAGAAATTCCCATCCCTGATGGCCCAGCCAGAACCACAAATTCCCCAGCAGCCCCTTGATACCCAGAACCTCTCCCGTAAGGCTTCCCACGGCGACCAGCAGAACGGCGCCGAAAAGCAGCTTAACCAGAAGACTCTGCTTGGCCGGTTCTTTGCCCCCGATGATGGGCGCCAGGTAGATGGCGGACGCCAGC
Organism: bacterium; assembly: GCA_024223715.1. Lineage (GTDB taxonomy): Bacteria > Krumholzibacteriota > Krumholzibacteriia > LZORAL124-64-63 > LZORAL124-64-63 > LZORAL124-64-63. The sequence continues at coordinate 301 of JAAEOA010000027.1, read as the reverse complement.
CAGGTGGTGGCGATCCAGAAAACCATCAACTGTAAATGAAACGTCTTAGCCAAGCTGTAAGGTATGAGTTTGGCTACAACGGGGATGAAGAAACTGGTCGGATGAGTGGTGTAATGGGCCAGTAAACCTCCGAAACTTGTCTGGAGCAAAAACAGTAATATTACGACCACAAAGAATTTGGCCGCTTTTAATTGACTGGAGGTGAGAGGCATATCAATCATTTTTTCCGACAGGGTGACCGCCTTGGCATCACCGTACCAAAGGCCGTATTTGTGTACCCAGAAAATAAATAGAGCCAGGA
>JAAEOA010000026.1 GCA_024223715.1 bacterium | reverse complement strand
TTAAAAGGGCGGCCCTGAAGCCGCCCTTTTTTTTCCTGAAATTCTTAATCAATTGAATCCCCGGAACACCTGTGGTTATCATCACGGGTGCTCGACGTGACTAGGGCCCTGGGGTTTATAACCTCCGGGAGCCTACCGCTCACAGAAGCCCCACGTCTTTGTGGGTAACCACCGAGGTACGTCTATTTGTCTACCAATTCCAATCTGATTCTCCTGCCAAAAGACAGATACACTCAGAATAAGCACCTGTAATTGTATCCAATTCCTCATCAGTCAACTGCAGCTTTTCGCGGGCTGTCTTCAGCTCCTCCTTCGTAAAATCAAAACCACTCTGCTTTACAAATTTCATCCGTTCCTCAGGAGAAGATTTCTCACCTACTTCTTTTCTGAAATCTTCGTCAGTTTTCATTCTTTCCACAAATTCAGTGGCACTATCGATTGACATTTTTCTTCTCCTTCATTTTGCTGAAAAAAAAACAGTTCCACATTGATCAGGAGGCGGCAATTTCCAAAAAATATTTATTGGTCATTTAAAAAGAGCCCCTCCAATTATTACAAACATTCAAAATCCCAAGTTTCCAAATTCGAATGTACTATTTGTCGAAAGGAATCGCACTTCGTCAAACTGAGAATTAGTAGTTATTGTCGCAACACCAAAGCCAGTTGCCTCTGGAGCTCCCGCATCAATCGCATCCTGACCGACAATTAGTTCACCAGTAGCCACACCGTTCATGTAGAACTGGACAATATTATGTGAATCAACGGAACCCCACAGTAATGTGAATGTGTTTGTGGGTGATGATAAAATATAGCGGGCCATTGAGTCACTTAGAACTGCTGTATAGATACCTTCCGTATTTGCTGTGCCAATCCAAGGTGATTCCCGAGTATTTTTTACAGACCCAGTTACATATTCAAAAACAACACCGACAATTGAATTGGCCAGGGGAACACCGATATCTGTGAAAGGTATTTCCAAGGAAATACTTATGATGGCTGAAGATGCCGGAGTAGAACAAAGTAATACTATTCCGATTAGAACGGTGATTATGGAAGCATGGGTTTTCATTATTTTTATCCTTTGGAGAAAGAACTTGAATGGCGGGTCTTTCTCAACAAAACCCCTGGATGGCAAAGTTAAATATTTGATAATGTAATGTCATGGTTTTGCCCGGGTGTACTGGGCTGGCTGGATCTTTCTACCAACTAGCCCAAAGAGACCTGTTTCAACCACATCATCCGCTTGATGTGCACAACTTTACTGGTCTCGAACCGGCCACACGTACCAGGTAGTTTGCTGTATGTCGTTGCCAGTGTATCCATTGCCAAAGGTCACATACCAAGATGTGTTGGTATTATAGAAACAAACCGTGCTGGTCCAGTGGTAGCCATTCGGTAAGTTTGAAAAAGGATGACCTGGAGGCAAAGTATCGCCGGTGCCCAAAAACAACAGGCTCTCCAGCTCAAACCTGTTCGGCAGCCGCCAGTCACCCTCCACATAACCGTCACTCAGGCCGTACACACCGCTTTTTAGAGTATTGCACGAGTTGAGGGCGTCATACCACGTTAGCTGGTTGAAACTGTTTGCATTCTTCATCCAGACAAGCCCCGTCTGGTTGTCAGTGGCTGTGCCGTCGTTGTTATCAGTGAACCTAACCGATGGATCTAGCCCCACGCCCGCTTGGTAGTAACCGTCATCGCCTTTTGCATAGCTTTTGGTCTGACCTGTCTTGGCCACCGGGACAGTGGTTGACCCAGCAGCCAGCGCCAGTGACGCGGTGGAGATAATTAATGTTATTGCCATTACAATGGTTAATGCTGCTGTAATCTTTTTCATCCTAGGTCAACTTTCGTTGGGATTAGACTGTTAATTTAAATCATTTTTACCAATGATTACTGAAATATTCAATGCGCCGCTACCTGCAGTTTTCACACCCCTGGGTCGGACACTCGCATTCGAAGGTATCAATAAAGGCACCCGGGTTGTCAAGAGTGACAGGAACTGGATCCGACCCTTCAATTAGCTCATACTCAAAGATAAGGCTGCCATCATCCTCCGCAGAAATACCTGTGATCACAATGAAGCCCTCATAGGGTTTCCCATCATCAGGAGTGAGGCCAATTAATGAAGCATTGGGTGGGTTTGTTTCGAAACCAAAAGAGTCCCACAAAGCTGCAAGCCTGGTGGAGCTTACCTTTTTAATGTCGCGAACAGGCGATTCGGTCATGAACATCACATCGTGTGGGAGACCATTGAACTGCAGAGTCTTTTTGGATGCCGTTGCACTCTCCGCCTGGACGGTGAGGAACCATTCCGGAATGTCCGGGCCTGTGTTGGTCTTGTCGCTCGCGTCTGTGATTCCGGGTGTCACAACCATTAGTATCAATATGGCGAATATCATGCACCATCGATTAGGTTCTTTCATTATTTTTCGCACCTTTGCTGTTTGGGGACAGGCATAATAGGGGCATGGCATCCTTACCCCACATACCAACCACCGCGCATTCTTCCTGCCTGAAAACAGAGTAGCGCTCTCCCCCAGCCAGGGACATGATCTCATTTGCAGTTAAGAAACCCTTAACCAAGAAGGAGAACACTCTTGGACAGGTATATCGGATTTGACGCTCATGCGTCAAGCTGTTCTATTGCCGTCCACGGACCCAATGGCCGGGAATTGCAGTTTCAGGTGCTGGAAAGAAATGCCAAAGCCTTGATCAACTTTCTGGAAACCATCAACAATAATCGCAAGCAGGCGGAAGAGGAAATGTTGATTGAAGCTCGCAAACATCCTGTTTTCAAAGCAATAGGCAGTCGGTGATATTTTGCTCGGATAGATAAGACTGTAGGGACAGCGGTTCAATGCGCGGCCTGGGAGAACAACTGGCGGGCGGCAGGAGGATTTGCCGGGTCGTAACCGATTAGGGCTGAAACCCGGCCATCAGGCACTTCAATAGAATCTCTTGCGTCCTCTATCGGTACAGGCTCTTGACGCTTCCCCAGTTGCTGTTCTTGGTCGCCACAGGGCCTGGGTCACAATCCGGGTGGTTCAGACAGGCCATGGCGTAGTCCGACGCATCGGGTCCGTTGTTGGGATTCATGATTCGAAAATCGTATGGATCACTTCCATTTGTATAGGTCATTTGCCCAGGAATCGACGCGAATTGTCCCGCCTTGACGCCGAAACACCATTCCGCTGCACCAGAGGCCAGAATTTGGACTTCAACCAGGGTAATACTAGGGGCCCAGGGAATCGGCGAAGCACAACCCACGATAAAATCCGGTGCGAGGGAAACGTTCAGAGAACCAGGCGGCAAGACGTACCCCACAATAAAATCACTGGGCGGTGGCATAAAATAAGATCCGTCGGCATTAACCAACGAAAACTCAAAACTACTGACACCACCCGCCAATGACGCGTTGGACAGAATGACGTAGGCTGATAAAGGTTGAAGACCCATGGCGATTTCGCAGTTTAGGCAGTCACCAGAATCAGGAGACCAGAAAACCCCGATCTCGTCTGGGTCTTCATTGCATTGGGAATAGGCTGGAGCGCAGAAACACAGAGATACCAGGACGAGAAGTAATAGCACTTTCCTCATTTCATATTCTCCTTTTGGACAAACGGTTGGATGGATTGTGCAGAGGAAAGGTGACAAAACGATTTTTATTCAGCTTCCCCTGCTGATATCGCAAGACAGTACAGTATTAGTAAAAAAACTTCAATAACTACACCGCGGCGGGAATAACGAAGCAACCTCGTCATGGTCCAGCCCAAGACCGTTGCCGGCTGGCATCGAAAAGGTTGGCGAGACAACTGTTGCCAGATACGCGATCAAGTTTTCAAAACCACCATCTCAAACCTGGATCCAGCCGGAAGAATCAAGCTGATTCCGGGTGCAATTTCTTGATCGATTGAGTTTTGGGTAGACACAATGGGCAAAAAAATCGGGGGGAGTACACAAATACTCCCCCCAAGATAAAACGGTGGCAATCTCCTGGCTCTTGGTTTAACACCAAGACCATTTCACCTGTTTATCTTACAAGCATCATTTTCGTTGAAACCATCTTGTCAGTAGTAGTCATCCTTGCAAAATAGGTTCCTGAGGCAACAGACTGCCCCTGTAAATCTTTACCTTGCCAATCCAAAGAGTGAGCGCCGGCCTCAAATGTACCATCAGCTAGCACGGCAATGCACTTTCCGGTAATATCGTAAATACTGAGATTTACATTTTCTCCATGCTCAAGGGTGAAAGATACTTTGGTGCATGGGTTAAATGGATTTGGGAAAACAGACAAGCCAACCACCGGTTGCGGGGTGTTGTTTTGTTCAGGATCAATGTAACCCTCCTCGGTGCCAACAGTATCCAGAGCATACTTGATGGTGACACAGTTAACGTAACCGGATGCATCATAAGAATAACCCGTCACGAAAAGGTTGCCGGATCCGTCCGCGGCCAGAGCATATGGCCTGTCAAAATCGTCGGCATCTCCGTTGTAGGCACCAGTCCATTGCTCGATACCTTGCGAATCGTACATGACAGTGGCCCAGTCATAGTCTGTGCTTGGGGTCTCGACATCTCCGGTAACATAGACGTTTCCGTATCCGTCCAAGGTGATGGCAATCACGTTCTCGTGGCCATCGTCCGGTCCGTTGTAGGTGGCAACCCATTGCGAGACGCCGCTGGAGTCATACTTAATCGTGCAGAAATCTTTTCCCGTAACCAAGCTACGGGAATCTCCGCCCACATAGGTATTGCCCAATCCGTCTGACACAATGCAAGTGCCGGAGGCGCCTTCATCCTCGACTCCGTTGTAGATGGTCGTCCATTGCTCAACGCCACTTGAGTTGTACTTAATTGTGAGGCACCGGTAGTTGTTCTGGGTGATTTCGGTAACTCCAACTACCACGACGTTGCCCAGTCCATCCAGTGTGATATCCCGGGTATTGTCGCTGCCATGGAAGTCGCCATCATAGAGGTTGAGCCATTGCTGGGCCCCTGTCGAATCGTACATGATCGTCAAACCATCACGATTGCCGGCGGCATTTTCGGACATTCCTGTCACAAAAACGTTGCTCGATCCATCAACGACCAGGGCACTACCCCAGTCTCGTTCATTTCCGGTTCCATTATAAATGTTTACCCATTGCTCAGTGCCACTGGCGTCATACATGATTGTGACGCAGTCGTCATATCCACTGGTGGATATGGAATATCCGGTCACGAATACATTGCCTGACCCGTCCACGGCGATATCGTAGGCGCAGTCATTATCATTTCCTGATCCATTGTAGACGGCGACCCATTGCTCAACCCCATTGGAATTGTATTTGATGGTGGCCAAATCTGACCTGGTTCCCGTGTTGTAAGCTGATCCGGTCACATAGACGTTGCCATTTGCGTCCACCACAATGGCATAGGCGTAATCGTCATCACCGCCGGTTCCTGAATGGGTGGCTGTCCACTGCTCAACCCCGTTGGTATCGTATTTGATTGTGTGCCACTGATCGTAGCCTTCCGAGTTTGTGGAATATCCGGCAACGTAGACATCACCCGCATTATCCACAGCCATGGCCCAGCCTTCGTCATCGTCGCCATCCGGGCTATCGTAGATCTGGACCCACTCTTCAGAGGGCTGGGCCAGGGCTGATGAAACAAAAATCAGGCATATGGCCATACAGAAAACCACGCGAACAAAGTTAATCCTTGATGAATAAACCACGGTACTTTACCTCCCAAAAAAGCGAAGTTTTGGAGGGAAAAGCTGAGGCCTTTTCCTCCTGTTTTAGCAGGCTAATATAATATCATATTTAGCATAAATTGTAAAGAAATATACCTGATAATGGTGTGGAATACATACTATTAAAGGTCTCCCCCGTGGTTCAGGTGCTTTGTCATTTCTTTAACTCGCTCGATCCAATACTGTTATCTGCTGTTCAGCAGAAATGCTTTCACATAAGCCGTATTTGGGCTCCGAACCTGGAAACTTATCAAATTGCAAATATGAACAGAAAGGAATTAGAGACCTTATTCCTTTTATCATTCCGCAGAGAATGTGAAAGGCCCTGATTCTGCATATCTGAAACATGTGCACTTATATAAACCCATCAATAAATTGGCACCCACCGCATTGCCCAAACAGCAACTGCCTTTCACATAAGCAGTTGGCAGAAAACCGAATATTCAGGCCCCATTCCCGCTACT
>JAAEOA010000025.1 GCA_024223715.1 bacterium | reverse complement strand
CCACTCCCAAAAAAATGGTAATTAGTCCTTGAAGTGCGGGATGCATAAATTCTAACCTCCTGCCATATGAACGGGATAAAAACGAAAGTCACGTAGGTCCTGCTGCTAGTCAGCAGGACGTTGATTGTCCGATATTTACTTAAGTGCGTCCCAGGATTTCTGGATTTCATCAGCCACCTTTTTGGCTGATTTACCCCCAGCATAATCAACCATACCGGTCCAAAAAGACCCCGCACCTACACCACCGGGCATCAAGTCGGAACCATCAAAACGGAAAGTGGTTGCTCCCAGTAGGATATCGTTCATTTTGCGTAGTGTCGGATCGGCGAATTTGTTGGGATCTGCTCCCTTGTGTGGGGTCAGGAATCCCTTGCGTGCCATCCAGATTTCATGTGCTATCGGTTTGCGTAAAAACTTCATCAGGTCTTGAGCGCCCTTACTGTTTTTTGTAATCGCCCAAACTGTACCTGCACCGAGTACAGGCTTGCCAAGTTGCTTACCAGCATAAGCAGGGAAGTAAAAGAAATCGGCATCTTCACCAATTGCGGTTCCTTTGGGAAAGAATGCAGGGATGAAACTCGCCTGGCGATGCATGTAGCACTGAGGAGGTGATGAGAAAAGGCCTTTGGGACTGTCTCGAAAATCCGTGGATGCAACTGTAGCAGCACCACCAGCTACGTATTTATTGTTACGAGCAAAATATCCGAACTCTTCAATTGCCCCGATTACCTTCTTGTCATTGAATTTCAGCTCATTGGTGACCCACTTGTCGTAGGTTTCCGGTGACTGTGTTCGCAACATCATATCTTCGACCCAGTCTGTGGCAGGCCAACCCGTAGCCCCACCAGATCCCAGACCGATACACCAGGGGGTACCCCCATCAGCGACGATTTTATCAGTCAATGCTTTCAACTCTTCCATAGTCTGCGGAACTTCATACTCTGCATCCTCGAAATTCTCAGGAGAATACCAAACCAGTGACTTGACATCCACTTTGTAGAAAAACCCAAAAAGTTCCCTCTTTTTATTTTTATT
>JAAEOA010000024.1 GCA_024223715.1 bacterium | reverse complement strand
GGTTGGAAAGGGTTGTCCTGCCAGTCGAAATTGCCATCCCAGCGGGCCCAGTCTACTGATGGTAACGCAGTGGGGGAAAATAACAGTTCCAATACTTTTACCGGATCTGCCGATGGGGGTATTTCTTCAGTGCCTGAAAGGGCAGTGGCGCAAGACAGCAGAATACCCCGGGCTTCGGCCATAGCCCAGGCCGGGGTGGTCATTTCCATTTCAGATTCAGGGGTTTTTGGAGTGCTCAATCTTATTTCCAGAGCAGGACATGCCGTTTGGCGTAGTAAATATCCATAGGATTGGCCCACTTGAAGACTGTCCAGTGAAGCCATGGCCTGGCTCATGGCAGTCGCCCAGAGTATTCCAGTTTTGCTGCCAGGGTGGTGCAGGACCTGTTCAGGAGATTGCTCGTGCACCCGGCCAATGGTAAGAAAAAGGTCGGCTTCATGATGTCCGGCTAGTAGAACTTTTTGCTGGGCATCGGGGGCTACTTCTGCCTTGCGGGTTAAATGGACCGTGGCTCCGGCTCCTTCGAGAAGTCGCTGAGCCTGCAGAGCCGTGGCCAGATTGAGATCGGCACCCCGGGTCCCGAGGGGGAAGCGGCCATTGTGGTCGGTACCACCACCAGCCGGGTCCAGAACAATGGTCCTGCCCAAAAGTTGGGGCAAAATGGCTTGAGCCTGCCACGCAGAGTACTGGGTATTGATGGTGCCGAATGCTGCGTTCTGAAGCTGGCCATTGTGGATTATTGGTAAGTGTCCAGGGGCTTCCAGCCATAAGGGCTGGCCAGGTTGCCAGCAAAGGGCGGGTAAAGAAACAGGACATTCTGGACGAGGGAGGCGGGAATTCCAATTCTGATTGCCGGGTTTGCCAAGCATTTTCCATTTTAATGGGGCAGGGAGTTCGGGCCTCATAATGGGGGTGGGGAATGGCGCTGGTGACGGCGATCCATCCTGAAGGGCTCGGCCAACCTGTAAGTTTTTCAAGTTTTCATCTGGAGAATAGATAAGAATTCTATCTCGGTCCCAATTGGAACCGGAAACGGTAGTCGACTGAATAACGTAATGCCTTCCCGGCTGACTGCCGCGGCTCTCAGGGAAAATCTCCACCACCAGGTTAAGGAGAGCTTCTACTTGCAGAATTGATTTGTGAATAGGGGTGAAACGGCCCTTCAAATTACTCCCTTTAAGCGCAAAAGTGTGGGGGCCGGCAACCAGTCCCCGGTCTTTCAGGCTTTCTTCAGGGACCCAGGTCACGGTTCGACCGTCAGCGCTGAGTTCAAAATCCTGTCTTAGGCCATCGAGAGTCAGTTCAAATGACGTTGGACGTGGGCCAGGTGCATTGATGGAAAGGGAGTCGCCAGGTAAAAAAGTCCAGGATAGGGACGGTAGGTCTTCACTGGAGTCAATAGTCAGGGTGTCAGGGAAGCAGGACAGCCATTGGGGTTGTCCCAGGGAAAAATAGTCGAGCAGACCCAGAAAATAAGCCTGGGCTTCCAGTTCCTGACTGGCGGCCATGCTCAGGCGGTTTTCCATAACCGGGTGGGATAACATGGCTGGTTCACCAAGAACGGCGGGCACGGTGGTGTTTCGCAACACATGGAAATTTCCGGGGAGAATTTTGGCGGGACTGATTTCAAGATTCAGGACCAAGTGGCGATGGATGCTGCGGGCCAGATCCAAAGAGGCACCCTCGTCGCCTAAGGGGTAGTAGGTTTGGGTTTCATTGATGTCTTCATCTCGACTGGCAGTGCTGTTGTGGTGAATTGAAATAAAAACATCCGGTTGCAGGGAATCGGTGAAAGAGGATCTGAAGGCCAGATCCGTGGCCAGAGTGCTATCGGCTGGGCTGAGGAAATCGTAGTCAGCTGTTCGGGTCAAATAGACAGTCGCTTCGGCCCATTCAAGCAGGCCCCGAAGATACAGGGCCACCCCAAGGTTCACTTCGGCTTCAGTAAGACCTTTTGGGCCCAGGGCTCCGCGAAAAAAACCTCCATGACCCGGATCGATGACGATACGGCGGCCTCGCAGTGGAGAAAAGTCCTGGGGCCCGAATTCTTCCTGAAGGCCAAGATAACCAGCGATGGGCTCAGGGGCATGAGTTTCGGGATTTGGGCTGGTTGTGCAACCAGTAAACAGCAAACCCGACAGGGCCAGAATAAGCAACATGGTCAGGGTTTTTACGGGAAATTGCGTCATTTTTTGCCATCTTGTTGTGGTTATGGTGGGTGGTTGTTTTTTTCCGTGATCATCTTAACACAGGAAATCTCCTGATTGAATGGGCAAATTTGGGTTATTCAGGAGGCAAAATGACCCGTGAAGCTGGACATCTTTGCCGCTTTCTGATACATTGCTCCCTGCTTCAGTGGCTGGGCTTCTATTTAAAACAGAGGTCAAAAGACAGCCACTTTTTTGTCCTAAATTCATATTGAAAGATTGGGTTTCATGGCTGAAACGCAGGAACGGATGCGCCAAATTCCCCAGGTTAGTAATATCCTGGAAGATGAGCGCATTGCTCCATTGATGAGTGGCAGGCGCCTGCCCTGGATGACTCGCCTGGTTCAGGATGCCATTTCTGACCTCCGCCTTAGTTTGCGTAAGGCAACAGGTTCAGTTGTTAAGCGTGAGGAACTACATGAAGTGGTTGTTGGGTTGGTTGTTGCCGGGCACAATCGTTTGACTTCTCCTTCATGGAGGCGGGTTTTGAATGGCACCGGGGTTGTGGTGCATACGAATTTAGGGCGAAGCAATTTTCCAGGCGTGGCCGCTGAAGCAGCCAGAACTGTGGCCCTGCATAATAGTGATTTGGAATACGATCTTTTTGCAGGGACCCGCGGGCACCGCGGCAGGCTTGTGGAAGAGAAAGCGGCCTTGCTGGCGGGAGCTCCCGATGCTCTGATTATCAACAACAATGCAGCCGCTCTTTGGTTGGCTGTTCGTTTTTCCAGCAATGGTGGTCGGGTCATTCTTTCCCGAGGGGAAGTTGTGGCTATTGGCGGTTCGTTCCGCATGCATGAAATTCTGGCTGAAACCGGCTGTGAGTTGGTTGAAATTGGTACCACCAATCGCACCAGCCTTGATGATTACCGTCAGGCCATGAGTTCTGGAGCTACAGTCCTGAAAGTTCATCGCAGCAATTTTGTTGTGGAAGGTTTTACCGAAGATGTGGATCTGGCGGATCTGGCCCAGGCTTGTGATGAGAATAATTGTCCCTTGGTTTATGACGCTGGCAGTGGAGCTCTTTTCCCCTATGAAGAATTGGGGTTGCCCGCAGGAGAACGTCTTTTGAATGAGGATTTGGCTACAGGGGCCCATTTGGTGACCTGCAGTGGTGACAAGTTGCTTGGTGGTTGTCAGGCGGGAATCATTTTTGGTTCCAAGGAGCGTATTGCTGCTCTGCGGAAGCATCCAATGAGGAGGGCTTTCCGGGTGGATAAAACCACTTTGGCGGCTCTTGATGAGATCATGAGTCTGTATTTGGCCACTGACGGTCAGCCAGACATTCCCACTTTGAACCAGCTGGGTATGTCTTTGTCAGAACTTGAAGAACGGGCCAGCAAACTTTTGGCCTTGATGAAGGACCAGGCGCCATCCCGGTGGCGGGCCTCCGTAGTACCGGGGAAGTCCAGCGTGGGTGGCGGTTCGTTTTCCACCACCAGTATTGAATCAAGGCTTTTGCTCTGGAAGGGGCCCAAAGAAGAACTCGAAGTTTGTCATCAGTTATTGCGTCTGCAGGATCCCGCTTTGGTTGGCCGAATGAACCAGGATGGACTTGCGGTCGATGTGCGCACCATCACCGATGAAGAATTGTCTCTGGTGGCGAAGGCTTTTGCTTCGGCCTGGGAAGATCTTAATGCATCTTTGGGAGTAGATTTGAATGAATAACCTGAATGAAAACAATCCGGGGCAGTTGCCGGTTTTTGTGGCTGGCCTGGGAACTGGGAACATCAGTTTTTCAGACGATGGTACTTTTTGGGAAACCGCTGCCCAATTAATTTCTGAAGGTCAGTTGTCCCAGCACGTCGATACGGCTATGAGTGGGAAAAGCTCGCCCAGAGTGTGGTTGTTCCTGCATGAGCCGGGAGAGGCTCAATTAAGTGCCATTGCCGCGCTCAGTGTGGCTCAGGAACTGGCCAGCCGGGACCAGGCGGTTCTATTGCTTGATGGGGACGATGAGCAGGCTGACCTGAGTCATTGGGCAGGTCGCAAGGATGCCGATGGCTGGATCGACTTGATTCGTTATGGCTCCAGTGTCCTCAATTGTGGTGACCCCATTCCTTTCGAAGGACGGCGGGGATATTTGCTTGGCGTGGGGTCGTTCACTCCTGCCGATGCCACGGGTCCGGAAATTTCTGATTTACTGAAACGCTTAAAGCGCCAGGCTGATGATATTCTGATCACTGCTCCTGCCAATGCTGTGGGGCGGCTTTGGTCTGTTGAAGCAAACATTCGCCTGCTTTGCTGGGATCGTTCGGCCCGTTCCAATGGTCTGATTGAAAATCTGCTGGAGAATTTTAACTCTGCAGATATTCCTGTTACCGGACTGGTTGGCTTTGGTTTGCCTCAGGAGAAATCAGAACCTGAAGCGGTTGTCTCTGAAGAGGCTCCGGAAAATTCTATCCGTGACAAAAAACTGGACGAGGTGCTCAACGAGGCGGGCTCGGATGCAACACCAGGCTCAGCCAAGACCATTCTTGATGAACTGGATGAAGAAATGGACCAGCATGATCAGGAATTTGATGCAGAAGAGGAAGAGTTTGCCCGGCGAAAAGGAAATTCCGGAATTTTTTGGATTGCGGCTGTTGTATCAGTGGTGATGATCAGTGTTGCGGCAACCTACTATTTCAAATATGTCAAAGTGCCTGCAGATGGTCATTTTCCCGTTGTTGCCGAAAATACAAGCAATCACCTTAGCCAAGGTTCTGCACCCATTTCTGAGGCGGGAATGGCTCAGTTTGATAGTGGTTTTGTTGATTCCGAAAATATTGAAGAAACCAATAGTGAGCTTGTTGAAGTGGCCGGAGGCCTGGACAAAGAATCAGTTGAACCTTCAAATGAAACGGCCCTGGTGGATCTCGAGAATGATGCCGCTGATGAGAAATCAAATCTGCAGTCCACCGATGAAAAGGGGACCGAAGAACAGATTGACGATCAACAGGACAGCGAGCCCCAGGAAATTGTACCTGAGGCCACAGCCGACACAACTGCAGAAAACGAGCCTGAATTTAAGGTTATTGATAAGGAACTTGAGAGGCCAGTGGACACCAAGGCCGGCTTTGGAATGGAACCCTATGTGGAGCCTGTAGGCAGTGAAGGCTGGGCCCTGCACGTTTATTCTTTCCCCGACAGTATTCGTGCGGAAAAGGAAATGAGTATTTTGGCGTCCAAGGGTTTCAATAGTGAAAGTCGGGCCATTCAATTAAAAGATAACGGCCGTTGGTTTCGAATTTATGTGGGAAGTTTTACCAGCCGCAGTGAAGCCAATGCTGCTCGTAAGGAACTGATGAAGAAGCTGGGCGAAGACTGGGCAAACCCCGTCCGGTTCTAGGATTGCTGAGATAATTATTATTCTGCGCTGCGAAGCGAGTTAGGTGATAACCAGGTGAAGCTGAAAACAATAGAAATTCAGGGATTTAAGTCTTTTGTCGACCGCACCCGTCTGGAATTTGACGAGGGCATTACGGCCATTCTTGGTCCCAATGGTTGTGGCAAGTCCAATGTTGTTGATGCCATTCGCTGGGTCTTGGGTGAGCAGTCAGCCAAGCAGCTTCGTGGTGGCAAAATGGATGATGTCATCTTTAAGGGAACCACCAAACGTCGGCCTGTGGGCATGGCAGAAGTGACCCTGTTTTTCACCAATGAGGACCGGGCCATTCCCATTGATTACAACGAAGTGGCCATTAAACGCCGGGTGACCCGTGATGGTGGCAGTGACTATTTTCTTAATGGAAGTCCCTGTCGATTGAAAGATTTGCGGGATATGTTCTTCGACAGCGGAGTGAACAATACTTCGTACAGCATCATTGAAGAATCGATGATCAAACAGATCCTGAATGATAACAACCACGACCTGCGTCGGTTGCTTGAAGAAGGTTCTGGTATTACCAAGTACAAAGCCCGCCGTAAAGAGACTCAGCGCAAACTCGATCGCACCCAGAATGACCTGATTCGCCTGTATGACATTGTTGAAGAAATTGGCAAGGAAGTGCGTTCTCTGCAGCGACAGGTGGGCAAAGCGCGCCGTCATCAGAATTTGTATACCGAAATTAAGGCCCTGGATTTGTCGGTCGCTGCCCGTCGGCACATGATGCTGGACAACCGGGAGACGGAAGCCAAGGACCATTTGCAGGAATTCCAAACCCAGGCTGAAACCGGCGTGGGAGAGTTGGCTGAATTGCAGGCCAAGCTGGAAGCTTCGCGTCCACATATTGAAGAGCGCACGGCAGAAAAACTGCAACTCGAAATTGCTCTGGAAGCTTTTGAAGAAGAACTGCAGGAAATCGAACGCCAGGTTCTGGTGCTGGAGCATCGTATTGACGAGCATCAACGGCGGATTAAGGACAATACATCTTCCATCGAAGATGCAGAAATCAGGCAGAAAGATATTGAAGGTCAGATTGAGCGCATGACTCAAAGTCTGCAAGGCATTGAAGATGAACTCGAGTCGTCCGGAAATATGGTGGATGAAAAAGCCGAAGGTATGCAAATTCTCGAAAGTCAGTTGGCCGCTGACCGGGCTGCTCTGGAAGATGCCACGGCACGAAATCTTCAGGTGATTGAAAACGATGCCACCCAGCGCAGTCAGCTGCGTGAACTTCGGGTACGTCAGGACAATCGCCAGGAACGCATGACCAGTCTGGCAGAAGGAAGGGTGGAAATTCTTCGGGCTGGCACCGAGGCCGATGAAGCTTTGGAAGTTTTGAAAACCCAGTCGTCGGAAATTATCAGTCGCCGGTCGACCTTGCTCGAAACCCTGGCCGCTGCCGAACGGGATGAAACTGATTTGGAGATGGATGCTTCCGGACTGCAGGAAAAAGTGACGGTCTTGTCGGGGCAACGGGAGGCAGCCAAGTCCACTCATGACCTTTTGAACCGGTTGCATCAGCAATACGAAGGGTATGGCAAAGGTCCCCGGGAAATTCTCAAACGCCATAGCGATTCCCAACAGGTAACCGGCGGTTTGGCCGATTTGCTGCAAGTTGCTTCCAAAGACACTCTGGCTCTGGAAATTTTGCTCGATGAATTGCTTGAAGCCGTGGTTGTTGATGGCATACCATCGGCACTGGCTATGGTAAAGGAACTGCGGGACGACAAAATTGGCGAAGCCCGTTTTCTGTGTGCCGGTAGTTTTAACGACTCTACTGTTGTGGATCTTAACTCCGTCACAGGTGGAACCCCGGCTTTGAATGTAGTTTCAGGACCCGGCTGCGACTTGCCCTCTCTGAAGGCTCTTTTGTCTCGCTCAGTTGTTTTTGATGATGATGAAAAAGCGGCGGCAGCAGCTTCTGCTTATGCTGGTTCCGGTGTGCTGGTTTGCATCAGTCGGCAGGGTTTGCTGGTTACCAGCGATGGCACCGTCAGAGGGGGGAGCCGCGATACCGCCACCGATGGCAGCATTATTGGTCGTAAGGAAAAGCTGGAGGAACTGGCATCAGAAATTGAAAACCTGGAAGAGCGTCTTACTGTGGCTCGGGGAAAAGTCACTCAAAACCGGATTCAACGGGAAAATCTGAGAGAGAAATTGATTGCCGGCCGTGGACAGCTTACCACCATTGACGAAGAATTGAATCAGAATCAGGTGCAAGCTGCCGAGTTGCAACACAAGCGCGACGGTGCTGGTGCCCGGGCTGAAGAAATGCAAGAAGAGCGGGCTC
Source organism: bacterium (assembly GCA_024223715.1). Classification (GTDB taxonomy): domain Bacteria; phylum Krumholzibacteriota; class Krumholzibacteriia; order LZORAL124-64-63; family LZORAL124-64-63; genus LZORAL124-64-63. The sequence goes on along the minus strand of JAAEOA010000024.1, from coordinate 11,055 downwards.
GTTTGGCTGAAGAAGTGGCTACTTTGGAACGCCATGAGCAGGAGCTAACAGATCGGTTGGCTGAAAGTGGGCGCCAACGAGATACCAGCACTTTAAAACGAGATGAATTGCGGTCCAGGGTGGAAGACGCTGAAATGCAGCGTGACGATGCCCGGGCTGAAGTGGAGGAAATGCGCCTGACTCACCAGCGGCGTGAAAGTCAGAAACGGGAGACCGAAGCGGCTTTGGGTCACCTGCGGGGCAATGTTGCCGAGTTGTTCAGTCGCCGGGAACGTTTGGCTCAGGAAATTGAAGTGGGGCAGCAGTCCATTTCTTCGATGAACGAGGAGCTCGAAGGCAAGCGCACTCAAATGAGTCACGGCATTGAAGAGCGCGGTCGGCGTCGTCAAATTGTCACCGCAGCGACCGAAGGCATTCAAAAATTGCACGAAGAAACCAGTGTTTGGCACCAACGGGTGCAAGCCATTGAAAAGGCCCGTGGCGGTTTCCGTGAGCAGGCTCACGAAATGGAAACCGAGCTGGCCACTCTCGATATTAAACGCAACAACCTGGAAGAGCGCATTGAGGAGCAATACAAGGGCAGCTTCAATGATCTTATTGACGGACTGAACAGCGAAGACTTGCCCAAAGAACTGGAAATGGAAGAAGGTGTCTTCCAGTTTGAACAGGCTGAAAAACTTCTGGAAAACAAGCGACGCATTATTGGTTCTCTCGGACCTATTAACCATTTGGCTCTGGAAGAATTTGACAGCAAAAAAGAACGCCTCGATTTCCTGGAAAACCAACGGGACGATGTGGAAAAAGCCCGGGACGATTTGGTCAAAGCCATTTCCGAGATCAACCGCACTGCAAAAAAACGATTTGTGCAAACCTTTGAAGAAGTAAGGCGCAACTACATTGCCGTATTCAAGACCTTGTTTAAGGGCGGCCGCGCCGATCTCAAATTGCTGACAACCGATGACCCATTGGACAGTAATATGAAAATCACTGCCCAGCCTACGGGAAAGGTTATCGATACGGTGAGCCTGCTTTCGGGTGGTGAACGCTGCTTAACTGCTTTGTCGCTTTTGTTCGCGGTGTATCTGGTCAAACCTTCACCTTTCTGTGTGCTGGATGAGGCCGACGCTCCGCTGGATGATGCGAACATTGGCCGCTTTGTGAACATGTTGCGCGAATTCAGTCGCAATACCCAGTTCCTGGTTATTACCCACAACAAATTGACTATGGAAACAGCCAACCACCTTTATGGTGTGACCATGATGGAAGCCGGTTGCAGTAACATTGTTTCGGTTAGCTTTAACGATGTGTCAGAAACCCAGAGCGATCATGAACTGGGCAATGCCATTGCCAGCAAACGCCAGAATGTGGACTCATCTGAAGAGGCTCGTCTGGCGGAGGAAAAGAAAAACAATCCTCAGGGCAGCATGGAGTTTGCGGGTGCTGAGGTGCCGGAAAAAGCTGATGATTCCGGGGAAGAGAAAAAAGTTGCAGCTGAAGATGAGTCTGCTGAAGATTCAACAGATGACGATTCAAATCCAGAAATAGACGAGAGCATGGAGGCCACCGAGTGATAAAGGGCGCATTCAACAGATTCCGCAAGGGACTGAGCAAAACTCGCGACAGCGTGGTTGGCAAACTGCAGGGCATGTTTGGCAACAGCATTCGACTGGACGATGATACCCTCGAGAAAATTGAGGAATTGTTAATTTCAGCTGATATGGGCGTGGAGTCTGCGGTCTCCATAACCCGGAACATTGAAACGCGCCTGAAAGAAGAAGGCGGCGAAGCCACTTTAGACAGTGTGCTGGAAGTGATTCGGGACGATGTGGTGGAAATTCTAACCACCGCCACACCCAAAATTCGTCCCTTGAGCTGGGATGACGAAGAAGTGGGTGGCAAAAAGAAGAAAAAGAACAAAAAAGAACAACCAACTCCTGCTGAAGATACTATTGAAGAAAAACACGTGCCCAGGGTGATTTTCATTGTTGGGGTTAATGGCACCGGTAAAACCACCAGCATTGCCAAACTGACCAAACTGTTTACCAAAGACGGCAAAAAAGTTCTTCTGGCTGCGGGTGATACTTTCCGGGCTGCAGCTGTGGAACAACTTGAAGTCTGGGCCAACCGACTGGATGTGGAATGCATTCGCCAGGGAACCGGTGCTGATCCGGCTGCCGTTGTCTTTGATGCTCTGAGTGCGGCTGAAAAACGTGGTGTGGATATTGTCCTTGTCGATACCGCTGGTCGCCTGCACACTAAAGCAAATCTCATGGACGAGCTGGGTAAAGTGGCTCGGGTCATTCGCAATAAAACAGGCAAAGACCCTGAAACGTTGCTGGTTGTCGATGGAACCACAGGGCAAAACGGTCTATCCCAGGCCAAGGTTTTTGCCGAAACGATTCCCGTACAGGGTTTGATTCTCACAAAACTTGATGGCACCAGCAAGGGTGGCATTGTGGTGGCAATAGCTGAAAAAATGGGTCTGCCAGTGGAATATGTTGGCATGGGAGAGACTGCCGACGATATGGATGTCTTTGACGCGGAAAGTTTCACCGCAGCTTTGTTTGCCGACTGGCAATCAGGGGAAGAAGATGCTGATTCACAGGATTAACCGATAGCCGTCAGGAGGGCTTGTGCGCAGGAGGCGTGGACGGAAAAAATTCAGCACCCGCCGGGTGGATGCCCTGTTGGATCAGGTCCAGAACGGATCGGGAAAATCCAAGGGCCAGAACCAGGATCGGGGTCGTCGCAATGAAGGACCCAGAGGACCCGAAAGTCGGGTATCCGGAAACCGATGGCAAGGAAGCCGTATTCTTTGTGTTAATCGGGACCGTGAACTTTTTGAAGGTTTGGTCAACCTCGATTTTGACTTTCTCATGGCTCAACCTTTTGATGCTGGCGCCCGCAGTCTGGCCGACCTGTTGCCGCAATCGGTGGTGGGACGAGCCATGAACGGTCACGGCTATTTCACTGACGACTTTGGCACCCCTCTTTGTTTCCCCGAAGCTACATTCGAACGGGTTCTTTCGGTTCTGGAAAAAACCGATCCCAATTTAAAGGCCCATCATGTTCGGCAGCGTCGTGGCCAAATGTTGGCCGATTTTTGCCAATGGGTTCTGAAAAACATTGATAAAAAAGAGTTGATCCTCAGTCCTGATGGCAAACCTGTTTTTGGTATTGAATTTCTCTCAGGGCAAAAAGTTGATACCCGCGAGTTCTTAACCGGAATGGTTCTGGCTGGTTTTATGGACGACTGGTCCTACCGCGCCAATACCATGCGGCATCATCGGCTGACTTTCGAAGGCTTGCCTTTTCACATTGGTGGTGGCGATATTCTGATTGTGGACACCGCCAATTTTGAGATGGTGGGTTTGGGTGATACCGGGGCTTCGGTTTTTACTGACGAACAAATGCGCACTTTGCAGGATATTGGTGTGATTTGCCGAAATCGCCACGGTGAATACTCTTTTCCCGAATATGATCAGGCCTATTTCCGTCGCCAAATGGGTGATGGTGTTTGCGACGATATGGCCATTATTTACATCGGGGCCAAGTACGGTTTCAGTGCCATGCTCGGGGCTTTTGTGATGGACGCCATCGATACCTACGACAAATACCTGCTGGACTTAACCTGGGGTGGCTTCGATACTTATCTTGCCGGTCGCATTCAAAAACACTTCCTCAATACTGAAGACGAACCTTTGGTTTGGGATGACGCAATTTTTGACCTGATTCATTTTGCAGCCAAACGAAACAGCCCGGGTATTAACCTGAGCAGTTCGCACCGCCGGTTGATTCAAGTGGAGAAAGGTGCTTCTGAAGCTACGGTTCTCAATCATTGGCGGTTTTTGCAGGGGGAGCCGGTGTTCGACATTAAGCTGGGGTTTGCGCGGGTACCGGCCAGAGACTTTTATGATGTTGCTTTCCGAAGGTTGCAGCATGCTTCACTGCCGGTGAACAAACCGGTATTTATCAAAGTTAAATAACTTCTGTTTCAAACAACCCGTGTTATCGTTTTTCTGGAGGAAGAAGTGGGCACTTATAAACGGTTTTTGGTGGCAGGCATTTTTTTGGTGATGGTTCTTTCGGGCCCTGGTTGTTCAGGGGATAATTTTTCTGAAAATTCAAACAGGGAAGACTACGAACTGGATACCGATCAGGGGGCAATTTCCGGTCGATGGGGTATTGACCCATCAATTGTATCAGGAGAGTCTGAAACGGCTGAAAATAAAACAGAGTTGCGATCCATTGGTTATTTGTCAGGATACAATCCAGCCGGCAGTTCTTCCGGCATTATCACTTTTACGGAAGATAAGTATTCTCCCGGCTTGAACCTTTTTTGTTCAGGTCATGCTCCGGTGGCCCTTCTGATGGATGGGAAAGGGCATGTCGTGCATGAATGGAAAATTCAATTTGAAGATGTCTGGCCCGATGATCTGCCTTTCGATGTGCCTCAGGAACACAAAGAATTTTTCCGCCGCGCCCATTTGTTTCCCAACGGTGATTTGCTGGTAATTTTTGAATATATCGGGATTGTTAAACTGGACCGGAATTCAAAAATCATCTGGTCGCTGCCATTAATGAATCACCACGATTTCAAGATCATGGAAGATGGCACCATTGTGTCTTTAAAGAGAATATTGAAAGCCCCTGAAAAAATAACGGCCATGCTTGGTGATCACACTTTCTCTGAACCAGTGGGCTCCGACGCCATCAGTATTGTTTCACCCGATGGTCAGGAAATAGACCAGATTGATATATGGGATGCTTTTTATGGTTCCGATTATGCTCCTGTTCTCCAACAAACTCACCGACTGGATGATTTATTTCACGCCAACTCCGTGAGCATCATCCAAAACCCTATTGCCGCTCATAAGAACATTTTTCAACAGGGAGATATCGTTGTTTCCCTGAGAATGATCAGCACCATTGTCGTCATTGATCCTCTGACAAAGAAAGTGAAGTGGGCTATTCATGGTCAATGGCTTGAACAACACCAAGCCGAATACTTGTCCAACGGGAATATTCTACTTCTGGACAACAAAGGCGCAAGTGCGGAGTTCAGCGATTTCAAGCGGTCTCAGGTTTTGGAAATCGATCCCTTGACCCAGAAGATTGTCTGGCGTTTTAACGGTACGGAATCAAAACCATTGTTCACCCACTGGCTGGGGTACAACCAACGACTGGACAATGGAAATACCCTGATATCTGAGTCGGCAGGTGGACGTTTGCTAGAGGTTACGCCCGGTGGGGAAGTGGTTTGGGAATATGTGAGTCCATTCAGAGCCGGCAAGGACAATGAGTTGATTGCCACTTTGATGGGGGCTCAGCGGTACGATTTGGCGGCTTTGCTGTTCTTGGGGGAATCTCCCCAAGGGATTCATTAAACGCCCTGCATTCCCTTGACGCCTCACCAAACATGATCTATGTTTCTTTGACAAATTACCTCAACTTCGGGGCGGGGTGAAAATCCCCACCGGCGGTTAAAGCCCGCGAGCGCGCATTCATTTGCGTTAGCTGATCTGGTGAAATTCCAGAGCCGACAGTGAAAGTCTGGATGAGAGAAGTTGGCGGCCTGCTGTGGTTCATCAATCCTGGGATAAATCCGGGAATTAATGATGGCCCCCGCCTGTCTTTCTTTGAGCTCCCCGCGTGTGAAAAATGAGTTTTAACTGTGTTGATGACGACTGTTCCGAACAGTTTGGCAACGACGCCACAGGTATGGATTGCTGTTTCATGTCCGCTGCATTGTCCCAGGCTCAACGGTTGGAAAACCGAACCTGGCCCAATCCGCCAGTGGGTGCTGTTGTTGTGAATAACGGTGAAGTTGTAGGCCGTGGCCGTCATTTGGGCCCGGGCCAGCTTCATGCGGAACCCGTAGCTCTGAACGATGCCGGTGAGAAAGCCCGCGGGGGCACTCTTTACGTCACTTTGGAGCCCTGCAATCATACCGGTCGCACCGGACCCTGTACTGAGGCCGTCATCAAAAGTGGCGTCTCTCGAGTGGTTATTGGCATCCGGGATCCGAACCCTTCAATTCAGGGTGGGGGCGCGCGCTATTTACGTGAACGTGGCATTGAAGTGGAAATCGGAGTTTTGCCCGAATCCTGCCTGGAACTTATCTGGCCTTTTGTGACCACCGATAATTTTTCACGAGTTTACGTTGAGCTGAAAACGGCCACCAGTTTGGATGGTCGATTTGCCCCTGCCGAGTCTTTGCGTCAGGAAGGCTGGCCATTTTACATAACCGGTGAAGCTTCCCGTTACGATGTGCACCGCCGCCGTCGTCTGGTGGATTTGGTCCTGGTGGGAAAAGGCACAGTCATGGCCGACCAACCTCAATTAAATGGCCGTCTGGCAGCCGATGATCACGACGTTCCCCAGGTGGATCCAATGCCTGGTTATGTGGACACTCACCTGAGCTGGCAGGGTGGTTTCAAGCGGGATCATTATCTGGTTTTTGCCGGTGAAAGTGCCAAAGACAGTAAAAATAGAATCGCCGTGGAAAAAGATGGTGGCGAAATTCTCTTCTGTCGTGAAAACAAGGGCCAGGTGGATATCAAATCACTGCTGCAGGTGGCTGCCACGGCAGACCTTCTGACCATGATGGTTGAAGCGGGGCCACAACTGGCTGGTTCTTTTCTGGGAGCCGGAGTTGTCGATCGCTGGATCAACTACCTGGCACCTGTGGTTCTGGGGCAAGGCATCACCTGGCCGGATAAATTCTCAGACAACCCACAAATTGACCGGGGTTTTTCCCTTACACGTTTGGATCAGTTGGAAAAAGATCTGATTTTCATTCACGACCGCAGGAACTTCCGAGGCACCCTGGCACGGGTGACCATTTAGTTTTTCGGGCCTTTTTCGAACAACGTCAGGATTAAAATGTTCACTGGCTTGATAAAAGAAATAGGACGCATCAGAGGGTTGAGGACCACCCGCGGTGTGGTGCGTCTTGATGTTGATGCTCCGCAAGTTGCTGCCGGCGCCAAACTGGGCGAAAGCATTGCCGTCAATGGAATCTGTTTGACTGTGGTGGCAGTCAAAGGACGCTACTTCAGTGTGGAGGCCGCTTCCGAAACCCGTCGTTTGACTACTTTCAAAAACTGGCGCAGTGGTCAAATGGTTCACTTGGAACCCGCCTTGCGTGCGGGCGATCCTTTGGACGGTCATCTGGTGCAGGGACATGTGGATGGCACGGGGAAAATCAAGGCCATCAAAAAGTCTGGTGGTAGCATTCTAATGACGGTCAACCTGACTGCTGATCTGGCTCGCTTTCTGACTCCCAAAGGTTCTGTGGCTGTTGATGGAGTCAGTCTGACGGTTGACGAAGGTCCTTTTAATGATGAGTTCACCGTGAACCTGATACCCCACACTCTGCAGGGAACTTTTTTCGATAAAGCAAGATCTGGTCAACAGGTCAATCTGGAAATGGATGTTCTGGTTAAGGCCGCTCGAACAGGCACTGGCCGGCCGGGACTGAATTCAATAGACAATAATAACCAAACAAAACCGGCTGCATCAAAACCCGCCGGTCTGACCCTGGAACGCTTGCTGGCCAAAGGCTTTGGCCGTTCGGCAGCGAAAGGACGCTCATGAGTGACAACTTCAAACCCGATAGCATAGACGAAGCCCTGGAGGCTTTGCGTCAAGGAGAAATCATCATCGTCATGGATGACGAAGACCGTGAAAACGAAGGAGACTTCATTATCGCGGCCGAAAAAACCACTCCTGAAGCCGTGAACTTCATTGCCAAATATGGGCGTGGCCTGATTTGTCTTTCAGCCACCAACGAACGCCTGGAAGAGTTGGACATCCAGCCCATGGTTGCCCGCAATACCGCATCACTGGGTACTAATTTCACTGTCAGCATTGATGCAGCTACTGGCGTGAGTACGGGCATCAGTGCGGCCGACCGCTCACGTACAGTTGAAGTGTTTGTAAACCCGGAAAGCAAACCATCAGACCTGGCCCGACCGGGTCATATTTTCCCCTTGGGTGCTGCCCCCGGTGGTGTTTTAAAACGTGCGGGGCATACCGAAGCAGTTGTTGATCTTTGTGAAGCAGCCGGGTTGTTTCCCGCCGGCCTGCTCTGTGAAATCATGGATGAAGATGGCGACATGGCTCGTCGGCCCCGTCTGCAGGAGATTGCCGCCGAACACAATATGAAACTAATCACCATTGCCGATCTCATTCGCTGGCGTCGCGACCATGAAAACCTTGTGGTGCGTGAAGCAGAAGTTCCTTTACCCACCAGCTTGGGCGACTTCCGCATGATGGCCTACAGCACACCGGTGGAAAATCTGACTCATGTGGCGTTGGTCAAAGGGGACATTCAACCCGGCGACGATGTTCTGGTCAGGGTGCACAGCGAGTGTATGACGGGCGATTTATTCCACAGCCTGCGCTGTGACTGCGGCCAGCAAATGCACGCGGCTTTGAATGCCATCGAAGAAGAAGGTAAGGGTGTTTTTCTTTACATGCGACAAGAAGGCCGTGGCATTGGTCTGATCAACAAAATGAAAGCCTATCAGTTGCAGGACGAAGGGGCCGACACGGTGGAGGCCAATGAAAAACTTGGCTTTGCCGACGATTTGCGCGATTACGGTATTGGTGCCCAAATATTGCGCGATCTGGGTGTGCGGCGCATGCGCCTGATGACCAACAACCCCCGAAAAATTGTGGGGCTCAAAAGTTACAATCTGAAAATAGTGGAAAGGGTTCCATTGGAGATTGAACCCAATCTGAAAAACGCAAAATATTTGCAGACAAAAAAAGCCCGCATGGGCCACATTCTGGACCATCTGTAAACAAGGAGAAATGAACATGGGACGCAAATTTGAAGGCAAATTCGATTCACGGGGCAAAAAAATTGCCATCGTGGGCAGCCGCTTCAACGATTTTTTCACCAGTGAACTGATGGATGGGGCTTTGGATTGCCTGCATCGTCACGGCGTTGAAGATGAGCAAATTGATACCGCCTGGGTACCCGGTGGGTTTGAAATTCCCATCGCCGCCAAACGCTTTGTCCAGACTGGCCGTTACGCTGCTGTCATTTGTGTGGGATGCATTATTCAGGGAGATACTCCCCACTTCCATTATGTTTCCAGTGAAGTAACCAAAGGCATTGCAATGGTTTCTCTGGATTCAGAAATTCCAGTTGTGTACGGAATTGTAACGGCCGAAACTTTGGATCAGGCTATTGAACGCAGCGGTACCAAAGCCGGAAACAAAGGATTCGATGCAGCCCTGACTGCCTTGGAGATGATTGATCTCTGCGCTGTTATTGACGAAGGTTAATCCGTCAAAATCAGTTCTTTGATCTTCACTCCTATGGAGTGGGTTGCTAAATTAACTTCCACTTGAGCCTCCTGCGGGAGGCTCCTTTGGTTGGGATCGTGGGTCAGCTTAATCAGGGGCCGGTCGAATACCTCGCTGGGGGCAACAACCAGAGCCTGGTGGCCATCGGTAAGCTTGACTGCAGACCCGGGCGGGTACATCCCAACAGCACTGCAAAATGAACTGAGAGCCATAGGGCAGAACCAACCGGAATCACTAAACATAATTTCAAAGGCCCGGCGTGGTGTGTGGGATTTTTTGTAGGGTCGAATGGCTGTCAATGCTTCAAAAACATCGCAAACATTAATGATATGGGTGAGTTGACTTTCAGCAGAACCCCAAGGCATTTTAGGATAACCCTGAAGGTCAAAACGGCGATGATGTCCCCAGGCAACAGCAATAGCCAGGTCACTGGCGTCGGGGTTTTCCAGCAACATTTCGGCCCCAAGGGTGGGGTGTCCTTCCATGACGGCACGCTCTCTCTCATCCAGGCGGCTGGGTTTAAAAAGTATGTCGGCGGGGATGCGGCTTTTGCCGACATCGTGCAACATGGCAGCCACGCCCAATTCATTGAGAAGGCCTTTATCAAGGTTCAAATGCTTGCCAACCAGAACAGCAAACATGGCTACACGAACCGAGTGTCCAACGGTATAAGTATCGTAGTCCGGATATTTTACCAGTTGCATAATGTCCGGCACCTGTCCCCGGGTGGCTTTTATTAATTCTTCACTGGTGGATCGTGTCTGGTCCAGATCCAGGCATTGACCCGAGTGGCCGGCGTCGTGGGCTGTTTCAACAGATGAGTAAAGGTTCTGAAAAGTGGACATCAATTCGTCAATTTTTTGATCCTGTTGGCTTCTTTTTTGGCCGTTGTCCCTTTTTTCGAAAAGGAACTCACCGAACCAACCAGCATCTTCGTAAGGAGGCGACAGTTCAATGGTGGACAGGTTTTTACTTCGGAGTAATTTGCGTGATTCTTCCAAAGTGCCCAGTTTTGATTTTTGACTCATCGCGAAGGTGAAAAAGGTTCTAATTTCTCCTGGGGTGACACCTTTATTGAAAAGGAAACCTCCACAACCGAGGAGCTGGGCAAATTTATTCAAATGACTACCAATAATGGTCGGGCCAATAAGGTATTTACCCTCATGAATGAGTTTTCCGTCGACTACACCAATAAAGAATTTTCCTTTGCCATCCTGATTTTGAAGCCTATTCAGGCCCGTGCAGAATTCTTGGGCACAGATTATGACCCGGGGGTGGTCTTCAAAATACATTCTTCGTTGATTGATTCCCCGAGCAAGTAAAATAACCAAATCCTGATAATTGCGAATCATGAGGTCACCTCCTTTTGAGGCGTTGTATCCAGGGCTGAAACAGCTGCTTTTCTGGCTTCCTCGGGCCATAAATATAAAAACAGGAGCTTTTTCTCGTTAACGATTATTTCCAGGAATGACCTTCCGGCTTCAGTTTGTAATTCACCGATAGCAGCAATTATCTGGCAAGTTTCCGATCCTTTTCGGCCAACCTCATTAAGATTTTTCAGGAAAGATATGAGACATTGGGATAGGTCCTGGCGGTCCGAGTCCGGCATATGCTCAGCATTTGGGAAACGAAGGAGAGTCTGGAAAATATTTCGGTGAGTATTTTTGTAGGGGCCAAGAATTTTCCTAAGACAATCTACAAGATTTCCTGTGGGTTTCTGGGCCCATTGTTTTT
>JAAEOA010000023.1 GCA_024223715.1 bacterium | reverse complement strand
CTTGGCGCTTCATTGTTGTCAGTGGAGTCTTTGAGGCTTGCCAACGGGCCGGGTGTACTACTACTTTGCGCCTTTGCTGAAGTGTTCGAAGATTCAACCGGTCGTGTTTTCATCTCCGTGGAGGATTCTTCCAGGCCGGATTCAGATTTCTTAAACAGAGAAAATCGACCTAAAATAACCGCCAGCAGAGCCTTCCAGAGAACAGACGGCTTAAGCCCCATAACAATCGCCCTGCGAAGATCATTGGGCTCCATGTAAACCTTTATGGTCCAGTGCAAAGGTTCTGTGGCCTCCATGGTAATTTGCAGGGCCTGCTGATTATCGAAATCGGTTTGAAAAAGTTCTTTAAACTGGGCTAACATAACTGTTTTACCCAGACCGGTAGATAGAACTTTCATAATTCATCACTCCTAAAGCAGGCCGAGCTCTTCGGCACGCACGATGGATTCGGGCTTTTTCCACCATTTCTCGATACCAAAGTCCTCGGCAATCCGATTGGCTGCATTGTATCCGTTGGCCATAAGTACGGTCCCGCCCGGGTAGGTACAGGAACCGCATATGTATAAATCCTGAATGGGGGTCGCATACTCGGCACACAATTCATTGGGACGCAAATAACCCATCTGCAGGGGCAGGTAGGCGCCCTGTTTGAAAGAACCTTCCCGCATGTCTATGAATTTGTTATGGATGTCCTTGGGAGTGGTAATGTAGCGCCACATGATCGTATCGTCATTAATATTGGGAACATATTTTTTCAATTGGGCCAGGCATTGATCCGCAATACTATCGCGGATGTCGTACCATTTTTCAGCCCCGCCATCGGCCAGATTGTAAGGCGCATGACAGGAAATCAGACCGGTATGTTTGCCCGCGGGGGCCTGTGAAGGATCGTGAAGGGTCGGGAAACAGCTGTTGAATCCCGAATCCCGCAATTCACCCCTTCGGATGGCATCAAAATGGTCGATCAATTCCTGATAGGACTCATAACCAAAAAGATGGATGAAGCTCCTGGTGACTTCCGGGTTGTTTTCCGCCGCCTTAAATTCAGGGGCTTCAGTTAATGCCATATGAACATGGAAGAAACTTGTTTTCTCCCACTTGTAGTCATTCGTGCGGACCACAAAATCAGGCTCTAGATGTTTTTCGCCAACCAGTTCCAGGAAAGTTTGATGCGGATTGAGGCTGCTGACGATAAATTTGCCGGCTTCATAATAATAGCCGTCTTCGGTTTCCACTCCCTTGGCACGGCCGTCTTCAATTACGATCTTGCTGACCGGTTTGGGACCGATGATCATGCCGCCATTTTTGTAAAGCACTTTGCTCATTACATGGGCCAGGTGGTGGGTGCCGCCCACCACCAATCGATAGTTGGCTGCGCGGTTAAGGTACAAAGGCACCAGAAAACCCAGCCCCTCCAGATCG
>JAAEOA010000022.1 GCA_024223715.1 bacterium | reverse complement strand
TTGGAGCAATTGATGGCCGACGACTTCTAGTAGTGCCTCTTGGCTAGTTAGAAGCGATTCAATAGAGTTCGAAAACAGTTCCAACTGAACTCCGATTTTGGCCAGATTAGCCTGCAGAAGCTGTGCGCAGTTTTCATACTCTTGGGATGTGCCGATGTAAGCCAGGGTTAGCTTGAGTTTTTCTTTAGGAATACCGCTCTCCTTAATTAGTTGTGCGGCTTTTTCCAAGTTAAATTCGTATTTCGGCAGGTTGGGGTTGTGTCCCCACATTGTTTTGGGTACCGGACCTTCGGCCACAGTTGCCAGGCCGTTGTAGATGGAATTCACCACGGAACTGTAATCCCAGGCATAGCAGAGTGCTTGTCGGATTTTCGCATTATCGGTTGGAAATTTTTTGGTGTTAATCAGGAAACTGGAATTCATCCAGGATTCAGAGAGAATGACCTCCACCCCCGGGGCCTTCTTTAAAGCCGGTAAAGAATCAATCGGCGGTAATGACGCAAAATCAGCTTCGCCGCTTTTAATCATTTGAACCTGGGTGGATTTTTCCAGAACAATTTTGAGCACCACCCGATCGAAGTGGTTGCCATCCCAGCCGCCCCAGTAATCCTCATATTTTTTTAGAACCACCTGCTGGCTTTTTTCCCAGCTGTCTACCTTGTAAGGGCCGGTACCGGCGGCATTTCCCTGCATGAACCAGTCGGTGCCTTTCTCGCCGGCCTTGGGTGAGAAAATGTAAGCACCGTATTGGGATGAAGCGATCAAATCAATCGG
>JAAEOA010000021.1 GCA_024223715.1 bacterium | reverse complement strand
TCAGAACCCGACTCCCTTGCTTATGGTGGCAATTCGCAATCCGATGACACCCCTGACAACGACAATCCAAGCCCCACTGTGGGTATTAACATTGGCAATGAAGCTCCTGATTTCACCCTTGCGGATACTTATGGCGAGGATGTAATCCTGAGTAACCTGCGTGGCAAACCGGTGCTTCTGTTTTTCTGGGCTACCGGTTGTCCAGCCTGTGAACAGCAGTATCCGCGCATCCAGGAATTCTACGATTCCTACAGCGACAGCCTCACCGTTTTGGCTGTTAATCTGGGCGATGACCCCAACCTGATAAACGCTTATCTGGGTGACCGAGATCTGACTTTCCCCTGTGTTGTGGCCACCAGTGATGTTCAAATTGCCTACGACGTTTACAGCGTACCTCATGCATTTTTGCTTGATGATGAGGGCCTCGTCAGCTTTGCCGACCATCCTGGATATTTGAGCGATGTTATCCTGCAATCTGAATTTCAGGACTGACACGACGTTTTGTTTCCATGAGGGTTCACTGTAATTGCAGTAAAAAAGAAGTGTTTAATTTGTATTGATTGTTGGCAGGGATAAGTTAACCACTCATAAGGTTTTTCTTTTTTTTACAAAAGGAGCATATGGGCAGGTAACCGCGCCTGGCACGGGCATTGGCTATGGCCAGGCTGCAAACCAGAGACAAATTTAAAGCCTGACTCAAATAGGATGTAATTTTTTGGGGAAAGGCCAGCCCGGAAACTACAATCAAACCATTCACAATTTTCCCGGGGCACAGACGGACTGCAAATCTGTCCTTGCCGGGGAAAATTTCGTAATCCTGATCTAACCGGGCCAACACATCCTTAAGAATCCGGGTTGAATGACAGCCTTCAGAACTGGATTTTATCGCAATAATTTTGTTGTTGGGAACAGAAGCAACTGCAAGGTTGTCCGGGCCATACATTGTGGTGAAAATATGACCAATGGTTCGAAGAACGTCTTCTTCTTCGCAATGGGAGGTTAACTCGGCCAGAAGACCGGGTATGGCTGCCAATTCGGATTTTTTCCGGGCAAATTCAGCAAAAAACTTTTTTGCCATCTCCTGATCGAAACCCCATTCTTCAAGACGTTCTTCCCAGTTAACGACCCAGCCAGGTATTGTCAGATAAGCTCCACCAGTGGTTTAATGTTCGATGAACTCTTTGCTTGTGAATAATTCAAAACATTGGTCCCTAAAATGGTACACAATTTTGGGACCGGATTCAGAAGTTTCATCACTTTCAGAGATGGAACTGTTTCTGCATTGAAAAATTTGAATTTCCGAACAATATTCCTGGTCACGCTGATTCGATGTGCGAACCTTGCTTTTCAGGTAATGTCCTTTCTCGTCGCTGCAGGCATATCCAACAACTTGAAATAATGGGGTTCACGAATAATAGGGTTCACGATCGACCTGCGGGTGGTTTTATGGTACAATTAAGATAACTCGGATTTATTTGTCATCGAAAGGGTTCTCTTGGATCGCCTCTCAGTAAATATTATAGTTTTTGGGATGCTTCTGCACTTCATTGGGCCAATGGCAGGGTCTTCCGCTTTGGCGGACATTGACCTGCAAGTGGTTTTTTCCCCGCCCACTCTTGATGAAATCAGTGCCGTCCGCAGCGACTGGCAAAGCCGCCCCACCGAAGCCGATAACTTCACCCACGAACGATACGCCGAAGCCGAAGGCTTTACAATTTCCCGAGCCAGTTTTTACTTCGAAGGGCTCAAGCAATATTGTCTGGTCAGATTTCCTCGTCACTATACCGAAAGCGGTTCCTTTCCCGTCCTGGTCCTGCACCACGGCGGCGAACAGGGCTTGTACTATTTGGATGCCCTTGATTTCGACGAGACTTATCCCACCTCATGCATCGCTGACAGTTCTTTTGTACTGATGCCCACTTACCGCGGTGAAGCTTTTGCCGGTTCCAATGTTCTTGGCAACCGTTTCAGCCAGGGTGAAATCAGCCTCTGGGATCGCGACTGCGACGATGCCATGGCCATGCTCACCGCCTTTCTGACGGTTACTCCCGAAGCGGATCCCTACCGCCTGGTCAGTTTGGGTCGCAGCCGGGGAGCCACGGTCGCTTACCACATGGCGGTCAGAGATCACCGCCTCAAACGTTCGGTTGTCCTTTTCGGAGCCAGTGATTTTCTTCACGAGGACATTCAACTCGATTGCAATTTGGAAATAAATCAAGGCATTGAAGCGACCAATACGTTGTCCCGAAAAGTTATGGCCCATATGGTGAATCCTTGGCTTGAAGGAGAAAAAAGCCTGGCTGAAGTGCGCCAACTTTTGGCGGGCTGGTCCATTGCCAATACACTGCACGGTAACCTGAAAATGCAACTGCATCACGGCCAGATCGATACCAACATTCCGATCGATCATTCCTATCTGGTGGATACAAAAATGCAGACCTTGGGAGCCGGTCCCCCAAATTACGAGCTGTTCACTTACCCATTGGCCGGCCATAGTACCGACAACATGGATGGATACGAAATCAGAGTGGAAGATTATCTCTGCTCTTTGCCTGTAGGTGGATTAACGCCGGCGCCTCTTCCTCAGACAACCACAATTCTGACAGCCTGGCCAAATCCTTTCACCGACCGTATTCAATTGGAAATCCAAAATCCAAGGACAGAGAAAACGAGCCCGCGTTCCACCCGTGTTGTTGTCTACGATTTACGGGGACGCCAGGTACGGGAACTCTCTGCGGGCTCAGGGGAAGAACAAATTTTTGTCTGGGATGGTTTGAACAGTAATGGACTCGAAGTTCCGGCCGGCGTTTACCTGATGGTACAAAAAAACCCCGGCCTGATGACCGGGGTTGGAGTGACCGGGGTAGGATCGTCAGTCAGCAAAAGAGTTTTGAAGCTCCGCTGATTAACCATGTTTTCATGTTAACCTCTAGGGCCAATAAAGAATCCGACCACAGCTTTCGCATTTCTGCACTTTGCTGGCGTTGGTCTTGGAAACAAACTGAGCCGGAATGTTAGCAAAACAACCGGTGCACAGATTGCCAACCACTGGCACAACGGCGTGACCGAATTTTTCAGTCAGGCGGCGGTACCAGCTCATATGACGCGGGTCGACCTGTTCGGCCAGTTGGGCACGTGCATTTTTCAGGTCATCAATACCGGCATTTTTGAAACCCATTTCTTCCAGCTGTTCGCCTTGGGTTTCCACTTCCTTAATCATGCCTTCCATATCCTGCAGAGCTACCAGAATTTGCAATTGGGGATTCATGTTATTCCCCTTTCATGGCAGCGCAGAAGGAATCATAATCTTCGGCGGTCATCAGCTTATCACGCAAATCGGCATCCTGGATGCAGTCAATAAGGGCAGCAAGACTTTTGATGTACTGGTGGCCAGAGTCCTGGGGTGGAGCAATCAGGACAAAGAAAAGTTTGGTTGGGTTGCCGTCTTCGGAATCAAAGTCGACGCCTTCGGGGCAGCGACCTATCAGAATGGTCAACCGTTGAACCGAAAGGGTCCGGCCATGAGGAAATGCAACACCAGGGCCCACAGCTGTGCTACCCAGGTTTTCCCGGCTTTTAAGCATCTGCATGATGTTATCTGCATTGTTAATATCGGTTCCGGAAATAAGGCCGTTGACCAGCTCGGTCAATGCACCATCTTTATCGGAGGCCTGAATGTTGGGAAGGAAAAGATCGCTGGAGGTATGTTTGAGAACCTCGACAATATCCATAGTGCCGCACCGCCTTGAGAATAGCACCAAAATGTGTTAGGACTGGGTTAATAGAAAACCTAACCTGTATAGGTTGGAACCACAAGCTCGAAAGTCACGCAAAGATTGTAAAATAAGCGTTTCTGTAATGTTGGAGGCCGATATTTCCAGAAAGTCAACAAAACCAGACGATTCCACCCATGAAGGAATCGTTATCAGAGCCACCGCGGGCCACCTTCAAATTGCCTGCGACAATCTAATTTGGCGCTGCAACTTGCGTGGACGCCTGAAAAAAGGACCGCGTTCGAGTCAGACCATTGCTGTTGTGGGTGACCAGGTCAGGTTTTCTGTCCTTGATGAAAAAAGTGACCCACCCTGCGGAGTGGTGGAAGAGGTGCTGCCTCGCCGCAACCGCATTTCCAGAATGGCTGCCCGGCGTAGCGGTGGCAATGTGGAACAGGTTTTGATGGCAAACCTTGACCAGGTGGTGGCTGTACAGTCGGTCATGGAACCGGCTCCCCAAACGGGGTTTGTAGACCGCCTGCTGGTGGCAAGCGAACGTTTTGGTGTGGGAGGGATTCTGGTTCTCAACAAATGGGATCTGGTAGACGACGACCACGACCGGGAACGCTGGGAATATTTTGAGAAAATGGGTTACCAGGTTGTTTTCACCAGCGCTGAAAATGGGCTGGGTGTTGAGGATTTTCGCGAAGTTCTTACCGACAAGGTTTCTCTTTTGATAGGCGCCTCCGGGGTTGGGAAAAGTACACTTTTGAACGCCATAGAACCAAATCTCGGCCTGCGGGTCAATGAAGTAACCGGCAAAACCGGCCTTGGTAAGCATACAACCACCAGAACCGAATTATTTCCTTTGGCCACTGGTGGCTTCATTGCCGACAGCCCAGGCATCAGAGGCTTCGATCCTTGGGACATAGATCCTCTGGATGTGCAAAATTATTTCCCGGATTTCCACGAGGGTCAGGCTGAATGTCGGTTCAGAACCTGCCTGCACAGGGATGAACCCTCTTGTGGAGTGAAGCAAATGGTTCAACGGAGACAAATTCCCCATTGGCGCCACGACGCATATCTAGCTTTATTACGAGATCTGGAAGACAGAAAAAAAAGTCTGGGCTATCGTTAATAACGAATTGGGTGTTTATCCGAAAAACCCGTAATAGCGTAAAGCTTCTTCACTTTCGTGAAGAAGTTTGTCCAGGGGAAAAAATCCGGTGGGAGGATTCCATGGTGTGTGGTTTTCCACATGTCGGGTTCTTTGCCACCCCGGCAGGGGATTGCCCAGCATTTTTTCGGATTTAGCTGTAATCTCATAAAGGCCCAATAGACCTGATAGGACGACCATCAGGCATATAATGGAAGTGGGCAGGCGGCGCATTCAAAACTCCTTATTGGTTGGGTTGCAATTCTGGCCAAACGACGCAAAGGGTGTGCCACAACAATTTTCCGCAAAATGTTCTGCAAAATGTTCTGCAACAGACAATAAATGGAGATCTGCCTTTGAAACGCTGGCTCAGCAAAACCATAGCTCGATGGGTCAAACGTGCGCCGTTGTCTGCCCCGCAGCTACTGGCTCTGAATCCGAAAAGAATTCTTCTGGTTCGTCAGCAAAACCAAATGGGCGACATGGTCTGCGCGACTCCCGCTTTCAGGGCCATCCGTGAAAACTTTCCTCAGGCGGAAATTGTTCTGGTCACTTCACCTGTTAACCGGGAAGTGGTGCAAAACAACCCTCATCTCGATGGGGTTTTTACTTTCCGGCAGAAAATGTGGCGCAATCCTTTTGAGCTTTTCCCTTTTCTGGCCCAGTTGCGATCTTTCAAACCTGAGGTCTCTTTTGTCCTTTCAAGTGTGTCTTTTTCGGTGACCAGTGCCGCTTTGGCTTTCATTTCCGGGGCACAGTATGTTGTTGGAGCAGACAGCAAGCCCTTTGGTTTGGACATCAGTGATCAGGCCTTTTCCCTGATCATGCCCTCTGAACCCACCCTGAGCCGGCATTCTGTCCTTCACAGTCTGGCGCCTTTGAAGGCTATTGGTATTTCCACCCAGGATTTGACCACTGTGGTGGTGCCTTCGGCCAAAGAGAAACAAGAAGCTGAAAGAATTCTTATTGATTTGGATTTAGCCTCCGGGTTTTGGGCCATTCACCCGGGTGCAGGCAAGATGCAAAATGTTTGGCCCGCCGAATTTTTTGCGCAAATTGCCAGGAAGGCTACCAGCGCCGGGCACCGGATCATGATTCTTCACGGACCCGCCGATGCCGGACCTCTGAATGAACTGACTACTTTCCTTGCCGAAGAAATTCCTGAGTCGGTTAAAGTGGCTCCAGCGTGTAGCATTGGAGTGGGGGCTGCCCTTTTGCAGGAGGCCAACCGATTTTTATGCAACGACACTGGTGTGATGCATATGGCCGGGGCTTTACCCGTGCCCACGCTGGCTCTTTTTGGGCCCACCAGTCCCGAACTCTGGAAACCCCCGGTCGCCGAAGTGGTGGCTTTGTGCAGTCCTGAGCAAACTCCCGATTCCCGGGGAAGCGAATATGGCTGGATGGAAAATCTGAACCCCGCCGATGTGTGGGCCACCTGGTGTAACTTGCCAGTCAGAACGGATTAATTATGCCAATGGAACTGGTTTTTATTCATGTGCTGGTATTGCTTTTTTCGGTGGTATTTCACGAGGTGGCACATGGCTGGACAGCCCTGAAGTTGGGCGATCCCACAGCCCGGGACATGGGGCGGCTGACTTTAAACCCTTTGCCTCACATCGATCCCATGGGCTCCATTCTATTGCCGGCTTTTCTGATCCTCTCAGGGAGCCCTATTTTGTTTGGATCGGCCAAGCCCGTGCCGGTTAGAGTTTCATTTCTCAATGATCCACAAAACGACCACCCAAAGGTGGCCGCAGCAGGTCCAATCAGTAATTTGTTATTGGCTTTTATTTCATCCATTTGCCTGGGGCTGGTTTTTCTGGTGGCGTCCTTCTTTCTCAAAGGAGACTCCCACACTCTTCAAAACCCAAACTCAATTCTATATTTCCTGGTGCATCTTTTCAAAACCGGTGTTTTTCTGAATGTGGTTCTGGCGGTATTTAACCTGATTCCCCTGCCGCCACTGGATGGCAGTTGGATCCTTCTGCGGTTCTTGCCTGACCATTACAAAAGACAATATCAGAGTCTTTCCCGTTTTGGCTTCCTGCTGGTCATCGGTTTCCTGCTGCTGGTCCGATACACTCCTTTAGGGGGCATCTTCATGGGCATCATTCTCGCACTAACCAGCGTATTCCATGGTGTGACTACCACGATCATCAGCCTGGCTGGTTAATAGTCCCAATGTATGCGGGGCTCGTCTCCACCTTCGCCCAGGAAGTTCACAGCAGTGGTTGCACTTTCGTTGCCACGGGCGTCCAATGCGGTGACCAGATAGGTACAAGCTACGTTAACCGGATGATCATCGATCCATAGGTTATCCTGAATGGGCAGACTCAGCATAGGATAGCTGTTTCCCCAAACTACCCGGTAGACCATAAAGCCGGCAAAGTCACTGTCAGTTACGTTAGCATCCCAACTCACTTTGACATTTCTATCAGCCGATGTGGCAACCAGGCCCGTTGGGGCCGTTGGTGGTGCCGTGTCCAGTACCGGAGCACCTGCCACGGGGCTGGTTAAGGTATCACTTTCGCAGCCAGTCAGGGCCACTCCCGCCATCAAAATGACGAACAGTGCGGTAACTTTTAGTGTGAAATTCATTTTCCTGCTCCTCGTTTACCAATGTTTTTAAACCGGCAAGGCCCTCCGCTTTGCGGAAGGCCTTGTTGTGCTACCCAGCGAAGGGATCACTGTCCGGAATTCCTAGTCTTCTTGCAGATCTTGGCCGGGGCGGCGATTTCCACTGCGATGGTATTCCACAGTGGCAACGGCGCTGGCATTACCTGTAAGATCAACACTGTATACTTGGTAGATGTTCTGGCCCAAGGCAGGATCATCGTCAAAGCTGGTGATGATGGAAGGGGAAGCTACCAGAACAGTGACTTCACCATAGTTGCTTCGGCTGACGATGAAACCGGCGAGGTCGGCATCGGTAGTGTTAGCATCCCAGGAAAGGCTGATTTGACCATCGTCAAATTCGGCTGCCAAATTAGAAGGTACAGCGGGAGGAGCAGTATCTACCACGGCGGGTGCGATAATGCTGTCAGATTCGCTGCAGCCAATAGTCATGAGGGACAGTGCGGTAATCAGTGCGAGTGTTACGATTGTTTTAATGCTGGACATGGGTGGTCCTCCTTGTTTCGCTAAGTTGCCCAATGGCTGTTTTAAAGAGCGGCCGGACGGAATCGGTTGCAGTGGCACAGTTGTTTTCTTGCTGCCCATCCGGCCGCGTCCACATTTAATCAAATGCAATCGGGGTGCCACTTGTTGATCTATAATACGGAAACCCGTAAAACCCCTAATTTACAAGGAATTAGGGGTGGGTATAGCCCCTGCCAAGGCATCATGGGAAACAATGAGATTGGATTTGACGTTTCGTCTTGCGATGCCATATCCCGAAAGTCTTGCATCTTGCCCGAAAAGCTTCTCCGATCAGAGGTTTACAGGTGGCAAAAGTCGATAAGACCCTTGACAAACCACCATTTATGCGGGATGATGTCCTTCTGGAACTCAATTGAAGGTAAAACTTGGGAGGCGCCTCATGACAAAAGCCGATATTGTGGAAGACATTGCCCAGAAAACTGGCCTGACCAAAAAAGAAGTAGCGGAAACTGTCGATCTCTTCCTGGGGAAGATTGGCGATTTGCTGGTCGATGGCAGTCATCTGGAAATTCGTGGCTTTGGAACTTTCAAAGTTAAAGAACGGAAAGAGCGCATGGCTCGGAATCCGCGAACAGGTGAGGCGGTTCCTGTTCCTGCTCGCAAGGTTCCTGTCTTCAAAGTTTCAAAAATGCTCAAGGACAAAGTTGCCGGTCAGTAACTCCTTGAGTTGAACCAAAAATTAGAACCGATGCCCCGAATGCAACCGGGCATCGGTTCTTTGCTTGTAAAGCTGGAATTTCCAGAATTCAATTTCCCTCATATAAGACTGGGGAGCAGATCATGCCCATCATCGATCTTCGCAGCGATACGGTCACCAAACCCACCGAAGAAATGTTCAAAACCATGATCGCAGCCCCCTTGGGCGATGATGTGCTGGGCGATGACCCCACGGTAATTCTCCTGCAAAAAGAAACAGCTTCTCTGTTGGGAAAAGAGGCTGCTTTATTTGTGCCCAGTGGAACCATGAGCAACCAATTGGCCCTGAAGGCCCAAACTCAACCCGGTGACCAAATCATTCTCGAGGACGGAGCTCATATTTATCGTTACGAAGGTGGCGCATCTGCTGCCCTTGCGGGAGTACTAAATACCTGCATTGAGTGCGAAGGTGGCCAGATTACCTGGGACGATATTTCCAAAAGCTTAAACCCGGACAATGTTCATTGCGCTCCACCCTCTCTTGTTTGCCTGGAAAACACGCACAATACTTCCGGCGGTCGTATTCTCTGCCAGGACCATGTCGAGGAAATAGGCAGCAATTCCCACCGGCTGGGGCTGCGCGTGCATCTGGACGGAGCTCGTCTCTGGCATACTCACGTTGTAACTGGTATTTCCATGGCTGAATTATGCTCACCGGTCGATACCGTAAGTGTTTGCTTCTCCAAAGCACTGGGAGCTCCGGTGGGCTCGGTTCTGGCCGGAGACAAAGGGGTTATTGAGCGGGCCTGGCGCTTCCGAAAAATGATGGGCGGGGGAATGAGGCAGGCAGGTCTTCTGGCAGCTGCATGTATTTTTGCCCTGGAAAACCATATTGAGCGACTGGAAGCCGATCACCGTCAGGCAAAACAATTGGCTACAGGGCTTGACCATCCGGCAATAAAGGTCAATCATCCTGTGGACACTAATATAGTGATCATGGACGTTGCCGGAAAAAGTGCATCCCAAGGCAATGATGAAGCTCTGTTGCAACATTTAAACGACCACCAGATACGGGCAATGGGATTTGGGCCTGGCCGGGTCCGGTTGATTCCCAACCTCGGTACAAACGCTGAACAAATGGATCAGGTTCTGGATGTCCTGAATTCCTTCCCGGGAGAAGTGAATTGAAAATTGTTATTGTGGGTGCGGGTTCTGTGGGATTTGATCTTGCCGGAGCCATCAGCCGTCGGGAACACGATGTAATCCTGGTGGAAAAAGACCCTGAAATAGCCAACAAGGTGGCCGAGAGTCTCGACTGCAGTATTGTTATTGGCAGTGGGGTCAGTCCGACGGTGTTGAATAAAATTGGCATGTCCGATTGCGATTTATTTGCTGCCGTTACCGATCGCGATGAAATCAATATCATTGCCTGCCAGACGGCTCACGCCCTTGATGCGAGGGTAAAAGTGGCCCGGGTCAGACAGGAAGAATATTATCTGGACCATCGGCTGGTTCTTGATGGCATTGATCTGGCCATTAATCCGGACCACGAAGCGGCACACGCCATACGAAAATTATTATTTCAAACTGAAGCCTCAGAAGTTCATGAATTTGCCGGAGGCAAGGTCCGCGTCGTGGGCGCCAGAGTTGAAGCTGGATCTGAAGTTGACGGCAAAAGCTTAATGCAACTCAACCAAAATCTGGGCGAAAATATTGCCTTGGTTATTACCATTGTCAGGGGTGAAGAGACTCTGATCCCCAAAGGCGAGACCATAATTCAGGCCGAAGATCAGGTCTTTCTGGCCGGACCTCGTAGTGTGGTAAACAAAAGTCTAATACATTTCCGGGCTCAGGGCCGGAAGTTGTCCAGAGTCATGATTATTGGGGCCAATGCCATGGGCCGCGAACTGACTCGCGATTTGACCGCAGCCGGGGTTAAAGTCAAACTCATCGACCGGAACGAAGAAAAATGTCGAATTGCCAGCGAGCAATTGCGCGGAGCTTTGGTTCTACACGGAGAAGGTACCGATGCCGACCTCCTGGAGAGCGAAGGTGTGGCCCAAATGGATGGTTTTGTTTCCGTCAGTAATGACGAAGAAACCAATGCCATGGCCTGCCTGGTGGCACATTATCATGGCGCGGGCAAAACAGTCTGCTTAGTGGATCGTCAGGATTATATTCCCCTGCTGCCAATGCTGGGTGTCGATTCCGCCATTTCACCACGCCTTTCCACCTCCGGCTGGATTTCCCGTTTTGTCAAAAGAGGTGCGGTCATCAGTTCGGAAAGTCTGGGTTATAGCGGATCAGAAATTTTGCAGCTGCGGGTCCAGAAAGGCTGCTCCTGGATGGGACGGGCCCTGGCCAATCTCGATTTTCCCGAACACGCCGTTCTGGGGGCAGTCCTCAAACGTGGTCGGGTTTTGACACCTCGTGGCGATACCGTACTTTCGGTGGGCGATGAGGTTGTGGTTTTTGCTCTTTCTGAAGGAGTAACTGCAGTAGAGGACTTTTTCTCCGGTGGTGAGCGTTGAATTATCGTTCGGTCATAAAAGTTCTCGGTTTTCTGCTTCTGGTAACATCGGCTTGTCTGGTTTTGCCGGCGATCATTTCTCTTGCTTATGGAGAATCCGACTGGCCTTACTTCCTGGCTTCCAGCGGTGTGGGTCTGTTGCTGGGCGGTGGCTCTTTGTTGTTCCTGCGCGGAGCCCCCGATTTAAGGGTTCGTGAAGGTTTTGCTGTGGTGGCCTTTGGCTGGCTTTGTGTTGGATTGCTGGGAGCCCTTCCTTTCTGGCTCAGTGGACAGATACCATCATTTACCGATGCTGCCTTTGAATCAATTTCCGGTTTCACTACAACCGGAGCCTCCATTCTGACAGATATTGAAAGCCGAAGTCATGGCACCCTGTTCTGGCGGGCCATGACTCACTGGCTTGGAGGAATGGGAATTGTTCTGCTGGCTCTGGCTATTCTGCCTTTGCTTGGGGTAGGAGGGATGCAGCTTTTTCGGGCTGAAGTTCCCGGTCCCGTTGCAGAGCGACTCACTCCCCGTATTCGTGAAACGGCAAAAATTCTCTGGGGTGTTTATTTTCTTTTGACCGTAGCGGAAATATTGGCGCTAATTATCGCAGGGATGGGGCCATTCGATGCGATATGCCATAGTTTCGCCACAATGGCCACAGGTGGTTTCAGCAATAACAACAGCAGTGTGGGCGGATATAATTCCGCGCCTATTGAGTGGGTCCTCATTGTCTTTATGTTCCTGGCCGGGGCCAATTTTTCTCTTCATTACCTAGCTCTTAAGGGGAAATGGAAACTGTATTTCCGGGATGAAGAATTTAAATTCTATGGCACCATTGTTTTGGTCACCACCAGTTTGATTGTAGCGGCCCTGTTGCCCATTCATTTTTATCCCCATTGGGGAGAAACGGTGCGGCAATCATTGTTCCAGGTTGTTTCGATCATCACCACCACGGGTTTTGGTACCGCTGACTATTTGCTTTGGCCACCCATTTCCCACGCCCTGTTGCTGATCCTGATGGGTGTGGGTGGTTGCGCTGGTTCCACAGGTGGTGGCATAAAAGTCATGAGGGTGCTCATTCTTCTCAAACACGCCAAACTGGAATTGAAAAAAATGCTGCACCCGCGAGGTGTCTTTACCTTGTGGTTTAACAACCGTGCCATTTCCAGCAGCCTGCAAACCAATGTTTTGGGTTTCTTTCTGCTCTTTATGATGGTTTATATCGGTGGTGTTCTGATTTTAACCCTTGGTGGTCGCGATCTGCTGACCAGTGTGGGGGCCACGGCTGCCACATTGGGTAACATTGGCCCTGGACTGGGTGAAGTCGGCCCGGCCAGCAACTACTCCGCGCTGTTCAATTGGGAGAAATGGCTTTTGCTGTTTTTTATGATTGTTGGGCGCCTTGAATTGTTCACTGTGTTGGTTCTCTTTTTACCCGGGGCCTGGCGCAAAAGCTAGACCCTCGAAAAACGGAAGATTCTCGATCATGGATATCTCCAAACTCTCACGGCCGGACTGGGCTTTCGATCCAGCCGTTGCCGCAGAACACTGCACTCAGTTCATAAAAAGTACCATGCGCAATGCGGGCCGTGACCAACTGGTGTTGGGTCTTAGCGGAGGCATTGATTCCGCGGTGGCTGCCGGTCTTGCGGTGAAAGCTTTGGGGCCAGAAAAGGTTTTGGGCATCATGATGCCTTATTCCACCAGTAGCGCAGCATCCCTGACCGATGCTCAGGCGGTAGCCGATTGTCTGGGAATGAAAACTGAAAAAACAGCCATCGCAACCATGGCCAATGCCTTTCTGGCAGATATTCCCGCAGAAGATTTGGTTCGTCGGGGCAATATTATGGCCCGATGTCGAATGGTTCTGCTGTATGACCGCTCGGCCCGGGACGGATCGCTGGTTTTGGGAACCGGGAACCGTACTGAGGCTCTCCTTGGGTACACAACCTTGTTTGGTGACAGCGCCTGCGCTTTGAACCCACTGGCCCAACTTTACAAAACAGAGGTCCGCCTGCTGAGCGCTTGGCAGGAATTGCCCGACTCAGTTTTAACCAAAGCCCCCAGCGCCGATTTGTGGGAAGGGCAGTCCGATGAGGACGAATTGGGCTTCAGCTATGAAGAGGTTGACCATTTGCTGCACGCAATGATTGACCTGGGCCTCGATAATCAACAACTGAGTGAAAAGGGTTTTTCCGAGGACTTTGTTCAAAAGGTAAGAACCCGGGTCAAAACCATGGCGTTCAAACGCCAGGCTGTTCCCGTCGCTGAATTTTCCGGCCGAAAGAAAAAAAAAAAAACTCTTAGCTCCCGAAAAGATGGAGGCTTCCATTGACTTCGGTTCTTTTGCCTGAAATTACATTTCCTGAGGGTGTGTGCCATTTTGTAGCCACGCCTATTGGCAATCTGGGTGATGTCAGTTTGCGAGCCCTGGCTGTTTTGGCTGCCGCCGATGTGGTTTATGCAGAAGATACCCGCCACACCCATCGCCTGCTCAACCGTTACGATTTAAAGTGCCGTCTTGCCAGTTATCATGACCACAACAAATTGAAGGCCGTGCCTGAAATTATTGACAGACTTAAGGCTGGCCAGAAAGTGGTGGTTGTCAGCGATGCGGGAATGCCCTGCATATCGGATCCAGGGTTTTCCCTTGCCCGCCGGCTTTTGGAAGAAGAAATGGCCTGGACGGTCATTCCCGGGCCGAGCAGCACCCTGAGTGCCTTGGTCCTTTCCGGATTTTCCCCTGACCGATTCCTCTTTCTGGGGTATCTTCCTCGTAAGAAGGGAAAACGGTCCAAGTTTTTAACCGATGCACTGACCGAACCGGGTACCGTTCTTTTGCTCGAGTCGTGTCATCGCATTACGTCCACCCTGGAGATATTGGCTGAATTGGCGCCCGGCCGCATATTGGCCATCGCCAGGGAAATCACAAAATTGCACGAAGAAACTCTGAGAGGCACCGCGAGCGACTTGCTTAAGGTCATGACCGGCCGCCGACTCAAAGGTGAACTTGTTCTCGTTCTGCAGGGGTTGTCAGCTGCAGGCGATCTGGAGGAATGATGGGTTTCGATCAATTCAAAACAAATTTTCGCAAAGGCGTAAGGCCCCTGGTTCTTATTCTGGACCGTTTGGGGATGTCGCCTCTTTCTGTTTCCATTGCAGGCCTGGTTATAACCGCCATCTCCGGTTGGATGATTGCCCGGGGCAATATCTTTGGCGGGGCTTTGGTTTTCCTGGTTGGCTCAGGCTTTGACATGCTCGATGGTGATCTGGCTCGCCTGCAGGGAACCGTATCCAAAAGGGGCGCCTTCCTCGATTCCTGTTTTGACCGTCTGGGCGAAGCCTTCCTGTTTGCCGGTCTGACATGGCATTACGCGAGCCAACCTCAGGATGTTGGTCGCTTGCCTCTTTTACTGATCACTGCCACGGTGGTTGGCAGCCTGACCACAAGTTACGTGCGGGCCCGGGCGGAAGGTGTTGGACAAACCTGTTATGTCGGATTTTTGCAACGCACCGAAAGAGTGATTCTGCTGACGATTGGTCTTTTGTTGGGAAACTGGGTGTTGGTCCCCGTTCTTCTTTTCCTGGCGGTGGCCACTTTGGGCACCACGGTACAACGGATGGTTCATGTGGCTGCCAAGTTACCAGGACCAGGTGAGCCACAAGACGAGGCTGAAGCGCCAACCGAGACCGAACCGAATGAAGAAACGGAACCCGCCGCGGAGGACGAAGAGTGACTCCTCAGAAAAAACACCCTGCCAGCGACCGGGGATTGTTAATCACTTTTGAAGGCCCCGAAGGCAGTGGTAAAACAACCCTCATCAGGGCCATAGCCGAACACATTAGCAGCCGGGGCGACGATCCCATGCTCATTCGAGAGCCTGGCGGAACGGCCATCGGCGAACGCATTCGAAACATTTTGCTGGACAGAGCGTCAGCAGATATGTGTTCCGAGACCGAATTGATGCTCATGGTTGCCAGCCGTGCTCAATTGGTTCGTGAAAAAATCCGTCCAGCTCTGGAAGCGGGTCTCATTATTTTGTGTGACCGTTTTGCTGATGCTTCGGTAGCTTATCAGGGTTATGGCCGGAGTTTGGGCGAAAAAACAGTGGATCGAATGAATCAGGTGGCCCTCGGCGGAGTCGAGCCGGATTTGTCTTTCTTTTGTATGTTGCCCCCTGAAGTGGGCCGCGCCCGGCAAAATAGAAACCAAACCGACCGCCTGGATCGGGAAACAGAAAAGTTTCATCAAAAGGTTTTTGAGGGTTATGAGGCTATGGCAAGCTCGGGAAAAAGGCGTATTCATGTGATTGACGCCACTCAAACTCCGGGCCAAATGCTGGACGAAACTCTGGCCCGATTAAGATTATTGGAACACGGGCTCCTAAAATACCTTTAAGATCTTCCGTTTCAGACGAAAACAGGGAAGTACAGGCGGCATGTTCGAGAATTGATGTCCCCGCCGACAAAACAGCCAACGAAGGAAAAATAATGGCTTTGATTTCAAACAAAAATAACCAGAACGGTTCAAGCAGCATTTTCGGAACTTTCACTCCAACTCGCCTGCTCTTGACTCTGGTTCTGACCCTCATGGTTTTCAGCTCGGTGGCTCAGGCTGCTGACGATCCCGCGGCCCGTCGTCGGGAATTTTACGAAAACCTGAAAATTCTGGGTGAAGCATACGAGCGCATCATCAACAACTATGTCGATGAAAAAGACCCCAAAGAAATTATGGAGGCCGGCGTAAAGGGTATGCTCGATACTCTCGATGAGCACTCCAACTATTTGCCACCGGTAAATTACGAAGATCTGATGACCTCAACCGAGGGCGAGTTTGGTGGGTTGGGAATCACCATCAACATCAGAGATCATTTTCCTACGGTGGTTTCTCCCATTGAAGGCACACCTGCATATTACATGGGCATTCAGGGTGGCGACCAAATTGTGGAAATTGAAGGGGAAAGCACCAGAGATTTCACCAGTCGTGATGCAGTTAAAAAACTGAGAGGTCCCAAGGGAACTCAAGTGAATATTACCATTGCCCGGCCCGGCTCTGACGACCCTCTGCCCATGACCATCACGCGGGACATTATTAAGGTTGAAAGTGTGCCTTATGGTTTCATGATGGGCGATATTGGCTATGTTAAAGTTCAGAATTTTGCCAAGAGTACTCATATGGAGTTGGAAGAAAAGCTGAAAGACCTGACCGATCAGGGAATGAAAGGCCTCATCCTGGACCTGCGTTTCAACCCAGGCGGGTTATTGTATGCCGCTCAGGAAGTCAGCTCTCTGTTTCTCGAAGACGAACAGCTGGTGGTTTTCACCAAAGGTCGTTTGCGTGAACAGAACAAGAGTTATTACGCTGGAACTCGAGGTCCCATTTATAACAAGGTTCCCGTAGTTGTTTTGGTTAACGGATCTTCCGCTTCTGCCAGTGAAATTGTTTCGGCTGCCATTCAGGATCATGATTCCGGTCTGGTGGTTGGCAAGACCAGCTTTGGAAAAGGCTCGGTGCAAACCGTTTTCCGTCTTGATGAAGACGAAGCTCTTAAACTGACTACAGCCCGATATTACACTCCCAGTGGCCGCTCCATTCACAAAGACCGGGCCCGTCATGGGGAAGAAGAACCTGAAGCCATGGAAACGGTAGATCTTGAAAATGATCCAGCCGAAGAAGAAACCGATCGGTTTGATAAAGAAAAATTCTACACCGACAGTGGTCGTGTGGTTTATGGCGGGGGCGGAGTCACGCCCGACATTGAAATTGAACAGGACTTTATGTCTGAATTTGAGATGAGCGTGGAACGCGATGGCGCTCTGTTTAGTTTCGCCGTGGAATACGCCAACGAACACCAGGAACTGGGATCGGATTTCGAAGTGGACGATGAAACGTTTGCCCGCTTCTCCAGTTTCCTTGAAGGCCGGGAAAAGATTGAAGAATACCTCGGTGTTTTTGAACTGACTTACAGCGATTCCCTGGTCGATGCCAACAGCGATTACCTGAAACGGGGAATCCGGCGGGAAATTGTACGCCGTACCGATGGGGCAGAGGCCGCTTACAGGGTCGCCATAGAAGTGGATACCCAGTTGGAGGAAGCCCTTCAGTTGTTTGAGGAATCAGGCACTTTGGAGGAATTGCTTGAAGCGGCAGCTGAATGGAATGAAGAACAAATGAAGGTTTTGGCTTCTGAAGAAAAACCGGAAGAAGAGACTGTTTCCAACTGATTTTGTTTTTTGATTTTGAAACCCGGCTTCTAAATGAAGCCGGGTTTTTTTCTTATGCTATTGCCCAATAGCGACTGTTCTGCCAAACTGCAGCAGAACCACTCAAACCTCCGAAAGAAAGAAACCCTCATGCTGGAACAATTGCGCAACCTGGCCCAGGACCAAGGCTCAAATTCACCAGAGCAACTGGACCTGACCAATGGTGAACATCTGGCCTTGGCCACTTCTTTTGCCGACACCCTGTTGGCCGTAAATGCTTCCGTGGAGGACTATCAGGCCCTCGAAGGTGGACTGGTGGCTCGCAAAGACGAAGTCCCTCTACTGGTTCATCTGGCTTCGAAACTAGCTCTTTCCCGCCGCACAATTTTGCAATGGGACCAACCCGGTCACTTGTCAGTTGTCTTTGCCATGTACAAGGAAAATCAACGCAT
>JAAEOA010000020.1 GCA_024223715.1 bacterium | reverse complement strand
GGGCTCCTGGTTCCTGCCTTGCGCGATCTGAGCAGGGTTTATGAATACTGGCAGGAATCCAGGGTATCAGCCAACAAGCTCATTGATTTTCTTAAAACTCCCTCTTTGGTGCTGAATCGGCCGGGGGCACCCGACCTTAAGTCGGGCCCTGGTCGTTTGGAATTCAAGAATGTGAGCTTTGCAAAAGTGATAAAAAACGTAACCGTCACGGCGCAAGCTAACCAGATGGTTGTGATTGTGGGTCCAAACGGTGCCGGCAAGTCAACCCTGCTGTCCATGGCCGCCCGTCTTATTGACCCGGAAAAAGGGAAAATTTTGCTCGATGGCCAGGACATTACCACCCACAGCCTGAAATCAGTTCGCGGTGCCATCAGCATGGTGAGCCCTGATCTTCCCCTGCTGCGTGGAACGGTTAAGAAAAATTTGCTGTACCGCTGGCCAAAGGCCCCTGCTGAAGAAATCGAAAGAGTTTGGAATCTTTGTGGAATTCATGAGCTACT
>JAAEOA010000019.1 GCA_024223715.1 bacterium | reverse complement strand
AGGACATCTTTGACCGCAGGTTGTTTGTATTCCAGCATGAAATGCCTGAACAATGGCGACAGTATTACTTCAGAGAGGTTGAAACACGGGTTTTGCCCACCAACAAGGCACATACCTTGAAGTATGCTGCTTGATGGAGGTAATAAATTGGAAAATGAAAGGGTTACATTCTTTGCGGAACAATAAAAAATTTAGGCGGCAGTTGGATAACCGGCCTGCTGGAAGAAAATAGAGGATTGCCCTTCCGTGAAGGCGCAGTTATTATTTAAAAGCTCCGTGTCGGCAAATCTTTAATCAACTATGGATTTTTGAATGACCCGTACCGCCATTATTTCCGATATTCACAGCAATTGGCAGGCTTTAAAGGCTGTTTGGCAGCGCATTGAAGCTCTGAATTGTGAAAACACCTATTGCCTTGGTGATATTGTGGGCTATGGCGCAAGGCCGGTGGAATGTCTCGAGTTAATCCAGAAAAAGAAAATAATCTGCATTCAGGGAAACCACGATTCTCTGGTTTCAGATGGAAACCAAGATCTGAAATTTAACGAATATGCTTTGTCTGCGGTCAGTCATAATCGAGCGTTATTAACCGAAGATCAGCTGAATTTTCTTCGCGATCTGCCCCCTTTCAAAGAAGTTGAGCCCCGTGTTTTTCTGGGCCATGGTGCCCCTAACGACCGCGACAAGTATATCAATTACCGGCAAGATTTTCGTCAGGTTTCGGCCGGTTTATTAAAAGATGGTGGACCGGGTTTGTGTTTTCTGGGGCATACCCATATTCAGGTTGCTTTTGACGGAAACAACTTTTTGGACCGGGCTCAAACGCCCTTTGCCATTAATTCCAACGACATGATGGTTTTTAATGCCGGCAGTGTGGGGCAGCCTCGTGATAAAGATCCTCGGGCAGCATTTTTGGTGTGGGATCATTCTGAAAAAACAGTCAGTTTTGAAAGAGTGTCTTATGATGTGGAAAGAGCCCGTGAAGAAATTCTCGCTTCCGGACTTCCGGAACGTCTGGCAAATCGTTTGCGCGAAGGTATTTAATTCCAGCTGCTTTTTAAAAAGTTCCGGAAAAACAGGATAATCGTTGCGCAATTGTCTATATTGGCTACTTGAAATCAAATTTTTGTCATTGATAGGGTTGCAACCGCTGTGGTTGGACCCGGTACGCGGACCAGGAGGACCTCTGATGGCCATTGAAACCACCAAAGAAATGGTAAGCAACGTTTATAAACAGTCTCGCGAAAGACTGAACGTGGTGCGCGGGCGTCTGAATCGCCCTTTGACTCTGGCTGAAAAAGTCTTGTTTGGCCACCTGGCCGATCCGGTGAATCAGGATTTTGAACGGGGAGATGCCACCTTGGCTCTGCGCCCGGACCGTGTTGCCATGCAGGATGCCACAGCTCAGATGGCCATTTTGCAGTTTATGCAAGCCGGACGCGACGAAGCGGCCGTTCCTTCCACAGTTCATTGCGATCACCTTCTGCAGGCCTACAAAGGTGCCGCTGAAGACAAAATGACTGCCCTTGATGTGAACAAGGAAGTTTACGATTTTCTGGAGAGCGCTTCGGCCCGTTACAGCATGGGATTTTGGAAACCCGGCAGTGGAATCATTCACCAAATCGTTCTGGAAAATTATGCTTTTCCCGGTGGTCTGATCATTGGTACAGACAGTCATACCCCCAATGGTGGTGGCTTGGGCATGGTGGCCTGTGGCGTGGGTGGAGCCGACGCTGTTGACGTTATGGTGGGCATGAATTGGGAAGTCAAAGATCCAAAAATTATTGGTGTGAAATTGACCGGCGAACTCAGTGGCTGGGCTGCACCCAAAGACGTCATTCTCAAATTGCTGGGAATTTTAACGGTAAAAGGCGGCACCAATGCCATCATCGAATACTTTGGTCCGGGAACCGAAAGCCTCAGTTGTACGGGAAAAGCCACAATTACCAACATGGGGGCTGAGTTGGGAGCTACGACCAGCATTTTCCCCTACGATGAACGCATGGCCAAATACCTGAAAGCTACCAAGCGTGATGACCTGGCTGCTCTTGCCGGTGAAAACACCGATTTGCTATGTGCAGATGAAGAAGTAATGGCCAACCCGGCCGAGTACTACAACAAAATCATCGAAATTGACTTGTCCGATTTGGAGCCTCACCTGGTAGGACCCCACAGCCCGGATATTGCTCACCCGGTTAGTCAAATGGCAGCCGACTGTGCTTCTGAAGGTTATCCCACGAACGTAACCGCTGCTCTGATTGGCAGCTGTACTAACAGCAGCTACGAAGATATCTGCCGGTTGACCGATGTGGCCCAGCAAGCTCTGGACAAAAATTTGAAAATCAAAGGCACCTTGTGGATTAGTCCTGGTTCTGAGAATGTTCACGATACCATTGAGCGCGACGGTCAGCTGGAAGTCCTGGAAAAAGTTGGCGCCACGGTATTGACCAACGCCTGTGGGCCCTGCATTGGCCAATGGAAACGAGTGGATATTGAACCTGAAGCTCGTAATGCCATTGTGACCAGCTTCAACCGTAACTTCAAAAAGCGCGCCGATGGAAACCCCAATACTCACGCCTTTATCGGCAGTCCTGAAACTGTCATGGCTTATGGGTTGAGTGGTCGCCTGGACTTCAATCCGCTGACCGATACCATCACCAGTGAAGATGGCCAAGAAGTCTTGCTCAATGCACCAGCACCGGCAAACGAACTTCCGCCATCTGGTTTTGTGCAACCGGATGGCGGCTACGCTGCACCTCCTGCTGACAACCAGAGTGTTGAAGTGGTGGTTTCTCCCGATAGCAACCGGCTGGCTCTGCTGGAACCCTTCAGCAAATGGGACGGTCAGGACTACACTGAATTGCCTTTGCTGATCAAAGCTCTGGGCAAATGCACCACCGATCATATCAGCATGGCTGGTCCTTGGTTGAAATTCCGCGGCCACCTGGACAACATCAGCAATAACATGCTCATTGGCGCAGTGAATGCATTTAATGAAGAAACCAACAGCATTAAAGACACTCTGACCGGCCAATACGGTGAAGTGCCTGCCGTGGCTCGTCATTACAAGAGTGAAGGATTGCGCTGGGTTATTATTGGCGATGAAAACTATGGTGAAGGAAGCAGTCGTGAGCACGCAGCCATGTGTCCTCGCCATCTTGGTGCGGCGGCGGTAATTGTGCGTAGCTTTGCCCGTATTCATGAAACCAACCTGAAAAAGCAGGGCATTCTGCCCCTGACTTTCAACAATCCTGCCGACTACGATAAAATTCAGGAAGGCGACCGATTCTCATTTGTAGGCCTGAGTGAGTTGGCTCCTGGTGGGCAGTTGAGTGTGGTGGTTAAGCATACTGATGGCAGTGAAGACAGTATGGTTGCCGATCATACAATGACTTCAGAGCAGATTGAGTGGTTCAAAGCTGGCAGTGCTTTGAATAAGATAAAAGGAAATTGATAAATATTATTGACGAGGTTGGTGGTGGGAATCCTGAATTCTCACCACCTTTTTTTCCTGTAATCGTTATTCGTTTTTGTCGAATTTTTTGACGGCAAGCTCACACAAAACAATGGGCTTTTTGATTATCTTCCCTACTGTCTGAAAGACCCAGTTGCCCAGTTGTTTAGTCGCCTCATATCCGTTATAGTCATGCGACCAATCTTCCACATTTTCCCTGGAGCCGGAATGTCAAATCAATTGAACGGAAGCAGTCTTACAAAAAAGGTCATCATAGGCATGGGGCTGGGCATTTTAATTGGCCTGGCTATCAATTTCTCCGGCCTCAATAGCGAAGGCTCCCCCCTTAATGTCTGGCTGGTTTCCGGCTTGTTTCACATTGTCGGCAAAATGTTTGTCAATTCTCTGAAAATGCTGGTCGTGCCTTTGGTCCTTTTCAGCCTCATCTGCGGTGTTTGTGGCATTGGAAATTTGAAGCAACTGGGTCGTGTGGGAAGCAAGAGTTTTGGTCTGTATATGATGACCACCGCCGTGGCTATTGCCACTGCTTTGGTGGCAGCCTCAATTGTGGCCCCTGGCAAGGGGATGAATGCTGAAACTTCAGCCAATTTTGCCGGACGGGAAGCTCCGCCTTTAAGCCAGGTGCTTATTGATATTGTACCAGGTAACCCAATAGCGGCTCTGGCCAATGGCGAAATGCTGCAGGTTATCTTTTTTGCAATTTTGCTTGGAGTCAGCATGTTGATGGTTGGCAAAAAAGCCCAGCCTCTGGTCGATGGTGTCGAAATGCTGAACGAAGTGATGATGAAGATGGTGGACATTGTCATGAGTGCGGCGCCTTATGCCGTTTTTTGCCTCATTGCTTATTCGGTTGCCAATTTGGGGATGGATCTTCTGGGTGAGCTTCTCAGCTATGTATTGGTTCTTATTGGCGTGCTCCTGTTTCACCTTTTGGTAACGCTGATGCTTACTTTGAAACTGTTCTCTGGCCTGAACCCGGTCATGTTTTTGCGAAAAATGCGCAATGTTCAGGTTTTTGCCTTCAGCACCGCCAGCAGCAATGCCACCATCCCGGTGACATTACGCACGGTGACAGAACGTTTGGGCGTTAATAACTCCGTCGCCTCATTCACCATTCCTTTCGGGGCGACTATTAACATGGACGGTACGGCCATCATGCAAGGTGTGGCCACGGTTTTTATTGCCAATGTTTATAATATCGATTTGGGCATGGGCGATTTTCTGATGGTCATTTTTATGGCCGTTTTGGCTTCCATTGGCACCGCGGGTGTTCCGGGTGTGGGACTGATTATGCTGTCCATGGTTTTTTCCCAGGTGGGTCTTCCAGTGGAAGGAATTGGCCTCATTTTGGGTGTGGACCGATTGCTCGATATGGTACGAACAGCCGTTAATGTATCGGGCGATTCCGTGGTTTCCTGCATTGTCGCCAAGGGGGAAGGCAATTTTGATGATGAAATGTTTAACAACCCCGCAGCTGGGTTGTTTGGTAAAGATGAAATCAGGGGGTCCTCGGGGGACTGAAAATCTCGGGCAAATTCATGCTCAATGCCTTGGTTTACTTGCCATTTAACTGGTATTTTCTTAAATTCCTGCTTCATGAGAATCAACTATTTCTGGCCTTTTTCGGGGGAGAACCGCCAGACCTTACGGGATGTATGGGAGGCTTGCTGTGACTCGTAAGAATAAGAATAAAAAAGATATTAAATTACCAGGCCAGAAAACCCGGGAAGCAGTTGCGGGGGCCTTTTCCGAACAAGTATCAATTAATACTCCAATCAATAACATTCCTCATTTTAAGGGAAAAATACCCTCGCCAATTGTGGAAATCCTGCCGTGTGCCATTGTTGCTTTGGATCTTGAAGGTACTGTTATTGTGTGGAATCAGGCGGCTGAGTTTGTTACTGGCTGGGGGGCCAGCGAAGTTATGGGAACCCAGTTTCCGGCAATCTCCCGGCAGTATCAAAAGAAATTTGATCAAGCGCTGGCTGCTGTTTCTTCCGGTTCTCAGGTAATGAACGAAGAGCTGCTTGGGGTCAAAAAAGACGGCAGCATTATGTCCATCCAGTTTTCCAGTTCCCCACTTTTTCATGACGATGGAAAAGTATCCGGAATACTGGCAACTTTTGTTAATCAATCTGAACGGGAACAGCGGGTGGAAGCAGAATTGTCAAAAGGCAATCTTTTCATCGAACGGGTGCTCGATAATCTGCCAATTGGGTTGTCAGTCAACACCATTGACAAGGGAAACATTGGTTACGCTAATCGGCTTTTTCTGGAAATTTACGGTGGGTGGGAGGAACACGATTTTACCGACATCGAAACCTTTTTCCGGAACATTTACCCCAACCCACAGGAGCGCGAACAGGTTAGACAAAAAATTTTGCAGGGCATAGCCACCGGCGATGTGGAAAAAATGCACTGGGAAGATATGCGTGTCACGTGTCGCGACGGGAGTGAGAAAATTCTCGCTGTGCGTAATATTCCCCTGAACGACATGAACCTGATGATTTCCACAGTGCAGGATGTGACCGAGCAAAAGCTAACCGAAAAAGCACTGCGTGAAAGCGAACGACGTTACCAAACCATGGCCGAGGCCTCACCAGTGGGCATTTTTCGACTGGATCATGACGGGCGCATTTGCCATGTGAATAAAAAATGGCGGGAAGTTTCCGGACGGTTGATGGCCGAAGTTTTGGGCATGAGTTGGGATGTTGCCGTTCATCAGGACGATTTGGCCGACATCAGAGATATTTGGCAGGTTGCAATCCGCGAACGACGGGCCTTCAAGGTTGAGTGCCGGTTCCGGAACCCAAACGGGAAATCAACCTGGGTGTTTTGCCAGGCTGAACCCATTTTTGGCGTGGATGAAACCCTTGAAGGATACATCGGGTCAGTCACAGATATCAGCCGGCGCAAGCGTACCGAAGAAGAAATTCGTCAACTGGCGTATTACGATAACCTGACCCGTTTGCCCAACCGCTCTTTCTTTCTTGAGCAGTTGGAACGAGCCATGGCCACGGCAAAAAGGAATGAAAAGCACGTGGCTGTGCTTTTCTGTGATTTGGATAATTTTAAAGATATTAACGACAATTTGGGCCACGACAAGGGCGATTTGCTTCTGCAGAAAATCGCAGGCAGACTCAGTGGTTGTATTCGTCGCGGAGATACTCTTAGCCGTCTTGGCGGCGACGAATTTGTTCTGCTTTTGCCCTCGGTTAACAGTGATAACGAAGCGGTCTCCGTAGCCA
This sequence comes from bacterium, assembly GCA_024223715.1. Lineage (GTDB taxonomy): Bacteria > Krumholzibacteriota > Krumholzibacteriia > LZORAL124-64-63 > LZORAL124-64-63 > LZORAL124-64-63. The sequence continues at coordinate 12,729 of JAAEOA010000019.1, read as the reverse complement.
GAAAAATTCAACGGGCCATGAAAAACAGCTTCGATCTCGATGGCCAGGAAATTTACACTACCACCAGTATTGGTATTGCGGTGCACCCTGAAGATGGTCTCGATGTGCAAACCCTTTTGAAGCATGCTGACATGGCTATGTACGCAGCCAAAGGTGAGGGCAGAAACAGATACCGTTTCTTTAGTTCGGAAATGAACCGCCGGGCCCAGGAGCGCATGACCATGGAGTTGGGCTTGCGCAAGGCAATAAAACGAAATGAATTTTCTCTGGCCTGGCAGCCACAATACTGTCTGGAAACCGGAATCATGGTGGGGGTCGAAGCTTTGTTGCGCTGGAGCCACCCGGAAATGGGGTCCATCAGCCCGGTGAAATTCATTCCTCTGGCCGAAGAAACGGGACACATTCACGCCATTGGTCGCTGGGTTCTGGAGCAGGCCTGCGCCCAGGTTCAGCAATGGCGCTCAACGGGGTTGAAGCAGCTTCGGGTTGCGGTCAACCTGTCGGCCAGCCAATTCCTTGAACCAGACGTTGTGGGCATGGTACAAAAAGTTTTGCAAGATACCGGTTTGCCTGCCCATTGGCTGGAGCTGGAAATTACCGAGAGTGTACTCATGATTGATGCCGACGTGACCATGCACACCTTGGCCTGTCTCAGCAGAGATGGTGTGCAGCTGGCTATTGATGATTTTGGTACGGGGTATTCTTCACTTTTATATTTGAAAAACTATCCCGTCAACCGAATTAAAATTGCCAAAGAGTTTGTAGAAGACATCCTGACTGTTGCCAATGATAGAGCCATTGCCGGTACGGTAATAAACATGGCAAAAAACCTTGAGATGCAGGTCATTGCAGAAGGTGTTGAAAACGAGGACCAGGCTAACATGCTACGGGAAATGGGCTGCCATGAAGTCCAGGGTTTTCATTATTCGCCTCCGTTGACTGCGGAAGGATTTCAGAAAAAGCTTCTTAATAATTAATGTGGCAGTGTGTCTATGCTACCGCCGAGACCGAAGGGCAGGTGGCGCAAATTGCCAAAAGTAATTCCGTACATTACCCGTTCATCTGCATTCAGACCTACAAAAAACCCGGGTTTGAAGGGGCCTAAATTCACCAGTCCGGGGTAAACATTCAACCGGTACCGATAATCCTTGCTGCGGGCAAATAACAAAGAAGCCAGCAGGGAATTATTGCGATCATAGAAAATTCCACCCGAAGCAGCCAGATCCAACGTTTTACTTACCTCGTCCACTTCGAGCAGGTTTTTGGCAACAAGACCCAATCCAAACGAGAAACAACGACCATCGGGTCGAGTAAAGCTCAGCCCCAGTTCGGCATGGCTTCCCCAATGATAAAACAGGCTGGTGCTGCCTTTTTTGTTGAGGTGGTATTTGATGGAAAAATTTTGTCCCTGGTTTTGAAGTTCTTCCCGCCAGGGCAGGAACATGGGCTGGTAGGACCAATCGGCCATGTGCAGGGTTTCGCTAAAAAATTCAGCAATATTGTCGTTACTGAAAAGAATGATTCCAGCTGGATTGAAAATCCAGAAATCGGCCACCGGATCTGTGGTCGGACCCTGGTATCCAGTGTTTTCAACCACCTCATTGAGGAAGTGGTAGGCGAAAATAGTGAGACCGGCCATGGTCTTGGGGTGTTGATATTCATTGTAACGGAAGTACTCAGTCATCATACGGTAACTCATGCCCCCCCCAATTAAATGATTCATGTAATTGGGCCAGTACTGAGCTTTTCCGGAATTGACGGAAACAGGAATGACTTCACGGCTTAGGAAATCCCAGAAGCCATTAACACTGATGGACCAGCTCGGATCCAAAAGATTTTTCATGACGTTTTCAGCACCCCGGGCATACATAATTCGGCCAGGACGGTTGTCCCGGTTTTCCACCTGCAAAATACCGAAACCACCATTAAATATCAGGCGGGTGGGAGTTATGAGAGAATGGCTTCCGTAGTCGAGTCCTTTATAAAAATAGTATTTCCCTTTTTTGCCCTCAATGGTGTCGGACCAGGGCAGGTAGGGTTGAACTTCCACTTCCGGATTGGCGGTCTCATTGGCAATAGGTAGTTCGGCAGCGCGGCCGAAGGTCGCAGAGATAATCATCAACAAAAGAAACAGGCTTGAGATTTGTTTCATATCAGACGAGGTCCACAATGGATCCGAAATCAGGATCAAACATTCTTTTGTAAATGCGGGTGGCAAAACCGTCGGTCATTCCAGCGAGGTAATCGCAGAGAATGCGGGCCCGCAGCTGGGGGTTTTCAGTAGTGGACATTTCCTGTTCAAAGTCTTTGGACAGGAGGGAGAGTTTGGGGCTGGTATCCTGCAAATAGTTTTCTTCCAAAGTTTTAAAAAGGCGGTTGAGCATATGGTTTCCCTTGTGCTCCAATTGGCATACTTGGGGGGAACGGAAAACCAGTTCAACTGCCAGGCGAGCGTATAGTTTTTGTTCTCTTACCAACTCTGGATCCAACTCGACACCAAACCGGTAACGGTTGGTTTTGTCGCTCATAAAGGTATCGCGCTCAACCAGAGTGCAAGCTTCCACAAAAAAGCCGATTTTTCGATTCATGACCCTTTCCAGGTTACCGCTGCGCATGGCTTCCAGAAGATGTTCAATGGTCAGGGCGTCGGGTCCATCAATGTTGTTTTCTTCAGCCCAGCGGCTGACCTGGGCGATGTCCACAAAACCTGCGTTGGCGCTGTCCACAAGGTCGTTCAGGCTGTAGGCAGTATCGTCGGCCCAGTCCATAATCTGGCATTCCAGACTGCGCAATTTATTGAGCTTTTTGCCAGGAGTAAATTCTGAAGGGAATTGGCGGCCGTCGAAAACAAAATCCAGATATTTTTTCTGGTTATCGTAAAGGAAATGATTGACTGGGTTTTCCCACTGGCTGAAAAGCGTTTTGTATTTAAGAACACCATCCATGAAAGCCCGCGTGGGATTCATCCCCCGGCGGCTGCGTCCGCTTGTGAAAATGATTTCGGTAATAAGGCGCAGGGTTTGGGCATTGCCTTCGAATCCTCCGTAAGGAATCATCAGTTCATGAAGTTTTCCTTCGCCCGCATGACCAAAAGGCGGGTGGCCAATGTCGTGCGACAGGGCACAGGCTTCCACCAGGGAAATATCAATGAAATTGTTATCGCTGAGGTGAGCACTGGTGCTGTTCAGGTAACGGGTAATGGAACCGGCAATTTGGCTGACTTCAATGCTGTGAGTCAGGCGGGTGCGGTAAAAATCGTATTCTCCGGACAGGAAAACCTGGGTTTTGGCCTGCAGACGGCGGAAGGCGGCATTGTGAATGAGACGGTCGCGGCCACGCTGAAAAACCGACCGGTAATCCGGATCCCGGGGGTCAAGCTCTTCACAGTCAAAATCATTGTAAAACCGATTGTCGGACATTGTTTTCCTTAGTTAAATAATGGTGAATCATTCATGATTCGCTGGGAGTCGTCTTTGCCGGACAGCTTCGTAAAGCAATATCGCAGCTGAAGTGGAAACATTCAAACTATCTCCTGCGCCCCGCATGGGAATGCCCACCGTTTGGTCACAGTGAGCCATCAGTTCCGGGCTCAGGCCGTCGTGTTCAGTGCCAAGAACAATAGCCACGGGTACCGAAAAATCCACCTCATCCCAGTGCTGGTCGGCAATGGGGCTTGTGGCCACCAGCTGAACACCATGCTGACGAAGGTGTTCCACAACTACTTCACTTTCTTCCTGAACTGTCTTAACGGAAAAAAACGACCCCCGGCTGGCACGCAAAACATTGGGATTGTACAGGTCTGTCCCGGTCCCACATATTATTAGACCATCGGCCCCGGCGCCATCAGCTACGCGCAGGGCGGCACCAAGGTTGCCGGGTTTTTCCACCGATTCGAGGATGACCAACAGAGCGGACTCGTTACGATTCTTGCCAAGATAGATATTTTCCAATTCCGTGGGGTTTTGGGGGGCAACAACCAGCATGCCTGCACTTTTTTCCCGATAGGCCACCTTATCCATAACCGGAGCGGCAAGTTCCACCGCTGTAATGCCTTCGGGTCCGTGGCACAGAGCCAGAAGTTGATCCAGAATGGGCTGATCGTCTGTTGAAATCTGTTCCGGACAATAATAAACAGCAGACATGGGATAATCGGCAGCCAAGGCTCGTGAAATGACCAAAGGTTCTTCAATAATGGTGACGGCCAGGCGATCTCGCTCACGACGCTGGCGCAAACGGACCAGGTCTTTAACCTGATCGTTTTTCAAACTGGTAATGCGCAGATCGTTCATGTTTACCTTTCAGGCGAATGAGCAGTTTCAGGAGAAAGAACACACCTTGGCTACGGCTTCAGGCAAGCTGGCTATCTTCCGATTCTGATAATCAAAACAGGTCATTCCTGTTTCGGCCAAGGCGATCAGGGTTGAGTCGGCAGGCCGGCTGATGCGGTAAAAAACACGAAATCCACAGCGGGTTATTTCACTTCCCGCCACTTCAAAAAGAAGGTTATCGGCGGCAAATGCTTCGGCCCGATAAACCAGGCCTGCATCGCTCATTATTAAGCCTACGCCACAGCAATCCAGTTCTGACCACTGATGAGAATGCAACCAGCCCACCCTTGCTTCGTGAACAAGTGATAACAACCGGTCGTTTCCCAGGTGCCCGCCATAGTTCAAATCAGTGGTACGAACCACCAGTTCAGTTTGGAACTCGTATTGGTTCAGGGCTTTTAACTGGAGGCGGGGCATTTCATAACCTTTCCGTTTTTCCGGCATTAACCTACCAAGACACCGGCAATAGTGGCCGTTAGCCAAGAGGCCAGAGCACCACCGAACATGGCTTTCAAACCCATTGCCGCCACATCGGCCCGTCGTTCCGGGGCGATGGTCCCAATGCCACCAATTTGAATGGCAATGCTGCTGAAATTTGCAAAACCGCAAAGAGCATAAGTGCCGATGACTGCACTTCGTGGAGAGAGGGCGCCGGATTTGGTGGCATTTCCCAGTTCAATGTATCCCATGAACTCATTGACGGCGATTTTGGTGCCCAGCAGATTGCCAAATACCGCGGCCTCGCTCCAGGGAACACCCATTACCCAGGCAATGGGGGCGAAAATGTATCCAAAAAATTGTTGCAGGGAAAAGCCCAGCAGCCCAAGACCGTAGTTGACCATGGCAACCAGGGAAATGAAGGCCAACAGCATGGCACCCACATTGGCGGCCAGTTTCAAACCCACACCCGCACCGCCGGCGGCAGCATCCAGCACATTGCTGTATTCCTTGGGAATGTTCAGGGAAACAGCCCCTCGAGTGGGTGACTCTTCTGTTTCCGGATACATGATTTTTGCCACCACCAGGGCCGCGGGGGCCGACATGACACTGGCGGCAAGCAGGTGACCGGCATCGATTCCAAAACGAACATAGGCAGCCATGACTCCACCGGCAACAGTAGCGAATCCACCAATCATGACAGCGTGAATTTCACTGCGGGTCATTGTGTTGAGGTAGGGCTTAATAACAAACGGTGCTTCGGTCTGGCCCACAAAAACATTGGCCGCACAGCTGAGACTTTCACTGCCGCTGGTACCCATGGTTTTACGCATGACCCAGGCCATGCCTGAAATCAGTCGTTGCATAACTCCCAGGTGGTAGAGCAGGGCCATCAAGCTACTGAAAAAAATGATGGTCGGTAGAATGTGAATCACGAAAACCGTGCCGATGGGAACAAGTTGACCGGAAACAGAATTGGTGACCTGTATAAACCCGCCTTCGGGGTTAATGTAAGCGACCAGGTTTTCATCAGTACGGTAGAGGTTGCCCCATAGAAAGCTTGCCCCGGCATCGGTGAACCCGAGCAAACGGTTGACGAAGCTGCGGGCTCCCTCGAAGAATGTATGGCCCCAGGGCGTTTTCAATAGGATGACAGCAAGGGTGGATTGCAAACCCAGGCCCCAAAGGACAACTCGCCATGGAAAAATGCGACGGTTGTTACTCATGAGCCAGGCAATAAAAATCAAAACAAAGATGCCCAGCAATGATGTCAAATTTTGCAGCACGAAGGCCTCCACGGCAAAAAGGATAAACGAATGATAGGTTGTCGATCATTATTCAATAATAATGGGGCTTCGTCCAGTGTTTGTCAGCCAAGATGATGTTGGTGGTGATTTGGAAATTCGAAAAATGACTTTACATAAATAGTTGTTTTTGAACATTTCATTCAAATATTAACTTTTTCAGAGTCAGCCAAATCAACACTTTTAGCCAGCAAATCGATTTGCGATATTTTTCACGCCACGAATATACTATTATCAATGTGATGGGACCGTTTCATATTCGATAATCCGGTCAGGCCAAGGAGGAGATTTTACAGCATGCACCAGTTTAAACCCATCGGTTTCATGGAAGCCAGTCAGCAATACAAATACCAACAACCCCGACAGGGGCAATTTGCAAATAATGAAGGCAAAATAGTTTTGGTTGCTGATCAGAATTTCGAACAGGCATTGGAAGATATTTCGGGGTTCAGTAAAATTTGGCTTATTTATGTGTTTCACCAAAACGATGGCTGGCGGCCCAAGGTTGATCCACCTGTTTGTCCTGATGGCATTAAAAAAGGTCTTTTTGCTACTCGCTCACCTTATAGACCCAATCCTATCGGCCTCAGTTGTGTGGACCTGGTGAGTGTGAAGGGGCGCGAAATAACGATTGCCAATTTTGATTTGCTGCACGGCACTCCTATTCTTGATATTAAACCCTATGTGCGGCATTACGATTCTTATCCCAATGCGACCACCGGCTGGTTGCCTGAAAAGGCGCCCCGGGAAAACGGCATCAATTTCTCTCAGGAGGCTGAAAAGGCAGCTTTGTGGCTGATGGAAAACCAGGGGCCGGATTTATTCGATTTGGCCCGGGTTCAACTGGCGGTTGATCCCTGTAACGGGAAAAGAAAACGTGTACGATGTTTGCAAGAAAGCCAATTTGAACTGGCTTTTCGCACTTGGCGGCTAATTTTTCAATATGCTGCAGAAAATTTTTTGGTAGAAATTGTTTCCATTCGCTCGGGGTATGGTTATGATGAACTTGATAAAGGTATTCCCGACCCATACAACGACAAAGAATTGCATCGGAAATTCAACCGAGAATTCAACTCGGAATTCTAGTTTACCTCCCTACTCTTTATTCTTATTTGGCCGGCTTGAAACAGCCAACCACGAACGGACAAAAAATGACCAACACTGTTACCGGGGTACTTGAAAAATTCAAACAGGGTGGCGGATTCCTCCGCAAGCCATCCACTTCTTTCGCGCCCACCCGTGACGATGCCTTTGTCCCTCAAGAAATTATTGATAAATATCGATTAGTGACCGGTGCCACGGTTATTGGTACTACGGTTCGGGGAAAAAAAGGTCCTCTGTTGGATTCCGTTACTTCAATATGTGGTCTGAAACCAGGTGATTTTCAGAATAGAACGGGCTTTTCAGAACTATTGGCAATTAACCCGGAACAGAAATTTGATCTGGGCCAATCGGGCAATACCTCCATGCGCCTAATGGATTTGGTGGCGCCGGTTGGCCGGGGGACCCGGGGACTTATTGTAGCCGCCCCAAAAACGGGGAAAACTCAAATTCTGGAAGAGCTGGCTGTGGCCATTTCCAAAGAAGATCCGGAAATTCGATTAGTTGTTTTGCTGGTCGATGAACGCCCTGAGGAAGTGACTCACTTCCGCCGTAAGGTGAACGCTGAAGTTCTGGCCAGCAGCAGTGACCAGGATGCCGACACCCACGTTCGTCTGGCAAACTTTTGTATGGCCCAGGCTCGATGCGAATTGGAGTGCGGGCACGATGTGGTTATTCTTGTGGACAGCCTGACGCGTATGGGGCGCGCCTTTAATCAATCTGGTTCAGGCTCCGGGCGCACCCTGTCAGGCGGCCTCGATTCCCGGGCCATGGAAATACCCCGTCGGTTTTTTGGTATGGCACGCAACATTGAAAACGGTGGCTCCATTACGGTGGTAGCTACGGCACTTGTGGAAACCGGATCACGCATGGACGATCTGATTTTTGAAGAATTTAAGGGCACCGGAAATATGGAACTGGTTCTGGATCGGCAGTTGGCTGGTCAACGCATTTATCCAGCTGTGGATATGCGACAAAGCGGAACCCGAAGGGACGAATTGCTTTTTGGAGAAGAAGAGTTTGAAGCCCTGACTCTATTGCGAAGGGGAGCTGTTAAGGCCGGAGCAGCTCAGGCCATGAGGGGCATGCTGAAATTACTGGAAAAATTCCCCAACAATCATGAATTATTAAAATCCATGAAGGTTGGGGAATAAACACAACATCTATTCAAATTTATTCCGAAATTTCGGGTAGTCCCATTTCCTCACTATAATAGAGTTGAGGCATGGGCCCATCCCATTCTTTACCATCCAACAGGTACCAACGGAACCAATCCACTGTGCGGTGCACGTAATCGGCTCGGCCAAAGCGCTTTGCGTTGCCATGGCCTTCACCAGGATACCAGATTAACCGAACCGACGGATGGCCTGACATTTTCAGGGCCCGGAACATTTCCTGACTTTGACTGGGGTGAACCCTGGGGTCGCTGTCACCATGCAGAATCATCAGAGGGGTTTGGCAGCGCTCAGCATAATAAATAGGGCTGCGTTTTAGCATCAGATCCCAGCTTTCACGAACTGGTTTTCCCATGTGGACGTACTGGTCTTCCATTGGGATATTAGTTAGGAAGCGTTTGGCAACCAGATCACTGACCCCCACAAAGCTCATACCTGCGGCAAACCGATCGCTGTAGTAGGTGCATAACCAGTTGGTGGCATAACCCCCATAGCTGCCTCCCATAACGCCAACCCGATCAGCATCGACCATGTTCTGGGCAATGAGGTGGTCCACACCATCAACAATATCATCAAATTCCGCCCCGGCAGGCTCAGCAAAACTACTGGCGGCAAATTTCAGACCCCGACCGGTGCTGCCGCGGTAATTGGGATACAAAACTCCAAAGCCCATGCCGCAAAAAACGTGACCTGGCGATACGTATCGACTGAGCCAGCCCTGGTGGTGGTTGCTTTCGGGGCCGCCGTGCACATCGACAATAAGGGGGAAGGGCTGGCCGTTCCAGTTAAGAGGCAATTGCAGGATACCTTCGATTTCCAGTCCGTCCCGGGCTGTCCAGGTAATGACTTTCTGTTCAGCCAAATCGGCTTCTGCCAGGAAGTTGTTGTGAAAGGTCAGGCGGCGGGGATCATTTTTACCATTCCAAAGATACAGTTCCGAGGGTTGGCTGCTGTGATGACCTATCATCACCATATTTTTTACGCCCGGCCGGAAAGAAGGCATGCCCACAACAAGATTGTTTTTCTCACCGTCGAAAAGGATTTTGGTTTTTGTGGAATCTTTTTTTAAACGTTGTTCCAGCAGTTGGGTATGAGTGCCCACATTGGTCTGGACGAGCAGTGTTTGTTTGTCCCGCCATCCAACGTGGCGTACGTGGCCCGGAAAGTCGGGTGCAGTCAACCGGCGGGTATTGTCGGCAGTCATGGAGGACAAAAACAGAGTGGAGATTGCATGATCGTTCAGGGTGGCAGCCCCGGTCCAGGCAACCTGGGTTCCATCGGGGCTGACTTTTACATCTCCCAGTTTTCCAGGCACATCCACAAGTAAACGGGAAGTACCATTTTGCAGGTCCAGAACATGCAAGTCCTGGAACATAATGCTGTCATCCACCAGATTATTTTTTGTGCTGCTGTAGACGATACTTTTTCCGGTGGGGTCAACGGCCACTTTCCAGACAATAGAATCATTAACCAAGATCTCAGGTTCAGTTGCTGGTCGATTCCACCGAAAAGCTGTTCGATAAAGGTGGCGACCCCGCAGGTTTTCTTCATAAAGATTAGGCAGTTGGTTGTTTTCGCTGAGTTCTTTTTCATTTTCATTCTGCATTTCCGATTCCACAGTGAAGAAATATTGTCCATCGTGGCTCCAGGCATAAGCCGATACGCCGGTTTTGCTTTGGGTCATGGGAACCGCTTCTCCACCATGGACCGGCATGACCCAGACTTGGGCTTTTGCTTTTTCTCCACGAGAGGTACGAAAGGCCAGAAATTGACCATCGGGACTGAATTGAGGATTGCTGACGGAGACCTCACCGGTGACATAAGCCCGTGGTGAACCTTCTTTTGTGGAAACGAGGTACAGTTCTTTCCAGCTGCCGCCCGCTGGCTGATTCAGGTCGCGGTTGCGAACCAAAGTAAATGCAGCCCATTTTCCATCGGGCGAAAGATCTGATTCACTGACCCGACTGATGTCCAGCAATTGCTTTATGGTTAATGGGGCAGCCGCCGCAGGGGAAAGAGAAAAAGCCAGGGTAAGAATCAGGGTGGTCATCACCATTTGCATCTTCATCTGTCGCGACATGAGCTCTCCTATGGGGAATTAGTCTATGGGTTTGCTTCCCATACTTTGGGTTTGTTTCCCATACTTTGGCCCTTAATGCCAAATTGATCCAGATTTTTTTCTCCATGGGGAATATTGGTATAATTAATCCAAAATTAACCCGAATTATTGACAGGCACCCAGAAGCCGGGTATTTTACGGCCATGGAAGACTCAACAAAAAATCCACTGGCCCCGGTAATCATTGGTGTTGCCGGCGGTTCGGGCTCGGGCAAGACCACCGTGGCTTACCGTGTTCGTGAAGCCTGCCCTGGAAAAACCATCCAAATCATACATCACGACTCTTATTATAAAGACAATTCTCACTTATCTCTTGAAGAGCGGGCGGCCATTAACTACGACCATCCCAAGGCCTTTGAGACCAGGCTGCTTGTGGAGCACCTGAAAGAGCTGCGCTCGGGTAAATCAGTAAATATTCCCCGCTACGATTACAGCATTCACAGCCGTTTGCCGGATACTGACATCATGGAGCCGGCGGATATTATTTTTGTTGAGGGCATTCTGACGCTTGAATCAACTATTTTGCGTAAAATGATGGACATGCGCCTTTATGTGGATGTGGACTCAGATGAACGGGTTTTGCGCCGTATGAAACGCGATATTAACGAACGGGGCCGATCCATGGATTCGGTCATTGATCAATATTTGAAGGTGGTTCGGCCCATGCATTTGCAGTTTGTATGGCCAAGCAAGCGATACGCCCAGCTGGTTATTCCCGAAGGCGGGCACAACAATGTGGCTATCGATTTAATCGCCACAAAAATCATTCAGATCATTAGCGAGCGTGACCGGATGCGGGCTCTGGATAATCAAATCCAGCAGGCCAAAGCCGAAAAAATACGGGCAAATAAGAGCCCTGGCACTTAAACCCCCTTTGGAGGCCCACTGTGACATTCGACGATCAGGAATATCTGAGCAGATACCCGTTTATCGAAAAAGTTCTCATTTCTTCAGAAGATATCACACGCCGAGTGCGCCAACTGGGCAACGACATCAGCAACGACTACAAAGACTCCACACCCATTTTTGTTTGCATTCTGAAGGGTGCTTACCCGTTTCTGGCCGATTTGACCCGTTGTGTTTCCATTGAACACGAAGTGGATTTCATGGCTGTTTCCAGTTATGGCGGGGGAACGCAGAGTTCCGGTGTGGTGAAAATTGAAAAAGATTTGAAAGCGAATATCACAGACCGGGACATCATTCTGGTGGAAGATATTATCGATACCGGCCTGACCATTGACAACCTGATTGCCTTGCTCAAAGTGCGAAACCCCCGCAGCATTCGCGTTGCCGCTTTTGTCGATAAGAAAATAGCCAGGAAGGTTGATGTCCCTCTGCATTATACCGGCTTTGAAATTCCCAATGAATTTGTCATCGGGTATGGCCTGGATTACGACGAGAAATACCGAAACTTGCCGTTCATTGGTGTGATGAAAGCTTAATTACAGACAATCTGTAGTTGATTCCCTTTTCTTCGACTTGATTTCAAGGAGAGTTCCCGTGGCCAAAGAATTTCGCGAAGCCCTGACTTTTGATGATGTGCTTTTAGTGCCTGATTATTCGGAAGTCATCCCGGCTGAAATATCCACACACACTCAAGTGACCCAGAAAATTGATTTACGCATCCCCTTTTTATCGGCGGCCATGGATACGGTGACCGAGGCGGATATGGCCATTGCTGTGGCTCGTGAAGGTGGCATGGGAGTGGTGCACAAAAACATGTCTCCGCGGGATCAGGCAAACGAGGTGGAAAGGGTCAAGCGCAGTGAATCGGGAATGATTACCAAGCCCATTACTCTTGAATCCAATAAAAACGTTGAAGAGGCTCTTGCTCTGATGAAGCACTACCGAATCAGTGGTGTGCCCATTACTGAAGGTGAAAAACTGGTGGGTATTCTCACCAACCGCGATTTGCGTTTTGTGACCGACCTGCGCCTGAAGGTTACCGAGCTTATGACCAGTGAAAATCTGGTCACTGTTCCTGAAGGCACGACCCTGGAAGAGTCTGCGGCCATTTTGCACCAACACCGAATTGAAAAACTTCTGGTTGTGAACGATGCCGGTGATTTGCGGGGACTGATCACCGTTAAGGATATCCAGAAAAAACTGGACTATCCTAATTCATGCAAAGATGAAGCCGGGCGTTTACGGGTTGCTGCTGCCGTTGGGGTGGGACCCGATACCATTCTAAGGGTCGATTTGCTGATGGAAGCCGGGGTGGATTTGCTGGTGGGCGACACCGCCCACGGGCACAGTCGAAACGTT
>JAAEOA010000018.1 GCA_024223715.1 bacterium | reverse complement strand
TTATCTTTTATTCTTACCTGCCCAATATGGATCTCTTTTTAGAAAGGAGGACGAATCATGAAAATCCGCTTTGATTTGATAATTTTGGCCCTAACTTTGGCATGTTTGTTTTTCCTGCCGGCCGTACTCATTGCCGATGATGAAAGCCCGAAAACAAATCCGACCGACCATATTGCGGTCATCTCTGTCGTGAACAGAATCGGTACGGCCGCCGATATGAACGACTGGCAGGCTGTCAAGGCCTGCTTTGCCGATGGGGTCCTGCTGGATTACACCTCCATGACAGGCGGTGAGCCCGCTACCTTGACGCCGGAGCAAATCGTCACTGCCTGGCGAAAATTTCTACCCGGTTTTGAACTCACCAAGCATACCATCACCAACCATGAAGTAACCATCAAAGGAGATGCGGCGGAGTGTTTCGCTTATGTCAACGCTCTGCACTTTATTCGCGGTTCTAAGGGCGGTGAAACTTGGACGGTCCATGGCTTCTATAACAGTCACCTGGTGAAAACGACTGCTGGATGGAAAGTTGACGCCATGAAATTCACCAAGACATTGATAGAAGGCAATCTGAAGCTTCCGGAAATTGCCCAAAAGCGGGTCCAACCCAAAGTGCGGGAGGTGAAATTCAGGAGCGCAGGAGTCCCAATGGTTGGGAAACTCTAT
>JAAEOA010000017.1 GCA_024223715.1 bacterium | reverse complement strand
CGCTCTCCTTCCTCGATTCCAAAGTACAGTTTGAGAATGTCCAGAAAAGGCAGATAGGCCATTGAGCCGCCGTAGTGAAGGCAGGGGCCTTCAAGAAAGGTGAATTCGCCTGGAGGCAGGGAATTTCTGAATTCAAGCAGTAGCCTGGATTTTCCGATCCCGGCCTCTCCCACAACTCCTAGTACCTGACCGGAACCGGCGAGCGTCTTATCCCAGGCATCCCTAATGGCAGCCATTGAGTTTTTTCGGCCGACGAATCTGGTCAGGCCTTTGGCTGCTGAGGCAGCTATTCGAGTGTCCACTTCACCGGCTTTGATGAGTTCAAATACCTCCTGCAGCGCTTCTTTTCCTTTTACCTCAACTTTTCCCAAAGACTTAAATTCGAAGAAATCCCCGCCCAGCTTGTGGGTATGCTTGGATACCAGGCTGGTGCCGGGACTGGCCATGCTCTCGATCCTGGATGCCAGGTTGCTGGTGTCTCCAACCGCGGTATAATCCATGCGCAGGTCATCCCCGATAGAGCCCACAACCACCGGACCGGAGTTGAGGCCGATGCGCATTTTGAAATCCGCTCCGAAGTCTTTGCTTACTTTCTCTTCAAAATCTACCAGGGCTTTCTGAATGGAAAGGGCTGCATGGCATGCTCTTTGGGCATGATCCTCATGAGCCACGGGGGCTCCAAACAGAGCCATGACACCATCACCGGTAAACTGGTTGATGGTGCCTTCGTACCGGTGGATTTCATCCATTAAAATTTTGAAGCAACCATCCATGATCTCGTGAACTTCCTCAGGATCGAGCTTTTCAGCCATAGAAGTGTAGTCGGCCACATCGGCAAAAAGGACCGTTACAAACTTACGCTCTCCTTCAATGGAACTGCGGGTGGTAAGGATTTTATCGGCCAGGAATTTAGGGGTGTAAGAATGCGGTCTGGAGTAGTCAAGGGGCGCAGCCTTTTGATGTGGCGTTAAGTTTTGACCACATTCACCGCAAAATTTGAATTGAGGTGGATTTGAGAAATTACATTCTGGGCAAATTATATCTAATTTGGCGCCGCATTCACCACAAAACTTCACTGCTTCCGGATTATCAAATAGGCATTTTGGGCATTGCAT
>JAAEOA010000016.1 GCA_024223715.1 bacterium | reverse complement strand
TTTTTGACAATGGCCAAATGAAAGAGAGCGGGCCGGGCGGATTGCAAAAACATGATCTCATGATGAAAATGGCACCGTATATATAGCAAGGTTTCACCCGTTTCCCATTTGCCGGTTTGGCCGTTTAGAAAAATGTTAAATGGTAGCCAGAACAGCCAACAGGCCAACGGCTCACCGGCCAACCAAATGATAACCAATGGATTCAGAAGAAAAATGTAATCAGCTCGCAGATGAGATTCGAAAAATTCTGGGCAATGGTATCACCTTGGGCAGCGAGGTGATCCACTACATCGACTCTACATTTTCAAATCCCACCACCACAGAACTTCAGACCATTCTTCATGACGATTCCAACTGCGAAAAGGATTCACTGATGGAGTTGCTCCTATTCCCGGATGAAACCATGCAGCTTCAGTTGGAGTCGCTTTTGGAACGTCTGCATTTTCAGCAAGCGGACGAAAAATCCGTATTGGGTGATCTATTACAGGATCCCGTGCAGGTCACCATCCGTTTTCCGGGAGACAAGGGATCATTGTGCCTCAAGGTAACCGAAGATGTTGCCTGCCGGTTTATCTCACGTCTTAACATTTCCAGA
>JAAEOA010000015.1 GCA_024223715.1 bacterium | reverse complement strand
CTTCCTTGAAGGGGAAGCCCTCGGGTAATTGGTTATGAAATTGACAGTTAGGATTTGGGCAGTGTGGTGGTTGCCAGCCTTTGGGTATTTTTTGTAGGTATTGCATACACGGGCAATTGCAATGCCGAGGCCAGCGACAATTTTGTGGGCACAACTGAATTATTGAACACCTTTGGGATTCTTTGACATTGAATGAAAATGAAATTCGGACACTATTGATTTTAGACAAGGCCCCGTGCCAAACACGGGGCCCTTTCAGTGACAACATCCAACCGTATCGCCACATTTCAGGCCCGCCTTGGGGGTATAGCTATGTACGAGCCCAAACCAACTAATTTTTGGCCTTTTTCTCCTTCTTTGATGTGCGCGCCTTGATGCGGGAAATGTTGGTTGTGATTTCATCAATCGCAGTTGTCTTTATCTTCCGGTTAACCATTGTATCTTTCAAATTCTTCTGCAGATTCAAAGCAACATTCACCCGATCCTGCTCAATCAATAGATCACAGATTTGGTTCACCAGTTTCACGTAACCAATATGACCGAAAGTATTGACCGCCCGGTCGTTGTCGTTTTCAGCCGCCAGCAACAGGTGCTCCAGACCATTGTTCATATCGGCTGCCACCACTTCAAGGTGCCCGCCAATTTGTGAGATCGTTTTGTTGTCCGCTGGTTTCTTGTCCACCAGCAACAATTTGTAATCTCGAACCATAGTCAACCCAAGCAAACGATGAGCATGCTTTGCCACCTGTCGGTTGCTGAATTTGTCAGTGATTTCTTTCAGAATATTATTGCAGTTGGAAAGCAGCAGACTTCCTCCGGCGGAAATAAGGGAAGCCATTTCCACAGTCAGGAAGTCCTGAGCAAAAACCTCTTCCTCATAACTGCGCGCTGGTTCTACTCTCATGATCAAGGGTGTGGCCACCAGATCGCCATCGTCCAGATGCAGCACACCTTCAATGGTATAGAGGCCTGCTTCGTCAATCAGCCAACCGTCCTGGCCCACGGAAATCATCATTTCATTGAAGATAACTTCCCCTGGCATGAGCACTTGTTTCTGGAATTGACGGTGCATGTGGAACATGGGCTTCATTTGACGCACCATGGTTCCGTTGCGGTTAATGATAATCGTCATCTGGTTTTGGTTCTCCAGAATGTCATTGTCAATCAAGATGGGTGTCTGGCCACGATTGGTCAGTTTCATTTCCATGATCACCGGTTCCATGAACTGAACCACCGATTGCTGCCTATTCAAACGGAACTGCAGATCCAGATTTTCTGATGTGTCATGGGAGACATCAATGTTCCCGTTTCGTTGGTACCATTCCAGACTGTGTACGGGGCCAGGGAAAGCGGTGCCGTGCCTCATTATCATCAATTCAGCATCGCTGAAGTTGAAATTGAAATCGCTGAAGAACTGGTTTTCACCACCGGCGACACGAATTGGGTCGTTCATGAAGCTGCGTGCTTCTCTTTCATTTTCCAGGGGAATTCCAGGAATTCCGTCAATTCCCAGACCCCGCTTTTGCCAGGAGTGGCCAAGGCCCAGAGCATCGCCCAGACCATGAATGGTGGACATGAAAAGTCTGCGGTTGCTCGAATCAATGAACTCGGTTTTCCCTACTGTTGGTTTAGTCAAAAATGAATCGTACATCACAGATATGCCACTGAGTTTGCGGCCGCCAATGTTGTTCATCACCAATGAACTGATTTCAGGACCTTCTTCATGCCGACCAATATTCAGCACCCAGGCCCGGGGAGTGTTTTCATTTTTCTGCTGAGTAGCCCAGGTTCGGAAGGCATCAACAATTTCAACCGTTGACCAGGTTCCATCATCAGGGCCCTCCAATTGTGCATCGCGATTGATGGTCAGTCGCGAGCGAAGCCCTGCTCTTTCCATGACCGTGCTGATGCTTTGGAAGTTACTGGCCAGAATTTCCGACTGATTGTTGAAGTTCTCAAGATCCAGCACCGTAACCGGATTAATATTCCCGGTACTGTCAACCACCACATCCAGGCGATTGAAGTGTTTTTGAGTCAAATTATAGTCTCTGGTTCTGCTTGGAATTCCATGCCCCAGATACTGTACAGTCAGGCATCGGTCACGGTCTTCGGTTACGTTGTTCACAGTCATGTTGATACTGCGCCATGGCATGTAGTCCTGATCACCGGTCATGTTCCAAATGGTCCCTTTCCACCGATTAAACTCTTCGGGCTCGAGCCTTGCAATCCACTGAACCTTGTGGCGCAGACCACTTCGTATGACCCCGCTGGCCATCATTTGTGGAGAACTGCCATCCACATCCAGCCGAATTTCCTCTTTGAACTTTGCCAGGCTGGCATCGCCCGGCAGGTCATTGATTATGCCGGGAAACCCTTGCCCCCGGTACAATCCACTAACCCTGGCTCCAATTTTCTGTATTATAATTTCCTTCATTTTCCTGCCTCCCTAACTTAGCCTTTGAATATGGGTTTCCGCTTTTTGCCGGTCCCCGCGACCGTGCCACCCTCCACCAAAAGTTTTGTCATCAGCCTCCTTCCTCGCCGTCATGCCGGGGCTGCCGACCCTCTGTTGCGCTGGTACCTGCAGCAGCCTGTGCAGCGACCCTTTTCACTTCTTCGGTTATGTCCTCCTTCTCCCCTCCGTCGTCAACAGTGCTAATTTCCGCCACGGCCCATTTGACCCGGGGCAGATCTCCTCCAGCGCTTTCATCGGAATCTGCGACACCCCCCCGACGGCGGTAATACCGCATTCCCAATTTATTGCAATCAACAACAATCAGGTCTCCAGGATTTACTTTTCCCTGCACCACAAAGTGAGATAATGGTGTAACCACAAGTTGATCCAGAGCCCGGTTCAAAGGACGTGCCCCAAGTGCCGGGTCAGCCTCATGTCTGATCAATTTGAATTTTGCATTGGGAGTCAGATGCACCAAAAACGGGCATCGGGCCTGCAGAGTCCGCTGGTGAAATCGCGACAACTGCAAGTCCAGAATTCGTAACAGATGATGGTCCTTTAATGGAGCAAAGGTCACCAGCTGATCAAAACGGTTTAAAAATTCGACAGGGAAAATCTTTCGCGCGGCATGGATTGCCGACTTTTGCATATCTATCAAAGTTACTTCGCTGCCAGAATCGAAGCCAATTCCTTCATGACTTAACAGAGTTCGCATGGCCGAACTGCCCACGTTGGAAGTCAGAATAATAATGGAATTCCGGAAATCGCTTTCTTCATTATTGCCCAAAACCAGGGTTCCATCTTCCAGTACCCCCAATAACAAATCCCAAAGTTTGGGATGAGCTTTTTCCACTTCATCAAAGAGGACCAGAGACAATGGCGACTGACCACCTCCTCCTAAAACTTCCCCCATAAGAGTATCTGTTTGACAGACTAGACCGCTTCCTTCTGCCAAAGCCGTTATGAAATGACGGTCCAGATTCTCCTGACTGACAAGGGGTTTGATATCGCCTCCAACGTATCCGGGTGGCGATCCCAACAGTTTGGAGAGATTAAAATGGGAGGTGAATTCCTGGCAGTTGATGCGGGTGAAGGCACGCTGATGGCCAAAAAGAATCCGGGCCAGGGCCCGGACAGTTTCAGTCTTGCCAACTCCCGTTGGCCCCATGAACAACATGGCCAACAGGGGGCGGTGTGGGTCATGGATTCCAGCAATAAGCCGGCTCAGGCTGTCTGTGAGTTTGTCGATGGCTTCCGGCTGTCCGACCACCTGCTGCTTTAACTCAAGGGAAAACCGCCGCAATTGCCCAATTTCAGGGTCATGCAACAATTCATCCATTCCAACCGCCCTCTTAAATTCCATCTCGGGAATTTGAGGTTTGCTCCTCCATGAGCGGTCTTTTCCAAGAGTTTTAACATAGAATTATTTTGGATGAGCCGCAAGTGACCAAAAAAATTTCCACTATGTGGTTGTCTTTGTCCAATTTTGGGATTAAGTTGCCTAACACGTGACGACAAAATAGGTTACAAGAACAAAAGGCTACCAAACCAAGGGGATTTCCATGAAAACCACGACCTTTTTTAAAGCCTTGTTGCTAACATTGATCTGGACCTCTGTATGTTTGGCCCAAATGCCTCAGACTGTTCCTGCGGACCAAGCTCAGCTGTTGCAATCCGGCCCGGGAAAACTCTATTGTCCCAACTGTGGCATGAACCTCGTCAAATTCTACAAAACATCTCATGCCAATACTGAACATCAATATTGCTCCATGCATTGTTTCTGCGATGCGAACCCGGAATCTGAGGTAGTCAAAAATCAGGCTCGGGTAGTGGATTTCACCTCTTTAAAATTCATTCCCGCCCACAGTGCTTTTTATGTAGTTGGCAGTAATGTCAAAGGCACCATGACCATGACGAGTAAATATGCTTTTGCCGATAAAACCCAAGCAGGAGCTTTCCAGGAAAAAAATGGAGGGAAGATTTTATCCTTTGACGAGGCTCAGACCATTGCGCGCAAGGCCTTGGCCAAAGAGAACCAGATGATCGCCAAAAAACGCCAGTCTATGGCCGAAAAAGGTCGGAAAATATTCGAGACCCTGTGTAACGGTTCAGACCTGCCCATGTTTCAAACCATTGCCGAAGCCAAAACTCACTTGAGCACTCATCAAACTTGCGGAACACTCAAAGATGGCCAATACCAGGCTGTGGCTATTTTCCTGGTAAGCCAGAATAACTCCACCAACGGCAATAAGGCTAAAATCGTGGTTCCCGAAAAAGCCAAGTGTCCAGTATGTGGCATGTACTCAGCTCTTTATCCGGACTGGACAGCGGAAATCATCAGCACCGAAGGCACCCATTATTATTTCGATGGCGTCAAGGATATGATGAAGTTCTATTTCGAGCCCAAACGTTACCATGTGGAACTGAAAAAAGACCAAATGGCCAATATTAACGTATCAGATTATTACAGTTTGGAAGCCATGAACGCGAGTGAAGCCTGGTACGTGCTTGGCTCCAATGTTTATGGCCCAATGGGTAACGAATTAATTCCTTTCCGGTCGAAAGCCGAAGCAGAAACTTTCAGTCAGGATCACTCAGGAAACTCCATTGTGATTTTCAGTGAAATCACCAAGGATCTGGTTCACGGATTGGACAAATAATTGTCATGACCGGATTGACTAAATCCTATTTGGCCGTTTTGGTTATTATTGCTCTTAGCCTGGGGGCCGTTCTTGTGGATGGTTCCCGGCAAAGAGCCAAAACCAGTGAAATCGATCGTCTAACATTCTGCGATTTACCAGGCCCGGCTTTGGCTGTCCCCTACTTTGAATCACGCTGGCGATTGCTGAACGAAAACGCCTGCATTCTGTATCCTGGAATGAGGTCACTCAGTACTATGGATTTTGTTTATGCTCAGTAGTGCCGCTTGGAATTTCCTTTTTCTTTCCCTGCATCGCCATCGCACGCGGCATGTGGCTGTCATGTTAATGGCCGTGGTTATTGTCACTTTGCTGTGTTCAGTCATGTTCCTGGCATCGGCAATTCGGCGAGATGTGAGCCATACATTAAACCAGCAGGCCGATATTATCGTACAGAAAGTCCGAGGCGGCAAAGCCGTTGATCTGCCCGTGGACTGGGCTCAGGATTTCGGTACCATCGCGGGTGTCAACTCGGCTGTTCCCAGAGTATTCGGGCGGTATTTTCATACTCAGAACGCTCAATACTTCACAGTTGTGGGCATCGATCCCTTCGACAACCAGGCTTCAGAGAATCTGCAAACTTTGATGGACGGTCTTGACCTCAAAAAATTTCTGGCCGGCAATAACATGATTGTCGGGCGTGGAGTTCAGGAGTTCCTGGAAAACCATCACTACAATGGAAAATATGATTTCATTTCTCCTGATCAGCAGCGGCTTGAATTAACAGTTTTCGATACCTTCCCCACCGACAGTTATTTGTTTACCAATGACATGGTGGTTATGGATATCGACCTGGCCAGGCAGGTTCTCGGTATTGCCGAAGACCAGGCCACGGACATTGTTCTTCATGTTCCCAACGAACTTGAAGGCGACAGCATTATGGTCAAGCTGATTCAACAGCATTTCGATATCCGGGTGATTCAGAAAAAGGAAATAGCCACTGCATTCGACAATTTATTCAACTACAAAGGCGGAGTTTTCCTGCTCCTGTATTTGATAGTCCTGAGTACTTTTGTACTTATTCTGTATCAGCGGCACTCTATGATTACTGGCCCTGATCGGCGTCAAATCGGAATTTTACGAGCCGTGGGGTGGGGCATTGGCGACGTCATTTCGCTGAAAGTCTGGGAAAATGCAGTTGTGGCCGGCACCGCTTTTGTGGTGGGAATTCTGCTCAGTTATTTCTACGTATTCTTCCTCGGGGCGCCCGGTTTAATTGCCGTATTTTTGGGTAATGGGAACTTGCCCGTTAATTTCACCTTAAGCAGGGGTATCGATTTTGGATTGATCAGCCTGTTATTTCTTTTTTACATGGTGCCCTTTATTGCTTCGGTACTGATTCCTGTTTGGCGCGTGGCCATTACCGAACCGGTGGAGGCCATGAAATGATTGTGCTCAAGGGAATCCAAAAAATCCATCGTCCAGGCACCCCTGCTGAATTTCAATCCCTGTATGATATTGGCTTTGAAGTCCGGGCTGGTGAGTTGGCTATTCTCAAGGGTGTCAGCGGCAGTGGCAAAAGCACTTTACTTTCCATTATTGGTGCTTTGCAAAAACCTTCCAGTGGGCAGATAAAAGTGGACGGCCGCCCCATTGCCAAACTTCCCGACATGCATGCCTCGGCTTTTCGTGCTCAAACTATTGGTTTCATTTTTCAGGCCTTCAATTTATTTGAAGAATTTAATGTTGCCGAAAATGTAGCCCTGCCTCTCATTCCCACTGGCCTACCTCAAAAGGAAATTTACACCCATGTGGACCGGGCTATGAAATTGGCCAACATTCAACACAAAGCCACCCAAAGTGTGCGCGACCTCAGTGGTGGGGAAAAACAAAGGGCTGCCATTGCCCGGGCTCTGGTGAACGACGCCAAAATCATTCTATGCGATGAACCAACGGCCAACTTGGATCGGGCCAACTCCGATGCCTTTATTGAAATCCTCGGCAATCTGAAGTTTCTGGGCAAGACCGTAATTATTGCCACTCATGATCCTATTTTTGAAGGATTGAATCTGGTGGATCGGGTAATCAGCCTGGAAGCAGGAAGGATCACCCTTTCATGATCCTGCTGGCCAATGAAGTGGTTGTTTTTCTTTTCCTGGAAGCCGTTTTGCTGGTTCTGCTAACCGTCGCTTTGGTCAATACCCTGACTATCCTGAAAAGCTGGGATTTTTTTGCCACCACAACAACACAGTTCGCCCTGGAAAAGCGGGCCTATCTAGTGGTTTTGGTTATCCTGGGAACCCTGATTTTTAAAATCCTCCTTTTGCCTTTCTTCAGTCATACCATTGATGGTTTAGCGACAATTATTCCTGGTGCAATGTGTGGTGCGGGTGTCATTGAATCCAACGGGTTTGGTCCCGCCTTGATGGTCTTGAAAATTGTGGTTCTGTATCTTTCAGGAATCTGGCTTTTTGCCAACCGTGAAGATCTTGGGGCTGAAGACCATCCTTATTTTCGAGCCAAATTGAAATTCTTTCTCTTGATTTTTGTTGCAGTGGTTCTGGAAACGGTCCTGGACTGGTTGTTTTTCGTGAACATTAGCACCCTAACACCAGTGCAGTGTTGTTCCGGAATTTACGGAGCCGTGGGCGAGGGCAATCCCCTACCCCTCGGGTTAAACATCAATACTTTGTTGATGCTCTTTTTCCTGTTGTATTCACTGGTGGTGGTTTTGGGATTGAAGCGCTATAACTTGCTTCATTTGCTAGCCAGTTCTGCCTTCTTGTACTTCGGATATTTTGCTGTAGTCTATTTCTTCGGAACTTATGTTTACCAGCTACCCACTCATAAATGTCCTTTCTGTATGCTTCAGAAAGAGTACTATTATGTGGGCTACCTGATTTGGGGCTCTCTTTTGGCTGGAACCTTTTTTGGAGTGGCCGGGTTTGTTTTACGACTGTTGCTGGGCCACGATGTCAGTTTCACACAAAAATGGGCTGTAATTTTTCACACTCTGTTTTTTCTGACCTGCAGTCTTTTCGTTGGCATCTTTTTCCTCCGAAACGGAGTCCTGTTGCAATGAAAAAACTTGTCCCGGTTTTTGTCACCGTTTTGCTCGTTGCAACCATTGCCCTTCTGGTTATCAGCCGGGCTCAACAGGTAAAGTACCTAACGGTTTATATAGGCAATGAAACTCGCGAACCCGTTGAAATTATTATTGACCACTATCAGGATACTCAATGTGGAATGTTGCTGGATCGACTCAAAGACTCTGCCCAAGCTGTTGCAACAGATGGAAAAACCTGGTTTTTTGACGACGTTGGATGCCTGGCCCTTTGGCTGGAAGACAATAAAAACCGGGACGAGATGGTGCTGTGGGTTTATTCCCGGGATACCAATGAATGGATCGATGCTCGAAATGCCTGGTATTCAAAAACAGATAGAACCCCCATGAATTATGGCTTTGGTGCTTATTATTCCCAAGCGGAAGATCGCATCGTTTTTGATGAGATGTATCGAAAAATGCTTCGCGGGGAAAACCTGACCAACCCCTATATTAAAAAAGAACTTCTGGGAAAGTGACTTCAACGGTTTCTCAATTGAATTAGCCAAAACCCTGACGTAACCCAAAATACGTCATATGGCGTATTTTGTTTGTTTTGAACATATTAAACCCATTCTTCTATGAATTTATCATATACTTAATTTGAATCACGACCCAAAACACAGTACCAAGGAGCCACATCATGCTACCCAACAGTTTTTCAACCAAAATCCAAACGCTCATCATTTTAACCTCTGCCCTGCTTTTCTTAATACAACCAGCATCAGCTGCTGAAATATTTGGCCCGGCCCAAATTACCGCCTCCACCACCATTCCCAACTCCGGAGCTGGCTTCACTATTGACCAGATTTGTGATGGCATCATCGATCCGGCTGTATGGTTTAATGGTTTTGCTGCCGTGCCTGGCATGGTCGGAACCATCAGACTGGACTTGACCACAGCCTCAGATCTGGACGACTTTGTATTGTGGAACGATATTAATGTCCTGGCTGAGGGTATTCGCGACTTCCGTCTTGATTTCTTTGATGCTGACAATGTTTCGCTGGGCAGTACTGAAGTTCTGACCGGACCTTTGGGATCCATGGCACCTGGTATTTATGAATTTGATCAAGTTCTGAATGTCAAAAGAGTGGACTTGGTAGTGCTCACTCTGAACCCTAGCCAGCGTCTGGAAATCCGTGAAATAGGGTTTAACGATTCACCGCCGGTTGCTGTGCAGCAAACCAGCTGGTCTCAGCTTAAAGTCCTTTACCGGTAGTCAAGATTGGGCCAAAGAGATATCCTGCCTAAACAAACTCAGCTTGGTATTCCTCTCGCTCGAAAACTGATAGAGGTATTTCTTTGGCCCACTTCACAAAACCTGCCCAAAATGAGTATCCGGATTATTTCGACGGATATTTGCAACTGCTTAAAGATGATTCCCGGGATGTGTTGGACATTCTAAAAAAACAAGGCCACAAAGTTGACGAGCGCCTTGCCACCATGAATGAAGATCAGGCAGCCTATCGATATGCTTCTGACAAGTGGTCGATAAAAGAACTCCTGGGCCACATTATTGACATGGACCGACTGTTTGCCTTTCGGGCTCTCTGGGTGGCCCGTTGTGACCCCTCCCCGCAACCATCCATCGATGAAAATCACTGGGCCATGAACAGCAACGCCCATCAGCGCCCTCTTCCGGACATCCGCCAAGAATACGCCGGGGCCAGACTCAGTCATATTCAACTTTTTGATAGTTTCGATTATAAAGTTGGAAAACAAGACAACCCAGAGACCCCAACACTGTTTTCCCTCAATTCCTTACCCTGGATTATGGCTGCTCATGAACTGCATCATTTAAAGGTATTGCGGGAGCGGTACGATCTGGATTTTCTAACCTGAGTTTTTCGGTCGATCAAGGATCATCGTCATTAATAACTCCGACATTTTCAAACGGAGAGCCAAGCACACAGTTCACCGGATCGGCTGCCAGCCTGAGAATGAATGCTTCCTGATTCTCA
Organism: bacterium; assembly: GCA_024223715.1. Classification (GTDB taxonomy): domain Bacteria; phylum Krumholzibacteriota; class Krumholzibacteriia; order LZORAL124-64-63; family LZORAL124-64-63; genus LZORAL124-64-63. The sequence goes on along the minus strand of JAAEOA010000015.1, from coordinate 59,536 downwards.
TGCACAGCATCTTCCACAGTAATGATGGTGATGGTTGTATCGACCGTACCTGGCATCATGGATAATACCGAAGTGCCCGGTGGGAAGAAGTCGGCGATTCCCTGGGTTGAGCCGATATCGTATTCCAGCTGGAAGAATACCGGTACAATGGTTTGCTCACTCAGGTGAACAGTAAAGACAAGAGAATTTCCTTCAAAAGCTGTTGCGCCCAAAGGAATTGTCAGCTCTGGTTGGTCGGCATCCTGCACATAGCCGGTAGCGCTTATTGGCATACCCAATACCGCATTTACCGGAGTGTGCAACATGATAGTGAAGTCCTCATAAGTCAGTTCTGGTCCGCCATCAGCAACTGCAGGAACTGAGACCATGAAGGTGGTTGCGCCCGCTGGGACGACAAAAGGACCGGCAAAAGAATCATCGTAATCAATTCCAGCGCGAGCGGCGGTGCCATCAAAATAATTGACGTTAAACTCAACTTCCACTTCGCTGGACCAGCTCAGGTTCACAGTGAACTCGACATCTTCGCCTTCGAGGCCGATGGCATCGGCGGCCCAACTTAATTCAGGTGGGTCCATGTCGGTAATAGTTCCCAGGCCACTGTTATTGGCACTGACGGTGGCATTTGTGGCCGAGACAATGGTGATAACAAAGACTTCCGTGGCAGCGTCGCCCCCATCGCCGCTGTATAATTCAACAGGAACAGTGGTGGCCGTCTCGCCTGCAAGGAAGGTATAAGGACCGGTGGCAGTATTGTCAAAGTCAGCACCCATGGTGGCTGTGTCGTTGGCAAACTGCAGATTGAATTGAATGTCAGCGGTGCTTGGCGCATCGAGGAAAACATCGAATAATACAGTTTCGCCTTCATCGCCAGCAGCCGAGCCAATGGACAATTCAGGAGCATCAACAATGGTGCTTTCCAGATCAACAACTCCGAGGGCCACATTGGCATTGGAAATGTTGGCCCATATGACTTCGTCATCTTCATCGGCCAACTGGTCATCCAGGAACGGCACGGTGAAAGTAACTTCAGTTTCCATGGCATTAATAGTGTGGGTGCCAATGTCTGCAAAGCTGTAATCCAGGCCTTCGCCTTGAGAGGTTCCTGCCAGCAAATCCAGGTCGTAAGTTGTTGAGTCCTGCCTTGGGGTGGTAAGAAGAACCGTGAACTCCCAAACCGAACCCTCATTCAGACGTACAATCGCTGACTGCAAATTCAAGCTGGGGAATTCGTCATCGGCCAGAGTACAGAACGCATCGTCGGTTCCACAGCTACCTTCTGCGTTAATCATTTCAGACAACGTAAGAACAAACGTCTCGTTATCGTCATCATGAATGTCGTCCAATAAGACTACCGGAATATCGATGCTGTCTTGCCCCGCAGCAATAGTCACGGTTTGGGAAACGGGCGAATAATCGATGGTTGCTTCAGCTGTTTGGTCGGCGGTTTCCACCAGAAATGAAATATCGGCGCTGCTGGTAATGGGGTCGAGGTTTTCATCCAGCAGTTTGACGGTGAAAGTAATATCCGGGTCCGATTCAATACCGAAGACATCGGAGACCATCAGGCATGGCTGGTCGTTGTCCACAAGTGTGCATGTGGCAAGGGTCCCGAGAAATAAGGGTTGGTCGGAACTGGTTATTTCGAGGCGGAAATATTCCTGCAACGATTCGGCATCGGTTTCATCGTTAATGGGCACATCGAAAGTGGCGCTGGTGGAGCCGGCGGGAATGACCCAGGGTTCGTCTGTGAAACTGGTAAAATCTGATCCGCCAAGGGCATCCAGTTGGCCCGCCGCAGGGATAATTCCATCACCATTGTGAGTGGTGGCCTGCAGGTTGACGTCCATGTTGTATGGGGCCAGCAATTCAAGAGTAAAAGTGGCATTGCCGGCATCTTCATTGAACTGAATATCGTTCATGGTAACGGTCTGTGGGTCGTCATTTAAAATGGTGCAAACTGTGGGCGCGTCGGCCCATCCTGCGTTGTTACTTATGGCACTCAGGCTGGCACTGAAGGTTTCATCCGGTTCATGGTAAGCATCGGCTTCCAGAACTACGGAAATGCTGCGTTGAGTTACCCCGGCTTCCAGAACATAAGTCTGGTTATGGGTTTCGTAGTCTTCACCGGCAAGGGCAGTGCCATCGCTGGTGGAGAAAGTAAAACTAATAGGCACGGTTTCGGCGAAAGGAATACTGACAATAAATTCTGCCGACCCGGAGTCTTCACTGGCGTTGGTGACAGACAAAGTCAGTGGTGTTAAATCGTTGTCCACAACATCTATAGCCAATCGGTCGTCTTCTCCAATTATGACATGATCCACGGGCTCAATAAAAAGCTCGAAACTTTCCATGGGCTCGATTTCAACATCGTCGATCACGCTGACGGATAACTGTTGAAGCAAGGGATCACCCGGGACAAAAGTTACGGTTTGGTCAACGGTCACAAAATCGGCATTACCGGTAGCCGTGCCGTCAACGCTAAACAAATGAACAACCACCGGATCCATGCTGGGACGGTCCAAACTGATTTGTACCGGGACCTGGGCCAAAATGTCATTTTCGTACAGCACACTTCCGGCCAGGAAATGCAACCGGGCAATTGGTGGCAATGTGAAGTCGAATGTGGTGACAATCAAAGAGGGAATTTCCAGAGTGGCGTCGTAATTTTCATCCAACGAAGTGGCGCTATGTTCCAGAGTTAAAGTCAGATCATCGTTGTCAATTTCATCCAGCTCGATCCAAAGAACTACATCCTGCCAAACATTCCAATTTGTAGAGTCAAAAATCACCGTAGATGGTTCAATATGCAAACTGGCTTCTTCCGGAGTTTCAGCAACATTGACCGTCACGTTGGCCACAGGTTCACTATTCAAGCGAATTCGGTAAGTTTCGCGAACCACTCCCGCCTCAGACTCAACCAGGGTCAGGCTGGTTTCGGAAATGAGTACCGCCACTGAATCATTATCCGCAATGGCAACAACCACCGGGCCTTCACCCGACTGATTTCCATATTCACTGTCTCTGGAATAGCTGACCACCGTGACTATATCTTCGTGCAAACCCTCAGAAATAGCATCATCGATGGCCTGAACGGTTACAGCCTGGGGAGCGGCCCAACTGTCGTCCACCGGAACAAAGATCAGGGTATCAGGATCCAGAATGACTTGACTGTTGGTTTCAAAAGCATAGACCCAAACCGTATCGGCCGGAACCATGCCCAGACTCACTTCAAAAGTTTGGGACTGCCCCTCTTCGCTTACTTGCAAGGTGTCAATAACCACGCTGATTTGCTTCAGGTTCGGATTGAATGAATCCCAGTCGTTGTCGCGACGGTCGCAACCAGAACTGGACACCAGGACCAACATGAGCAATGCCAACAGGTATAATTGAATAAGGTGATTGCTCTTACCCATCAGAACACCACCAATCCGATGGAGACTGAAGGGGCCATTCCGAACCAGTAATCATCGGCCGATGTATCGCCGGAGTAGTACATCAATTCCAATTGCCCACTGGCGCCGACATCGACCCTGCCCACCTGGAACATTCGCTGTAACCAGCTGGCTTTGATACCAAATCCCCGTCGTTTGTAGGATCGGTCCAAATACTTGAGCATGGTGGTTCCGTCATAAACCCCGCCAAAGGCAGCAGTCACTCCCACACTCCAATGAGAGGCAAAAGACTGGCTCATTTGCCCCACACCGTAAGAAACTTTCAGTCGATGGAAAGTCACATCGCTGCGACGACCGGGAGTCATGATTTCCCAGGTTTCGTATCGATTTTGCTGGTAAGCAACAGTCAGTTCATGGAAGAAAATCCAGTTGTCCATTTCCGGCATATACCGGGGGTAACCAAAGCGATAACTGCCGGAAAGACCAATGCCTGGCCTGACGTCATCGATACCACCCAGAGCATCCTGGTTGGTTGTAAAATTCCCACCGAGCATAACCGGAACACTAAATCCGGCCACAAGTTCAGGGAATCCATTGGTGGAGTCTGGGCCCGCATACTGAGACACATTTTTCCGCAAGGCCCATTCAGGGTTCAGCGTTGTATCGATGCGGAAAACCATGTCTCCGTTTTCTGTCCCATGAAACCGTGGGTAAATCATAAATTTATCCAGCTCAACCATGCGGTCGAAACCTGGATCGTAGTCTTTGGGTTGGTAAACCCAATTGTTCATTTCGTAGTGCACAGCCACTTGTTTGTCGTAAATGAGGACACTGTAAGCGGTGCCTCGCTCCAGTTCTTCACTGGGCACAACAAAATGACCGGGAAAGTCTTTTTCAATGTCTGCATAAATGCATTTTCCCTCCGGGGTGCAAAATTCTACTTCACCGATGGGAAAGAAATTGCCGTCCGGGTCCTGAATAGTGAATTTGATAAATCGATGCACCCGTTCTGCAGCTTTGGCAGGGGTTAACCCTAAACCCAAGGCCAGAAGGACCAACATGATGACCCACCCCAGAGGTAGTCGCCGATGTTGTTGAACGAGCATTTAACTTCCTTTATAGCAAGGCGTTATTTAATCCGGGACCATAAAAAACTGGATCTGAATCCTGAAGAAAACATCTTATTCAGGAAACCGGAATTGAATCCTTGAGTGGTTTTTTTAGACTCCATTTCAGCCCCTTGCAAATCAAAAAGCCTTCATCAAGTCGTAAAAAATGGCCACTATTTCACCATCGGGGACAGGAACTGCAAGGGTTGTTCCCCATTGGGCACAGATACAAAAAAACTGTCCCATCCGGAGAGGTGGTCGGTTTTCTCAGAAAAATGAGTCTTAAATAAGTAGACCGTGGCGTGTCAGACTGAAACGATCAGCCTGGGTTTTTCGGTTTGAAGAAGGTTTGTAAAGCACCTTGCGCAGGGCTTTTTCCACCTTTTCTTCAGTGGTGTTTTTCATTTCAAAACAAGCAGCTTGAACTGTGGGGAGAAATTGTTCCTGCAACCCTAAATCATTGGCCGGGACCACCTGCACGGTGGTTTCAAAATCCTCTTCCAGGCGGACTTTTATTTTCAGGAACTTATCGCGATAAACACCGGAAGCTGCGTCGGAAGGAGTCAAAAAACGCACCAAAGAAGAGTCATCAAAAAGATCGGTTTTAAAGAAGGGAACAACTTCGGAAAGGACCTTTTTCAAACCGTTGGCCTGGAGCGGTAGTTTGGGCGGAGAAGAATCCAGACCAAGGATTTTTTCGTCGCCATGCCACAAAAATGAATACAAGCGCCCTTGGGTGGAGGTCTGCCTTTCAGAAGAATTATTTTTCAGGTCGTACAGATCAAAAACCACTTCCTGAGTCCAGGCATCGACAAAACCGGAATCGCTGGCTTTGCCCACCATTCCTCGTCCGGGCTCAAGAATCTGAATGGCCCTTCCGCCGGGTTTCACGCCAATAGCACTGTGATAGGCTTCTTTGTTTTCGTACAGGGTATCGCCCAACTCGAATCGACAGGCATTTAAAGGATCGGCAAAAACCCCGGGTAATGCCCAGGCAAAACCTTGGAAAAATTGCCTGTCTTTTTTTTCTGAGAGCGCATCAGACATGGTCATCCTGTTCGGAAAATTTGAATTTACACTGTTAAGAGTATAATGCCACCGACGGTCATCAGCATCCCAATGACGGTTTTTATGGTCATGGGTTCTCCACCGAGGGTCATGGCCAACACAGCACCAAAGAGCGGCGACGTGAAAGCAATGGGCATTATTTTCGAAAGCGGGGCACCTTTTAGAGCTGTATAAAAACACAACATCCCCACAGAACCGGCCACCACGCCACCGCCAATAATCATATAGGCCAACGCCTTGGGAGAAGCCTGGGTGACGGTTTTCCAGTGAGGAGCACTGACCGCTCCAAGAATGACCAACGCCACGGCCGTGCGAATAGTGATTCCCATTTGAGGGGGCAGGTTGCCCAGATGCAGACCTTTTTTCTCAAAATAGCCACCAATGCCCCAGGCAGCGGCGGTCAGTAGAGCAAAAAACTGAGGTTTCAAGGGGTCCTCCGAAATGATAAGTCAATGCGGTGAAGGATCAGATACCACCCGCGGCAATTCAAATTAACCCTATTTCACAAGGGTTGCCTTCGGGTAAATAATAACCTGCGGGGCCTTCAATTGCACAAGATTATGTGCAAGATGGTTCCAGAGAACCCTTTCGAGGTCTGCCATTCCAACATCTCTTCCATTTCCGGGCATGCATGTTGCGTTCAAGACAGCAGATCATTAGAATAGTACTGTCATCTCCCATTCAACATCCTGAAGAAACGGACCTGCATGACCCGCCAAGCACTCGCTGTTCTGAATGAAATTTTTGGCTACGATTCTTTTCGCGACCAGCAACAGGAAATTGTTGAACAGATCCTTAGCGGCCAGCACGCCCTGGTTCTGATGCCTACCGGCGGGGGAAAAAGTATCTGTTACCAGATTCCTTCTTTGGTCCTCCCGGGTACCGGATTGGTTGTTTCACCCCTGATTGCACTAATGCAGGATCAGGTCAGCGCCCTTCGACAGCTGGGTGTCAAAGCAGCCTGCCTGAACTCCAGCCTGCCCATGGAAGAAATTATTGAAGTGGAAAGAGCCCTCGTCCGTGGTGAACTGGACCTGGTTTATTTAGCTCCTGAAAGACTTCTCCAGGAAGAGACCCTGAACCTTCTTGACCGATGTGAACTGTCTTTGCTGGCCATCGACGAGGCGCACTGTATCTCCCGCTGGGGACACGACTTCCGTCCTGAGTATCTGCAGCTTGACACTTTGCGCGACCGTTGGCCCGATTTACCAGTCCTGGCATGCACCGCCACTGCAGACCAGCGAACCCGGAAAGAAATTCTTTCCAAACTTCGGCTCGAAACCGGCCAGATTTTTATTTCAGGGTTTGATCGGCCCAATATCAAATATCGGGTCACAGGTAAAACCAACGAGAAAAATCAGCTGCTCGACTTCATCAACACCCATCATTTTGGCGAGGCAGGAATTGTTTATTGCCTGTCACGCAAACGAACTGAAAAAATTGCGGCCTTCCTGAATGAAAATGGTCTTCCGGCCTTGCCATATCATGCCGGCTTGTCTGGCACCCTGCGCCAGCACAATCAGGCTCGTTTCCTGAATGAAGACGGCCTCATTGTGGTGGCCACCATCGCTTTTGGCATGGGCATTGACAAACCCGATGTTCGGTTTGTGGCCCATTTGGATTTACCCAAGAGCATTGAGGCCTATTATCAGGAAACCGGACGTGCCGGACGTGATGGCCTGCCTTCCAACGCCTGGATGGTTTACGGAATGCAGGATGTGATCATGCAATCCCGTTTTGTGGATATGAGCGATGGCGATGAAGTTTTTAAACGCAGCGAACGGCAAAAACTGGATACCATGCTCGGTTACTGCGAAACCGTTTCCTGTCGTCGGCAACTCCTGTTGAATTATTTTGGAGAAGATTTGTCCGAACCGTGCGGCAACTGCGACACCTGTCTGGAGCCGGTCCCCATTTTTGACGGCACTGAAGCCGCCCAGAAATTACTTTCCTGTGTGGTTCGTACCGGCCAGCGTTTTGGCGCCCTCTACATTATTGATGTTCTGAGAGGCAGCGAAAGCGAACGCATCGATAAATTCGGACATCGGGAATTAAGCACCTACGGCATTGGCAGTGAGTTTGATAATTGGCAATGGCGATCCATTATTCGGCAGTTGGTGACTAAAAGATTTTTGGCCGTTGATCTCGAAGGTTATGGTGGGCTGCGGCTTACTCCTGAAGCCCGGGGAATTTTGAATGGAGAAACCGAAGTCCTGTTGCGGCAGGAGGAAGCAGCTTCCCTGGCTCGGCCCAAGCCCAAACCCAAAAAGAAAAAGGCCACTGCAGCCTTGTTGGAAGTAGGGACCGAGGCGGAAATCGCTGCCAATCAGGGTTTGTTTGAAGAGCTGAGAGATTTAAGGAAGGCCATTGCCGAGGAGCAGAGTGTACCGCCTTATGTCATTTTCCACGACAAAGCTTTGGCGGCCATGGCGCTGCATCGCCCTGGAAGTGAAAATGAGTTTTTGATGATTAGCGGTGTGGGTCAATCAAAGTTACAGAAATATGGGGAACGGTTTTTGGCTCGGATTCGGGAGAATTCCTGAGAACAATGATCAGAAATTTATCCCTTCCGGAAACCCACTTCCTGGTCGCCAATCAGCTCAGAAAGTGAGAATGTAATGGCTCAGGGAGTTGCCACAAATCCGAGGCAGGAAAAAATAACGGAAATTACGGCGCTCCCCAAAACAACCCCCGCGCTCCACGCATTCCACATTGCTGATATTTGTGATAGGCCTTGGCTGCCTCTTCAACAACCGACGAAGTTTCTCCTCCAGCAGCCCAGGCGCGAATGGTTGCGTCCAGGGTATAAGCCTCCGGAGCCATTAACCCACGGGTCAGTAATAAAGAATGCACATTCAGGCTCTGAAAGTGGTCCAGAAAATACCCTTTGCTGGCACAAGCAAGAACCACGGCACTTCTGGGCTCGTTCACTGAATCCTGTATGAGGGCCGGCGTTTCCGCAGAAAACTCCATCAATCCGTTATGGCCCACATAGGCCAAAAGATGAGCTGAACTGCCCGCTTCAAGTTTGATGGAAGAATCATCCCGCTGATTGATCACCATGGTGACTGGTGCATTGCCAGCCAGCATGTCCAAATAACTCTCTATCGATTCCTTTATATACGCACCATCCCAGGCCTCGGCTACAAGGTAAACAGGAACCACTTTGCCTTTGCGTTTTGTGTCGGAAACAAAAATCGCACGGTCCAGGATTCGTGAATCGGTAGAGTTTTCAACATCTTGAAGACTCCAATGAGAAGTGCGGGACAAGTGTGTTTTTACACCGTACAAAGCCCCCCAGTAGAGGTTGTTTTTTGGATCCTGGCCATTGCCCAAAGTTGCTGGCACGGGAACAATTCCCTGATTGGCATTGTCACAGAGAGCCACTACAACATGAACGACTATCGGTTTACCCGCGACCACATCGGTATCAATTCGCCCCTGTGTTAACAGGTTGGTATTGGCTTTGGCCGAACCGAATAGCGTTATATAAGCCATAAGAAGAAATGTAGATATTCTTTTCATTTCAACCCCCGTCCACTACCCAAATAAATGGCATAAGTCCCCAACCAATGCCCGCCTTCATAATGATCCGCAGTGATGGCCCCAAGCCCGACCTGGCGATGTTCATGGGCGGCAACTAAAAGCGCCTGTCGTCTGGCATCGAACGCAGGCAAACCCTCGGCCATTCCTTCAAGCATCCAGGCCCGGCTCAGGTTCAATCCATCCAGATGAGCCAACTTGCCGTCCGACCGATCGGTTACAGATGCGATGGCCAACCAGCGAGACTCACCATTTACTGGCAGGTCGGGTAAAAACTTTTTCAGCCAATCAGCAAATTCTTCAGGTTTCAACAACCGTCGCATCAAATCCCCTTCGGCCAAAACAGGCGAAAGGAAGTCCTGACCTGAGGGTTCAAAACGCAAGTCAGCCGAGACATCATTCAGATACAGGCGCCGAGATGTTTCGACAATTAACTGGCCAAATTCAGAATCCTCTGCAATGCGAGCGTAGTCCAGCATCAGGCCAAAAGCAAAAGCTGTCTGGCTGTGCTCACCGGTACGAATGGGATATGCCAACTTGGGTAGCCATTGTGAAAGGCGCCTCACAGAGGCTTTTTCCAGCGGTTCCAGAGCCTGGTTCCAACGACCAGCTTCCGAGCTGCCACCATCAGCCCACTGGTGCAACTCAGCAGAAAGCTGCAACAGCCAGGCCAATCCGTAAGGACGCTCCCAGGAAGCTCGACCTTCAGCCATAAGATATTCCACTTCTGCGGCAATATTTTCAGGGGTCAAATGTGAATCCAGAATTAGGCGCGCCTTTTCTGCCAACTCATGTTCAGGATAAAGGCGTGCAAAGCGTGTCAGCAACCAGTGCCCGTGAACAGACGAATGCCAGTCGAAGCATCCAAAAAATGAGGGGTGCAAAAGGCGAGGTGTTCCCTGGTCCGCATCCGAAAGCATGGTGTGGCCAATTTTGTTTGGGTATTCCTGGACCGCGCAATCCAGAGCCAGACGGACAAAAGGGGCGGCTTGATTTGCGGTGAATGAGGCCGGGTGCTGGTAAGCCTTATGTGGTTTCACCGGTTCATCAGATCGATTCTTTTGGCCCGGAATAGGGTCGCCACAACCCAAAACCGCAACCAACAGGACCAGACTTAAAGAAACTTTGAACACAGGTGGAATGTGCACAATACGAAGGACGCAAAACCATAATTTTCTCAATATTTACCTCCAACAGTGATTCAGCAACAGTATACCCTAAACCCTTTGCTCTGTAAGCCGATAATCCCCTAATGCTTTTCAATTCACTGGCATTTGCAATATTCCTGCCTCTGGTTTTTGCCCTTTACTGGGCCGCCGGACGCAACCGTTTGCGGCTGCAGAACACTCTTCTGCTGGTGGCCAGTTATGTGTTTTATGGCTGGTGGGATTGGCGTTTTCTCTCCCTTATTGTCATAAGCTCAATTGTCGACTACTGGGCTGGCATCCGTTTGTACAATGCTGAAAAATCGAGTCACCGGCGACTGCTTCTCACCTTTTCGCTTGCAGTTAATTTGGGTTTTCTGGGTGTTTTTAAGTATTACGATTTCTTCGTAACCTCCATGGTCAACTTGCTCACTTCCGCAGGTCTGCAACCCAATGTCCATACTCTTGGAATTATTCTTCCGGTGGGAATTAGTTTTTATACATTCCAAACCCTCAGCTATTCCCTCGACATATACCGAAAAAAGCTGGAGCCCACCCACGACCCGATCGCATTCTTTGCTTTTGTATCTTTCTTCCCTCAGCTGGTTGCCGGACCCATTGAACGAGCCTCTCATTTACTGCCTCAGTTTGAAACCAAGCGCAACTTTGATGTCTGCAAAGCTGAAGACGGCCTGCGTCAAATCCTTTGGGGTCTGGTGAAAAAAGTTGTTGTCGCCGACAATGCCGCCCGCTCAGTAGACCTCATTTTTGGCGATCCCGGGTCATATTCGCCGCCCATGCTATTGGCTGGAGTATTCCTTTTTGCCCTGCAAATTTATGGTGATTTTTCGGGCTACTCGGATATTGCCATCGGGACCAGCCGGCTTTTCGGATTTTCCCTGATGCAGAATTTCGCCTTCCCCTATTTCTCCAGGGACATTGCTGAATTCTGGCGGCGTTGGCACATCTCTCTTTCATCGTGGTTCCGCGACTATGTGTTCATTCCCCTCGGTGGCAGCCGCGGCGGCAAATGGCTCTCCATTCGCAACATTGTCATCACCTTCACTGTCAGTGGGCTTTGGCATGGCGCCAACTGGACTTTTGTTATCTGGGGATTGCTCAATGGTTTGGCCTATGTACCATTAATGCTCCTGGACAAGAATAAAGACTCCCAGGGAACGGTGGCTGAAAATCGCATCTTTCCTTCGGTGAATGAAATCATAAAAATGGGCGGAACTTTTTCTTTCACCTTGTTGGCCTGGGTGTTTTTTCGGGCGACCGATGTGAGTCACGCTCTTTTTATTATTGAGCGTTTATTCACCACCTCCTGGATGGGGCCGCTCAATTCCGGTTTGGTGCCACTGCATGTTGCGTACGGTTTGATCCTGTTAATGTGCGAATGGCCCCAAAGAACCAAACAACACGCCCTGCAAATAACTCACTTACCCCGCCCCGTACGGTGGCTCTTATACAGCACACTGCTGGTGGTCTTGTTTGTCTTTGGCTTCTGGGGTGAAACCACTTTCATTTATTTCCAGTTCTGAGGTGATCTGATGCGTGGATTTACAGCAAAATTTTTCAGTTTCCTTGCCGTTGCAACATTTATGTATATTGCTTTTGTTGCACTGCTGTCCAATGTCTCAGACCCTCTCATTTTTAATGGAAAAACATACTCCAATTTGCCGTTGAATCGGCCCAATGGAGGCCTATCGGTTCTCCGCTTTCGAGAAGCTGAAAATTTTGGAAAAGTAGATGTTGTTTTTTTGGGTTCGTCTCACTGCTATCGGACTTTTGATACCCAGTATTATCGTAGTCATGATGTGCGGGCTTTCAATTTGGGTTCCTCAGCCCAAGGCCCCGTTATCTCGTTGCATATTGCAAAAAAATACTTCCCGGTGCTGGACCCTGATCTGGTTGTCCTGGAAGTGTACTGTGAAACCCTGCGCTCAAGTGGAGCGGAATCTCTACTGGACCAGCTCAGCAATCGCCCTACCGATTTTAATCTTTTAGAAATGACTGCTGCCGTGGGCGGTGTAAAAGCCTGGAATGGGTGGCTGATACATCTGCTTAATTTTACAGATGAAAGCACATTCACAAGGGAGCCAGACTTCTCCCCCAATAACGGTCACTATGTAAACGGAGGATTTGTGCGTCGGGAATCAAAATCCGGTGGTATTGCCAAGTATGACGAAAGACCCGGCCCCGTGAATCCGAATCAACTTAAGCATATGGAAAAACTGATCCAAATAATGCATGAACAGAAACGTCCGATTATCCTCGTCAGCCAACCCCTTCCAAGGGCAACCTTGAAGGCCATTGATGATTTCCATCAGGTTCAAAAACAAGTGGCTGAACTTGCAGCCCGGCACAACGTTCCCTTTTATGATTTTAATGGATTGATTGAGCCAAGGAATGGAATAGACCTTCACGATGAATCTTTGTTCTATGACTATCATCATTTGAATGGAGAAGGTGTGGCTGCTTTCAATCCTGTGTTTTTGGATTTGCTACGCCGCGAAGGTTGGTTATAGCCTAAAGATTTTTTCGCCGATACTCCAGCGAAGCCATGAACAAAGCCACAGCAACAGCCGCATCCACACCTCCTAGAGCAACCAATCCTACGGCATTTCCCGCCAGTAATTGTTTGAGAACAATCATGCTGGTAATCATTGAAAAAATGAAAAGCAAAAGTGGGCGCGGGTAAATATCCCAGAGCCATAGTTTTCCCTGGCTGGTTTTCAGACGCTGAATATTCTGAATCATGCGCTTGCGCATGACCACCCGGGCTTTAAAAGCACCGGCCAATATACTTACAGGAATGATGTAATACAGGTGCCAGACAGGCAGCCCCGCTTCAAGTGCACGATGAAACAACCTGATGGACGCCGAGATGAGTGACAAAGAGCCCAGGAGTAAAAGCACCCGGGCAAGAATAAGTATGAATCGGGACGAAAACATGGCCTGCCTATGGAACGGGAAAAAGGATTAAGAACCATGATAAGCTCAAAAAAAAACCCCGCACCCAAATAGGGTACGGGGTTGGATTCCCCAAAATAGGGAAAAGGCTGGGCTTACCAGCGGCCACCGCCGCCACCGCCACCGAAGCCACCACCGCCGCCGCCACCGCCGGTACGGCGAGGACGTTCCTGGGCTTCGTTTACGCGCAGAGCGCGGCCATTCAGTTCAAAGCCATCGAGGGCCTGGATAACATTATTCAGGGTCTCGTCGTCAACTTCAACAAAACCGAAGCCACGGGGGCGACCAGTTTCGCGATCGTTGATAAGAGCAACACTGTGCACCGTTCCGTGTTGACCAACCAGGTCGCGGACTTCATCTTCGGTGGCGGTGAAAGGCAGGTTGCCCATGTAAATCTTCTTCATTTTCAATCTTCTCCAAATGCCGGATTTCCGGCTTAAACTAGACCTTTGAACCCCGGCTATCTCCGAGAATCCGCTGGTCATAGAACCTGTCCGGCCTGTTGCCGAACAAAATCCCCCGGGTATCGAGGGAATTCCTTAATGCTCAATGCAAGGACTTCTGTATTTCAGGAAGCTGACGCAATTGAACATAATCCTCCAATTCAGTGTTAAACGCTAACCCATGGAGATGGCTTTTGCTAATTATTTATTTAGTCCACCCAAAAAATGGAGTCTCCTTGAGATTGCCCTTATATCATGGGGTTATTCAATGATTTCAATCTCCCCCCAAAACACACGGGATCTGATTTTCATCACTATTTCATCAATTTCAGGATTGGCCTCAGCCATGGCTGCTATTTCTTGCGAACCCCTGATGACTTTTATTCCCCGGGGTGTCCTCGCACTCAATCCACCCATTCGAACATCCAACCCAATGTCACAACTGTTTCTCCAGTTGCCACTTAAGTCAATATCGGCTCCGCCTTTATTACAGCTCACATCCAGAACTTTTGGACTTGCATTTCCCAAATTTGCAGCGGCAAATCCACCCATATTGCTATTAACAATGAAATTATTCACTGGCTCTTTTAAGGGCTCGCTGACTTCCAGGGCAAACCCACCTTTACTCACGTTCAAATCTATGTTTTTCAACCATAACCCACCCAAATCGACCTCCAGGCCACCTTTGGAAACTTTACTTTTCAGTTCCAAAGGGACCTCCGGCGGCAGAAAAATTTTCACCTTGGTCGAAGGCCCCTTGGAAAACACAGAACTCATGAAAGAGCGAAAACCACCGTCGGAACGCAGGAAATTCAGTTCGTATTGCCAGGTAGAATCAGCCAGGGTTGTGAAAGTCTGATCCAGATTGTATCGCTCATCATCGTAGATGGCTTCAACAACCAAACCCTGTCCAGGCTTGGCTGGTTCCACGACAAAATCACCCTGATTCAAGTTCAAAATCACCGTTCCACCTTTTCCGGCGAACAGCGCCCCTTGCCCTGCAGGATCTTCAGATAATGGAGCATGAACTACGTCAACCGGGCTGATGTTTTTTGCATCCTTTAACGCCAGCAAAGAAACAACCCCAACAAAAAGCAGAATCAGAACAAAAAGGCTCAAACATCCTAAACAACTATTTTTAAAACAACCACGGGCTTTGGCCATTGAGTAAATCCTTTCGGGAATACTTTTCAAATTTTTTAGCTAGTACGGTTCACTATGCCTGAAGTTACAGCAAATATCCAGTCATCATAAGGAATGTCATTATTCTCTCAAAAATACCGCTGTCCTGCCGATTATCAGGTCAGAGAACTATTCCTGTCCCCCGATTCAAAGTTGGCTTCATGAAGAACCCCAAAATTAAAATGATGGTGGCTATTGCCCTCTTTGCGGCTACTTCCCTGTTTGGTCCTCGTTTGTTGCAGCAACAGTCGACCCCACCCGATGAAAGCCGTATGTTACTGGGAACTTTGGGCCACCAAAAATCTGCCGCCAAGTGGGTGAGCATTTCCGGCCAGCAACAGGATATTGCCGTTCTTGATTTTTCCGGCAATGACCAGAACATGAAATTCAAAATGCCTGGATTTTTTCTTGAACCTGTTTTAGTCGGCTCCACCCCTTGCAGCCGCTTGCGCATGCCAGAGCATATTTTATTACAAACAGTTGGTTTGCCAGAAGTACCCGTTTTGTCCCGCAGCTTTCAAGTTCCGTCAGGCAGCAAAACAACTTTGAAAATTGTCAAACATGTGACGCGTGAAATGAAAGTCGATCCGGTTGAACCTTCCCTCGGGCACCTGACTCGTGACGTCAATCCGCTGGGCCTAATTCCTGAGTTCGATGACTTTTATCAACAGAAAAAGGTATGGCCCAAAAATGTCATTGAAATGAGCAAGCCATTCACTTTGCGTGAATTGTCTGGTGTAAATATTCGAGTCAATCCTTTGCGTTACGATGCAGGCAAAGGACTGCTCCTTATCACCGAACAACTTGTTGTGGATATCATTACCGAGAACTCGGATGGTCAGGCTAAAACTATTACCGCTTCATGGGAACCCGACGAACAAGAATTCACTCCTGTTTACCAAAGAATTTTTGGAAGTTATGAGCCCTCACCCCGCACTGACAAATATCAACCTCTTCCCCATCGGGGTCGCATGCTGATTATCAGCCACCCTGCCTTTGTGAATGTCCTGAGCGGCTTTGTTTCCTGGAAACAAATGCTAGGTATTGATGTGACCATTCGCACCACCGATCAGGTAGGAGGCACCAGCGCCGCCATAGGTGCTTTCATTTCCAGCATGTACAAAGAAGATGACGGATTAACCTGGGTAATCCTTGTTGGGGACAAGGCTCAAATGCCCACCAACGTCGGAAGTTACGATGGCTCGGACTCGGACAGTCGCTACGCCATGGTCGATGGAGATGATATTTATCCGGACCTTTATGTCTCACGAATTTCAGCCACAAATTCCACAGAATTATTAACTCAGTTAAATAAATTTATTGAATACGAAAAATCGCCCTCGACCGGCCCCGCGGCTCATTGGTATCAACACGGAATTGGCATCGCCAGCGATGAAGGTTCACCCCCCGATTATGAACGCGCTGAACTTTTGCGCACTCAAATGCTCAACAATGGTTTCAACACGGTGGATCAGATTTATCAGGGACAGGGCTCCTCGTCCCTCCACATCACTAATGCTGTCAATTATGGAGCCAGTCTTGTTAATTATCTTGGTCATGGCAGTGGCACCAGTTGGGGAAGTGTGTACTTCAGCACATCACAAGTTAATGCTTTGCACAACGGTCCCCAGTGGCCCTGGATTGTGGATGTTTCCTGTTACAATGGTGACTTCAGCCAGAACGAATGCCTGGCCGAAGCCTGGATGCGTTCCGGCACACCCGAAGCTCCGCAAGGTGCCATTGGTATTATTTCAGCATCTTCTCTGGCACCCTGGGTTCCTCCTACGGTTATGCAGGCAGAGGTTGTTGACCTGTTAACCGGCAATGAAGCATTCACCCTCGGCTCGCTGTATTATTCCGGCCTTATGAAAATGCTCGATGAATATTCCGGCATTGCAGTTTCTGAACAAGTCATCGATCAGAACATTGTTTTTGGCGATTGTTCCTTGATGGTTCGCACCCAGCCACCAGGTGTATTCGCAGTAAACGGCCCTGTGGATTTAGCTTCCACTGCCACATCGTGGACGGGTAATATTTCTGGTCCCGCCGGTTCGGTTGCCGCCTTAACAGTCAATGGTCAACTTTGGGGCCTTGGTTTTGTGGGACAAGACGGTGTCACGCAAATCAATTGGACAGAAACTTTGGAAGGTTCAACCCAGATTCAATTGACCGTTTCTGGTTTTAATATGGTGCCTGACATTAGCTCATTGACCCTCGATGGCAGCGACGTTTCGATAACTCCACACCCTGATGAGGAAACCCCGGATTCGAGTGTATCTGCCGAAGTACGCCTGCAAGGCAATTTCCCCAATCCATTCAATCCGCAAACCAACATTGCTTTTGAGTTGCCCCGGGAAATGCCAGTACGCCTTGGTGTGTACGACATACGCGGCCACCTTGTGATTCAACTTTTCGATGGAGTTTTGGGCTCCGGCCGTCAAACCGTTTCCTGGAACGGAACCAACAGTTTCGGATCAAACGTTTCCAGTGGAGTCTACCTTTACAGGCTCGATACTCCTGACGGAACCAAAACCGGGCGCATGACTCTGAGCAAATAAGAATGGTAACAAGGCCCATGGTTTCCTTCGTCCCAACGATAAGTTGCAGCGTTTTCCCCAACCTTAAAACCTGCACCATGGAAATGAGCCAGACTGTGGCACGCAGAGCATAAACACTTCAGATTTTCAAGGTTGTTGGTTCCGCCTGCTGAACGTGGAATAATGTGATGAATTTCCAGAAAACGTGTATTTTCGCAGCCTGGCGTTTCACATTTGTGGCGGGCGTTGGCCAGGACCTGGCGACGGGTTGCTGGCGGAATTGAGGTTTTGTTTCGTTTGATTGACGGAGTCAAGTTTCGGTCAAGTTCACCATCAGCCACCTCATTTGAAACTTCAATTTGGCAATCACATTGCGCCCGCTCAAAGTCTGCCTGGCTGATTTCCAGTTCCCCTTTGCTGGTCTGGACTTTTGAAGATTCACACTCCGGGCAATGGTGAATGTGGATTTGAGTCGAGGGCTTGGAAATCGCTCCCCGGGGAGCGATCTTTTCTTCGTTTCCCCCCTCCAAAAACCCTTCCATAATTTCTAAAAGAGCCTCAATTTTGTCAGATGAAATGCTGCGGTGATTCCTCGCCTGTTCCCACAATTTTTCATATCGGGCAAACTGGGTGGGAGTCATTTCTAAATTCACTTTGACGGGCAAAACGGCTTTGAGTTGTTCCCTTTTCGGTTTGGGCAAAAAAGAGGGCTGCCTTTTGGCTTTTTCCTTTGCTTCAACCTTGGCTTTTTTTACTTCATTTTCAATTTTCCGCCGGGAGTTTTTCTTCGCAAAATTCAACCACTGTTTTTCGTTGGTGGCATCAACCACATCGACCAGGACACGGCCGAGTGTATAGCCCAACTCACCCTTGCTGAGGGAATTTTTCAGCTGCGGCAGTTTTTCCAACTTTTTGGTCAGGGTAACAAAATGCCCGATTTTTGAATTGCTGAAACCCAGCTCTTCTCGGGCATACTGATTCACTGATCCATAACCAAGATCCTGGAATAGTTTTCGATTATAGATTTCTCCAAACCAATCCAAAGAACATTGATGGGCAGCTTCTTTTATTTTGAGTGCTGACTTCAATTGACGATCGACTGTTTTGGCGGATTGATCCGGGCGGTATTGGGGTAAAATATTCATGAGAATGTCCTTAATTTTGGTGCCTGGGAGGATGAAAACATTATACGAAAAAAAAGCAAAAACCGCAAGGCTGAAAATGTCTTAAATATAGATAAAACAAAGACTTGCGCCTTGCCTCTGGCGTAAATCTTGCTTGGCAAAAATTTTGGAAATGAAATACCAGGCCACTAGGCGCCACCTGCCACCTGCCACCTGCTACCTGCTACCTGCTACCATGCCACCGATCCACCTACCACCCATTCCACCAAGCCACCTGCCACCATTCCACCTTCCAACCAACCAACCAACCAACCAACCAACCACAACACCACACAACAACCCAACCAACCAACCAACCAACCCAACGCACAAATCTTGCAACCACCCTCCCAGACAAGCAATTAAGCCCTATTTCTATGTTCACTTGGCCAAATTTCGGCCAGAAGAGGTAGTTTTCATGCCTTTGAGTCATAACGACAGTTGCCCTGACGTTTCCATCGTCATTCCTGTTTTCAATAAATTGGAACTGACTCAGGTTTGCATCGCTTCCATTCTGGAACACGGGGCTCAGGCATCATTTGAACTTATTGTTGTTGATAATGGCTCAACCGATGGAACCCCGGACTGGCTCCGGCAAGAAGTTGCCAAGGGGCATTGTAAAGCCATTTTGAATCATGAAAACCAGGGTTTTGCCCATGGATGCAATGCCGGGGCGGCTTCAGCAAATGGCCAATACATTCTCTTCCTGAACAACGATATGGCAGTAAAAGCCAATTGGCTGGATCCCATGGTAACCACCCTTGAAAATGACCCGGAAGTTGGAATTGTCGGGGCCAAATTACTTTTTCCTGATGAAACTCTTCAGCACAGCGGCGTCACTCTTGTGAGCAAACCCCACGATCCGGAATCTGAGCTTTTTGGCATGCACCTCAATTACAAACAGCCTTCCCACACTCCCAAAGCCAATCTTCCCAAATACTTTCAGGCAGTAACCGGAGCCGCCCTCCTTATTCGCCGCAAGTTGCACCTGAAGCTGGGCGGATTCAACCCACAATATTGGAACGGCAACGAAGATGTTGATCTCTGCCTCCGGGTCAGAGCCGAAGGATTTAAAATTGTTTATCGTCCTGAGAGTGTGATCTACCATTTTGAAAGCCAAAGTGGTCCCGAGCGATGGTCTCACGTCAAAGAAAATACGACATTATTTAACAACACCTGGAAAGGCCGGGTAAAAGCCGACTGTATTTTGAATGAGGCAAAGGAATACAAACTCACCAGCGACAGTCAAATGCAGTTTTATCCCGAAAGACGCCTCTGCCGTCCAGACAATACCGACAAGAATGGCGATACCGTCTCCGTTATTGTCCTTACCTGGAATGCACTGGAATACACACAGCTGTGTGCCGCCTCCCTGCTGAAACACACGGACAGCCGTCATGAAATTATCTTTGTCGACAATGGCTCCAACGCAGACACTGTCGACTATCTTCTGGAAATGGAACAAACCCACAGCCAGATCAAGGTCATTCTAAATGGGAAGAACCTGGGATTTGCCGCAGGAAATAACGTGGGAATGGCAGCCGCTCGCGGACAACATGTCTGTCTTATCAACAGCGACACCGTGGTAACTGAAGGCTGGTTGGAAAACATGATCACCCACCTTCACACCCAGCCAAGTGCCGGCCTTGTGGGGCCTTTAACCAACAGCATTACCGGTCCTCAAAAACTGGATTCCGTGAGTTACGACCAAAACACCTGTGAAGGAATGGATTCCTTTGCCCACACATTGACTGAAAAACTCAAAGGCCAGAGCCAAAAACTCATGTGGGTGGTTGGATTCTGTGTTTTGATTCGAGGTGAATTGCTGGAACGTCTTGGCGGACTGGATGAGAGTTTTGGGCAAGGCAATTATGAAGACACGGACTATTGCCTGCGAGCATTTGTGGCCGGTTACTACAGTATCATCGCCGCAGATAGCTTTGTGCATCATTTTGGCAGCCGCAGTTTTGTGGAAGGTAAGGTCGATTACTCCACTCTGCTGGACCAGACCCACGAAATTTTCCGCCGCAAATGGAACCTTTCTGTGGGGCATTCCCAAAATATGAAAATCAATCCGGACGCCCTGGCATGCCTCGGTTTCATTCCTGCTCTGCATTTCGAACCTTTGCCCGGACTGACCACCCTGGCCCTCTGGGACTGGGAAAAAGATCACTGGAATAAACGCGGGGAAGCCTTTTTTAATGAAGGCCGTCTCGATGAAGCCCAACGAGTATTCCGCCGTATTGTGGAATTTAGCCCGGGTTTTGACCGGGCTGCTAACAATTTGGCCTGCGCTCTCTGGCAAACCTGCGACCAGGAAAAGGCTATTCCGGAAGCCGTTCAAATCCTGGAAGGTATCCTCGAAAGAGATCCAAAAAACGAAGATGCCCTATGGAATTTGAAGGAAATCAAGCCCGCCCTAATGGCTCACTGAGCCGACAGAACGAAAAACGACAAGGTGCCACCTGCCACAGCCCGATATTTTTTTGACATATTCTTGGTTTTGGGGCGGGAAAGTGTTTTCTTTCCAGCAAAGGTCCCACTTTCCGGTTTAATGATCAGGAGTCTGTCATGGCTGATATTCGTCCCTTCCGCGCCTTCCGCCCCCGGACTGAAGTGGCCGCTCGCGTGGCCAGTCCCCCTTACGATGTTTTGAACTCAGATGAAGCCCGCATAATGGCCGGTGAAGAGCCCTTGAGCTTTTTACACGTGGTCAAAGCGGAAATCGATCTGCCTGAACCCGATACCAATGATCCCGAAAAAATTTACGCCTGCAGCGCCGCAAATCTTAATGACATGATCAGCGACAACGTGCTGGTTCAGGACGACCAGGCTGCCTTCTATATTTATCGTCTGACCATGGGCGATCACACCCAGTTCGGGTTGGCTGTCGGCTGCAGTGTTGATGAGTACGTCACTGGCGCCATCAAAAAACACGAATTCACCCGACGTGATAAAGAAGACGACAGAGCTCGGCACATGGAGTTGCTGGGTGTTAACGCAGGTCCGGTTCTGTTCACCTATCGTCCCGAGAGCACCGTGCGCAACATCATCGAACGTCTGACTCAAAATGCCCCCGACGTAGACTTCACCGCTGACGATGAAATCGGCCACGCCGTATGGGTTGTAAATGGTGCCGACGATATTGCCGCCATTCAAAAAGCCTTTGCTGGTATTGAAGCTCTTTATGTTGCCGACGGTCATCATCGCACAGCTTCGGCTCACCGGGTGCGCGACATTTACCGCGACCGCAACGAGAACCACACCGGTGACGAAGCCTACAATCACTTCCTGGCTGTTTTGTTCAGTGAAGATGAATTGCAGCTCATGGGTTACCACCGTGTTGTGCAGGATCTGAATGGCTTGTCCAGCGAAGACTACCTGGCAAAAGTCAAAGATCTGTTCGACGTGACCGAAACAGACCAGCCCGGCCCTGACGGCCACCGCCAGTGGGGCATGTTCCTGGACGGTCAGTGGTATAACCTTAAAGCCCGTCCCGGCACCTTCCCTGCCGACGATCCGGTTCGCGGCCTGGACGCTGCCATCTTGCAGGAATTGCTGCTCGAACCCGTGCTCGGCATTGGCGATCCCCGCAAAGATTCACGCATCGACTTTATTGGCGGCAGCCGTGGTTTTGGTGAACTGGAACGACGCTGTAACGAAGACATGGCCGTGGCTTTTGCTTTTGCCCCAGCCAGCGTTTCCCAAATTATGGCCGTGGCCGATGCCGACGCCGTAATGCCACCAAAATCCACCTGGTTTGAACCAAAACTGCGCAGCGGCCTTCTGGTTCGCAGCCTGAAAAACTGAACAATAGATTGAACAAAGACTGAACCCGAATAACTAAACAGTCGAAAAGGAGAATAACATGTTGATTCTGATTTCCGATGCCTTCGATCCCGGCCTGGCCCAAAAGCTGGAAAAGTTTGGATCTGTAACCACCGATAAAGGCCGTTTGGCCGAAGCCTCTGTTGTGCTCGTGCGCAGCAAAACCACCTGCGATCGTGAATACATCGACAACGCTCCCGAGCTGAAGATGATCATTCGTGGTGGCGTTGGCACCGACAACATCGATAAAATTTACTGTAAAGAAAAGGGCATCATCGTTCACAATACACCCAAGTCACCCTCTATTGCCGTGGCCGAACTGGCTTTCGCTCTCATGATTTCCGTTCCCAACCACATTGCCCGCGCCAACGAAAGCATGCATAACGGCGAATGGTTAAAAAAGGAAATGAAACGCACCGAACTGAACGGCAAAACCCTCGGTCTGGTGGGCATTGGTAACATTGCCCAGGCAGTGGCCACTCGTGCAACAGCCTTCGGCATGAAAGTCATCGCTTACGATAAATATGTGGACAGCAGTGGCGTTGCGGAAATGATTAGCACCCTGGACGAAATGGTTGCCCAGGCCGATTACATTTCCCTGCACCTGCCTTTGACTGACGATACCCGTGACCTGATCAACGCCGACGTGATCAGCAAAATGAAAGATGGCGTTATTGTCGTCAATACCGGTCGTGGCCTCACTGTTGAAGCCAATGACATGGTTGCTGCTCTGAAAAGTGGCAAGGTTGCCGGTTACGCCACCGACGTATGGCCCAAAGATCCACCACCAGCAGACTATCCATTGCTCGACGCGCCCAATGTGTTCATGACTCCGCACCTCGGTGCTTCGAGTAAAGAGAACCTGCTGCGCATTGGTGAAGAAGTCTGCGACCACATTGAAAACTTCCTGGGAGGCAAATAATGAACCGCATATTCAACTTCAGTGCCGGGCCCTGTACTTTGCCCGTACCCGCTCTTGAATCCGCTGCCGCTGAGTTCCTGGACTACCAGGGCAAAGGCATGTCCCTTATCGAAATGAGTCACCGCAGCAAAGAATACGATGCTGTGCACATGGAAGCGATGGATCTGGTTCGTCGCCTTTACGGTGTTCCCGATAACTACAAGATTCTCTTCCTTGGTGGTGGCGCCACTATGCAATTCAGCATGGTGCCCATGAACCTGATGGGTGTTGGTGGCCAGTGCGACCTTACCCTGACCGGTGCCTGGGCGAAAAAAGCCATGGCCGATGCTAAAAAAATCGGAACCGTGAATGTGGTTTTCGACGGCAGCGATGATAACTTCATGAGCCTGCCCGAAGTTTCCAGCCTGAAAGCCAACGACGGCGCTGCTTATTTCCACATGACCAGTAACGAAACCATTGGTGGCGTGCAGTGGAAAAGCTTCCCCAATACGGGCGATGTGCCTTTGGTTTGCGACATGAGCAGTGACTTTGTCAGCCGAAAAATTGATGTCAGCCAGTTTGGCCTCATTTACGCCGGCGCTCAGAAAAACGCCGGTCCTGCAGGCACCAGCATTGTCATCATTCGTGAAGATTTGCTCGAGCGTAGCAGCGACAACCTGACCGCATACCTCAGCTACGCCACACATGCTCCCAAAGACAGCATGTACAACACTCCTCCGGTTTTCCCCATTTACATGGTCATGAAGACCCTGAAGTGGCTCGAAGATCAGGGTGGGCTCGATGCTGCCGAAAAAATGGCCGAAGAGCGCAGCAGCCTTATTTATGGTGCCATGGCCAAAGACAGCGGCTTCTACAGCTGTCCGGTCAATGAAAGCTGCCGCTCACTGATGAATATTGTTTTCCGTCTTCCCAATGAAGATTTGGAGAAGAAATTTGTAGCGGAAGCCCTTGAAAACGGCATGAGCGGCCTGAAAGGCCATCGCAGCGTAGGCGGTTGTCGCGCTTCGGTTTATAACTCCATGCCTGTTGCCGGAGCCAAAGCTTTGGCTGACTTCATGGGTGAGTTTGCTGCAAAAAACGGTTGAGTCTGATCGGAACGGGATTCTGATTATTCAATTGACAGAAAATTGATCGGAGCCGACTCCTTCCTGGAGTCGGCTTTTTTTGACTCTAATCCATCAAACACTAAGGTTTTTCATTACCCTTCCGATATATCCGGTAGTTGAGTAGAAAAACTACCCGGAGGAAAGTAATGTCATTTCGTACAAAACTCATAGTTGCTGGCGTCATGTCCAGCCTTCTACTTGCTTCTTTGTTAATTATGGCCTTATTCAGTTACCACAAGCTGGAAAGTGGTTTTCAGAACATTATTGCTGGAGCGGGAACCGGAGTAACAAACTCCGGTCAGACCGAACTTCAAGTCGCTGCCGCGGATGACTCGCTGACCTCAATATCAAACGCCATTTCTGTATTGTCTTCTGACATTGGCACAGCGAACAACGCGGTAAAAATTAATGAACGTAAAATTCGGGCTATTACTGAAACTTTAGCCGATCTTATTGAGTCGACAGAAGAAAGCGCCTCCGAGTTGCCCGATGGTGAAGCCCGCTGGGCAATGGAAGATATTGTCGATGAAATTGGCGACATCAGGGAAACCATTCGCCGCGAAGCCCTTATTGGTTTGGCCAGCACAGTTAAAGAAATGGATCGATTCACCGAGGTTCTGGGTGAACAGGTTGTCTCTGTTAAAGAACTGTCTGGAGAATTGTCAACCAGCCGCGAGCTGTCCTCTGAAGTCAGTGCTGCCAGCCAAAGCATCCAAACCCAATCAAGCCGTTTTGCCGATGACATCAATTTGACGCGAAATGTTTTTTCCGGAGTTGTCGCCATCATGATGTTGAGTATTATGATTGGTTCATTCTTCTTCGCACAGTCCATTACCAGCCCCATTGAACGCATTATTTCCACTTTGACTGACAGTTCGGCCTTGGTCACTTCTGCCTCCAATCAAATCAGTCGATCCAGCGACAGTCTGGCCCAAGGCTCGACCCAGCAGGCTTCGAATATTGAAAAGACCTCCCAGTCTCTGGCCCAGATATCTGTTCAAACCAATCAGAACAGCGAATCGGCCCAAAATGCCAATCAAACAACTGGTGAAGTGGGGCATGTAACCTCCGGATGTTCCCTGGCCATGAAACAATTGATGGACGCCATTGAGGGCATTGAAAAATCAACCGCTGAAACTGTCTCGGTAGTAAAAACCATTGATGAAATTGCCTTCCAGACAAATTTGCTGGCTCTTAACTCCGCCGTGGAAGCGGCACGTGCGGGCGATGCAGGAAAAGGTTTTGCCGTAGTCGCCGAAGAGGTTCGGAACCTTGCCAAACGCAGCAGTGATGCTGCAGCCAGTACTGCAGAAATTGTTGGCGTCAGCAGGGCCTCCGCCAGTAAAGTTGGGGAACAAGCGAAACATTTAGCTGAAAGTTTGAACCAGGTCAGTTCCGGAGTTTCCGAAGTGGAAAAACTAATTGCCGACATTGCGACTCAGTCCAGTGACCAGGCCCACAGCCTTTCTGAAATCAACAACTCGGTCACCAGTATTGAATCAGTTATTCAGCAGAACGCCGCAAACAGTGAAGAAAGTGCGGGTGCCGCCCAGGAGCTCACAGGCATGGCCAAGGAAATGGAAGAGGCCATTGACTCTCTGGTATCTCTTGCTGAAGGTAAAAAGAAGCCGGCCCCCACTGCATAATCAGGGGAGCCGGCACTATTGAGTCGCTCTTATGAATCTATCGATTCATGCTCAAACCAAAATACTGCAAGACCCAGCGAACTGATTTTTTCGCCTCTCCATGGTCAAAACGGTACGGGTCGAAGCCCCAATAAGCATCTGCTTTTCCACTGGGTTTGTTGGCTACATTTTTATATGAAAGGTAGCCGTATGTCAGGTCGTTGACACGGGCTGTTCCGTTCGGAATATCACCGCCCGGAGTTTCCAAAGTGGTCAAGGCCATTTCTCCACAAATGTCGTTCAGATCTTGTGGAGTATAAACATTTTGTGGCCATTCACTGTTGCCAGCATCCCAGTTTGCTTTTCTCAGGAAATCGAACCGGGTGACCCCTTGATACATTGGCTCCACACACAGACCGTCAACACCATCAGAACATTCCTGAGGTTGCCAGTCGGTGGTGCGTGAGGAAACATTGGCATCAACAAACTCGTCCCCGACGAAGTGAAAACCGATACTTAAATTAGTATCAATTCCCGCCGCTTGGCTATCACGCCAATCAATATCCAGATTCGTGTGCATTGTATCTGACAAGGCTAAGCCGTTGATTTGATGCTGATTGCGAAAGTCACCGGAAAGGACCATGGCTTTGATACCAGAACACTCGGTACTCCGGTCCTGGGAAGCTGCAAATGGGCGATCATAAATATTCTTATTGATAGGAACAGACCAATCCAAGGTGCTAATTCCTGCAGTCAAATATGGATACATTGTAATACCACGGTTGACTGTCGAGCCATCAGGCCGTTCAATTTTTCCAAAGCCCACAGTGAAATTTGTGTTGTACTTTGAGAAATATTGCTCATCGGTATCGAAGACCAATGGGACCATGTAAGACAGAACTTCCAGGAACGAGTCCATGCTTCGATTACCCACCAGGAACAAGTTGCCACCCTGGGCCTGATACGGGTTCAGCCACACATATTTATCCTGATCATTCTCTGGTCGGAATTGTTGAAATAATAACTGTTGGGAGTGCATTCGGGCATTTATCAGAACCGACTTATAGGCAACAATATTTTCATATCCGAATGACTCGGTATGATCATATCGGTCACGGTTTTCATCGTACCCCTGCACTCCGTCATCCTGACTCAAAAAAGACCAAAAAGCATTTCTGTAATCCTCATGATCATAAATAATGGTACCATCTTCATTGGGCCATAAATTAGTTTGATTATCAACAACCTGATCTACAAAAAGTAAAGGCAGTTGGTTTTCCGGGGAGACAAAAGGAATAACCGACAAGTCACCAACCATAGTGGAAACATATCCGTAGGAGTCAATGGCCTGAATGGTCAGTGAATGAAGACCGTTATGGAAACTATGCTCTGGAATAACAAGTGTATCATCTTCAAAGCCCGCTGGATTTCCCCAACCTGGATCGTTGGGATCGTCGGGGTCCTGCAAATCCCATCCGTAACGCAATGAGGTTATGCTGCCACCATAATACTGGGCCGAAGCCTGGGCCTGAAAGTTGAGTTCCTGTCCCGATGCAATATCCACTTGCCACTGGGATGTCTGAAAAACTCCAAGATACTGCTCCATCGCAGAAATTGTTGGGGTGAATAAATCATCGACAACCCGGAAATTGGCGACTGAATGGCTGTATCCCAAATCCATACTGGCACAGCCGTTATCGTCGAGAACCTGAACAGCGCAAATATAATATTGGTCTATTTCAAGTTCCGGCATGGTGATCAGAGTCGGGTCCTCGGACCCCAAATAAACATCCATCCACTCTGACCAGGCTTCATCATGGAAAGAAATCAACTCATCGACATACAGATCATATTGGTATTTTGTATTGATGACGACGCCGTCAACAACAGCCTCCTTAACCAGGTAACGGAATTTTCGGGGCTTCTGCATAAGGCCATCGTCATCCTGTAGAGTGACTTCAAATGAATACCCCGGGGGCAGCATCGTCGCCGATGTGTGGTTACTACCTGGATAAATCAGACGAGCTTTGGGCACTGGGTCAGCCCAGGCCATGGAAGTCCCGAGAGTGATCATAATAATAATCAGACTCAGGATCAGTTTTTTAATATTTATATATTGCATATCCTTACCCCTTTCACGGGAGATTATGTTCCTCATAAGCCGTGATTTACTTGACCAGCATCATGCGTTGGGTATCGATTACCGATTCCGTTTTCAGACGGAAAAAGTAAACACCGGCGGCAGAGATGCGGCCATCGGCCTGGCGTCCATTCCAGCTAACTTCATGAGGCCCGGCATCCAGATGTCCGGAGTGCAGACGGCGGACTTGGCGTCCTGCCAGATCGTACACTTCAACAGACGCATGACCGGCCCGGCTCATGTCGAAAGCAATGGTCGTTCGAGGATTAAAAGGGTTGGGATAGTTGCCACGCAAACGGGTGACCGCAGGCAGGGTGGTTTCGGTTATTTCTGAGTCGATGCTGCCATCGGTTCCTGTACTGGCATCACAGCCTACAGGCATTGCTCCGATGATTCCGCAACCAGGTTGAGCAGAATCGGCGCACGGAGAAAGTTCACTGATGTCGTAAGGTGACCCTTCACTGCCCGAGCCACAGAACATAGGATCTTCTGAGATATTTCCAGCCAGTTCGGCCTGATCCTGAATGGATCCGACCCAATCGCCACCATAATTGCCATACACATCACAGCAATTCAAAGCCGGAATGCTTTGATGATCAGTCAAAACAGCCATCCCAGCACTTGATGTCAAAATGCTGCTTGTTGTTTGAATCAATTGGCCATCCCAAACGGTGATGTCGGCCCCGTCAGTCAGACCATTTTCAGACAAAGTGCAATTATTCATAGAGGCACTTGCACTCAGGGCTACGTTCAGCACACAGCCACCGGACTCGGCCGAATTTCCGGTAAAAAGACAATAGTCCAGAAAAAGACCCTGGCCACCCACTACGGAAACAGCACCCCCGGATGCCTGGGCATAGTTTCCGGAAAAAGTGCACTGTTCAATTCGCAATGATACACCGGAGCCGCAATAAACAGCACCACCGTACTGGGCCTTCAAATCACGAAAAACACAACCTGATATTACAGCGGCAGAATTTTGAGATCGAATGGCACCACCCAGACGCTCCAGTTGTTCCGGGGCCATTGCAGGTCCCTCAAAAACCAGGTTTTCGATACGGGTCGCTGAAGATAAATCTTCACAGAGAAGAAGGCTGAGACCCTCTTCGGATGACAGAACAGGATACTCCTGCGGATCTGTACTTGAAGCAGCCAAGATCACCCCCGAAGGCATGACCAGACCATCTTCATGATACTGCCCGGCATCGACAAGAACCGAATCACCATCGGCTGCCATTGCCAGTGCACTTGCAATACTCTGACCTTCGGAAACAATATAAGTAGCTGCCTGAGATCCCAATGGAACCCACAGGAGAACCAACATTCCGATCACCAGGATACGAATAATAATGGGAGTATACATGCTCCCACCCCCTTAAAAAAACTATATGCCCCTGTAACAACCTTATCATTTCGAAACAGATTGTTGGAAAATCCAATCATTGAAGAATCCGGTCGAAATGAAAAGGATCGCTGTTGAAAAATCTTTACAAATACAACAACGGTTTGCCTGAATTAGTATAGGGTATCTGAATAAACTGAGTCAATAGTTTAGGGCCAGGACAAAAAAAGAGGAGCCGGATTGCGGCCCCCAAATCTATAAGAGTTTTGACAACTTGGTGACCATGAGGTTCATCTCAGGCCCAATAATATCTTCAATGCCCCGTTTGCTATTCAAGCGGCGGGCGTTGCCCTTCAAACCAGGCATGGCTTGAGCCGCCTTTTCCGAAATTTCATTACGACCAGCGGGAGAAAGGCCATCCATTTCTTCGATAAGTCGGTCAAACCCTTCATTCACAGCTTGAAGCTCGGGTAAAGCCCGTTCCGCACTTTCGGTATTGACCACGTCGCTCAAAATCCGGTTGGTTTTGTCCAATAGGTTGTTCAACAAATCCGTGGCGTTGATGCCTCCAGTCTCCAAATGACTGGTTTTACCACCACAACCCACTGTGGTCAGAGCTATAGCCATCACAGCCAGCATCAATAATATTCTCTGATTTTTCATAACCACTCCCGTTAAAAAAAGGGAACACCCAATGGTGTCCCCTAAATTCAAACCAAATAATTAGTGATTGTGGCCTTCATGTCCGCCATCGTCTTTGGGAACACAACCGGCACAATAGAACTTTCCATCAACTTCAGTGGTCTTGTCTGCAGGCATATCTTTCATACCACAGCCACCATCACAATCGTGGGTTGCGACTACAGCTTCGCCGTCTTTGGTGGCATCTTCGCCATCGCAACCGGTGATCGCAACCAGAGACATCAGCAAAAACAGAGCGCTCAGCAAAATCATCAACTTTTTCATGATATTCCTCCAAGAGGTTTTTTGTGTAAATTAAAGCACCAGAGGCTGGACTGCAGTATGTTATCCTCCACATTGGTTATCGTCTACCAAAATTTTGTATTCAAATTGGAACAACCCATTTTCGGTTTTCCTTGAAAAATAATGCAATCCCGATAAAATGGGATTCAGTTTTTATCACTTAAGTGAACAGGATAAGAATGGCCTTTTCCGGTTTTTCCATCTCAAAATCTAATAAGCTGTTGTCACCAACAGTGCTACCTTTGACATTCTTCCTTACAATGATTGTAATTTCCCTGCTTGTCCTGAATAATGCCAAACAAATCCATCAGAAAAATTTGCGGCTGGAAACTGAAGTCACCGCAGAGCAAATCAAGCTGCGTCTCGAATCCTGGGTCGACAACCGCATTGCCATTCTGGAGTACCTGGCCAACTCTGAGCACATTTCACCCCAAAATAATCCTGACGTATTTATTGAAGAAGCCCTCAAGGTTCAGGGCCTATATCCCGGATTCCAGGCCATCAACTGGATTGATCCTGAAATGGTCATCACTATTGTGACCCCCGAGGCCACCAACCTTGCCGCCAAGAACGTCAATCTGAACAAACATCCTGACCCAGCGGTACCCAATGCACTGAGGTCTGCCATCAAAGATCGGAGCATTTGCCGATCACCCATGATTCACCTTTTGCAGGGAAAACCTGGATTCGCAACTTATTTGCCTCTTTGGAATCATGATGGTTCTTCCGGCGGATGCCTGAATGGTGTTTTTGTAATGGAAAAAGTCGTGGAAAGCTGTTTGGGTCCTATTCCGTTGAAGAATCGTTTTGCCATGGAAATTGTTACTTTATCTGGAAATGTGGCCTACCAGTATATTCCCGATGTTTCTCCATTGCCAATTTCAAACACCAGTGCCTTTTCTGAACTGGGCCTGTCCAATATTCCCGAGGCTGTCAGTAATCTAAAAATTCGAATTGTGGATAAAAACTGGGAAATAAGCCTGCTGCCCCTGGCCGCGATCAATAGGCCACTATTGCTGACAGGAGAAGGCTGGTTGTTTATTGCGGGACTGACCTTGGCCTCTGCCCTGTCACTGCTATTGCGCGCTTATCTGCTACGCATTTTGGAATTGAGGGAAAGTCAAAGCAACTATAAGCTGATGGTGGACCATCAGGTTGATATGCTGGTAAAAGTTGATGATCAGCTTAAACTTGTTTTTGTGAGCCCTTCGGCCATTAAAAAAATTGGTCTGCCAAAAGAAGATATTCTTGGCAAAAAAACGATAGAATTCATTCATCCGGAAGACCATCTTAAGGCTAAGAAATATTTGCAAATCCTAACTGAGAATCCCACCGAACACCTCGCTCTTGTAGTACGCCTGAAAAACAATGACAGTTGGATGTGGACCTCCTGGGCCGGTTCCAACATTTTCAATGAATCCGGCGAATTCGTGGGCCTCGTTATTGTTGGTCGCGACATAACCGAAGAACGAGAATTGGAAAGCCGTTTGCGCCAAGGGCAAAAGCTTCAAGCCGTGGGTCAGCTTGCTGGTGGTGTGGCCCATGATTTTAACAACATCATTCAGGCCATTCTCGGATATCTTGATTTTGTAAAAGCTGATTTGCCACAGGAAAGCGACTCCTATAAAGATTTAACTCAAGCGGAATTGGCTGCCGAACGGGCCGCATCTTTAACTCGCCAGTTACTGGCTTTCAGCCGGCGACAAATGTTGCAGCCGGTGGTCTTGAACCTGAATAGTATTACCAGAGATCTGTTACCCATGTTGCGCCGTTTGCTGGGAGAATCCATTGATCTAAAATTTTCCACTCAGCCGTCACTTCCTTCAGTAAAAGCCGACCAGAGTCAAATAGAACAAATTTTGGTCAACCTGTGTGTTAATGCTCGTGATTCCATTTCAGAAGAAACGGGACAGATCTCCATTGAAACCAGCCAAGTCACTTTGGATGAAAAATTCTGCCGTCTAAATCCATGGGCCGAACCCGGGCAATGGATTTGCCTCAGCCTGACCGATTCCGGTTGTGGCATGGAAGAGGAAATTCTAACCCAGATTTTCGAACCCTTCTTTACCACCAAAGAAACCGGAAAAGGAACCGGCCTTGGGCTGGCCACCGTTTACGGTATCATCAAACAGCACGAGGGTCTTTTGCATGTGACCAGCTCCCCGGGTCAAGGCTCCCAATTCCAGATCTATTTGCGAACCGTCACCGAGGTGGCCTCTGAAAATGGAAGTCAACCACTTCATGAACCGGTGGTCGGTTTTGAAAAAATTCTACTGGTGGAAGACGAAGAAATGGTTCGCAATCTGACATGCCGATTGCTGGAAAGTTCTGGTTATCAAGTCGTGGTAGCAGAAAATGGAGTCCAAGCCTACAAACTTTGGAGGGAAAAAAATCAGGAATTTGATCTGGTTCTAATGGACGTGGTCATGCCTCTTATGGGTGGGCGGGAACTATCGAAAAAAATAAAACAGGATTCTCCTGAAATGAGAATTATTTTTATGAGCGGTTATGACTCGGAATCATTCATTTCACCGGTGGATCGGTCCGATCCGTCAGATTTGCTGCTTAAGCCCTTCGACCGTATCACCTTGCTGGAAAAAGTGCGCGATCTGTTGGATCGCTGAATCAAACCGCCAAGACTGGCCACCACTCCAAAGGCCGCCACTGGCCAAAAGCTTCTTACATCACCAATAAGATCCGGGTTTGCGGCAACTTCCTGAGAAAGCCCCGTATCAACGGCCCACCCCAGAAGTGGGGCGATTGCGGCAGCAGCCAGGCTTTTTGACTGGGATTCAACTGACAATAAGGTGGCCCCCATTTCCGGAGTGCTGTTCTTATCGAAGCGGCTAATCTGGGCCGGACGGAATGTGTTTTGAATCATACCCAGAAGAATAAAAGCAACAACGGCTCCCACCGGTTGATTCAACCACAAAGCCCAACCCATGCCCGCAAAAACCACCAAATTGAGCCCCCACATCAGACCCGTCAAAGCCTCCTCCCCGCCTAAAGCATCGGACCAGCGATGGGCATGACGAGATGCCACACCCATGGTCAGAAAATACCCAAAAAAGACCAGGCCAATCAATAGTGCACTTCTTTGATCGGGGGTGAAGTTTGCGGGAAACAATTCTGAAACAACCAGCAGCGGCAGGCCCAGTGCCAAGGCTTGCAAAATGGGCTGCAAATAATCTTTTGTGGCCTTAAAAGATCCTTCCAGGAGCATGGACTCAAGAATAAGACCCCGCAAACCAGCCTCTTTGCCTGATTGTTTTAATACCCGTCCGGTTAAATTTACTGCAGCAGCAATATTTGCCTCCGGTTTTTTTTGGCCATCCAGAGACTCCGGGTATCCCATAAAATTGATGAGATTCAGCACATAAGGAATCACGGCCAGCCAAAAAATCGTGGTGTAACTTCCGCTAATAATGACCAGCGTTGCCGCCATCAAGGAACTTAACGCCGAGCCGGTTTTTGACCAGGAGCGAGTCAGCCCGTACACCTTCACCCGTTCATCGAGGCGGTTTTCCAGACGAAGCCATTCAAAAATCATAGCCTTGTGAGTTCCGGTGCGGAAAGCATCGCCTAGAGCAAAGAAAAACATGGCCGGCAGCAGAAATATCAATTGAGCGGCCGTTGCAAAAATCAGAAAAGAAATAATGTAAGACAGAAACGACAAAACCATGGACCGGCGGCGGCCAAAAACATCTGCCACCGCGCCGCTGGGTATCTCAAGAATTAGAGTGCAGACTTCCCGAAACCCCACCAAAAGACCAATATCCCAGAAAGTCAGGCCCTTCTCAAGAAAGGCCAGAATAATAAACGGCTCGAAGTACCGCTGGTTTTTCAGAAATCCATACAAACAAAAGCGAAAAATCATTCCGTCGTCCTTGTCATCGTTCTTGTTAATGCTGCCCTCATAATTATATTTGGTTCCACTGGGATTATCCTATCACGCCCTGCCTCCCTTCAACAACCGGTTGTCCTCATGACCCTGAAACCAATGCACGGTCGAGACATGACTCAAGGCCCCCTTGTGCGTCACCTTTTGGCAGTAGCCTGGCCGGTTTCAGTTTCTTTCCTGCTGCAGACTTTCTATAATCTGGTCGATGCTTTCTGGCTGGGCAAGCTGGGCAAAAGCGCTCTGGTAGCTCCCACAGTGACCATGAACATTGTTTTTATCGGAATTGCTCTGGCCATGGGTCTCGGACAGGCCGGCACTACGCTGATCAGTCAATACAAAGGGGCCAATCGACCGGAGAGCATGGGAAGGGCTGCCGGCCAGTCGTTTATTCTGCAAATTGGGGTTGGCTGCCTTATTGCCGGACTGGGCCTTTTGTTTGCTCCGCAACTGCTGCACTTTCTGCAAACTCCTGCCGATGCCTTCGAAGGCACCCTTCTTTACATGCGATGGATTCTCGCCGGTGTGCCGCTCATGTTTATCTTCCATGTCTATCAGGGAATATATACTGGGCTGGGCGATACCAAGGGCCCAATGCGTATCAATATTGCCACCGTAATTTTGAACCTTTTGCTTGATCCACTTTTTATTTTTGGGTGGGGCCCCGTGCCCGCCATGGGAGTAGGCGGGGCCGCCATCGCCACGGTCATTGCCCGGGCAGTGGCCTCGTTGTTGGCCATCCACGCCATTTTGGGCGGATCTGGATTCCGCATTCACCCCAGCGACTTGCGCTGGGATCAGAAAATGATTTCACGGCTTTTTAAAATCGGAATTCCTTTATCGCTGGGCCAGGCTGGCACTTCCCTTGGCTTCACACTTCTGATTGGAATTGTGAACAGCTTCGGCTCATCAGTGACGGCAGCATTTGGGGTGGGGCATCGGATCATAATGATGGTTTCGGTTCCAGCCATTGCCCTGAGCCAAGCCAATGCCACCGCTGTGGGGCAAAATCTTGGAGCCGGATTTGTGGATCGGGCAGTTAAGTCCGTGCGCAATTCTGCCTTTTTGGTGACACTAATTCTGCTGCCATTGACCACGGCCACTTTCTTTTTTGGAGAACACATTACCCACTGGTTCATTGCCGACCCCGAAGTGATTGCCTATGGACGAGACCTGTTTCGCATCACTTCCTTTTCCGTTTTTGCCTTCAGTCTGATTCTGGTCATTTTTGGGGCTTTTTCCGGCTCCGGACATACTCTGCCGGTGATGGTTGTGAACATGGGACGCCTTTGGGCGGTGCGAATTCCCGCATCCTGGTTGTTGGCCGTTGTGATGGATAAAGGTCCGGTGGGATTGTGGTGGGCTATGAATATTTCGAATATTGTGGCCGGAACCGTGGCCTTCATCTGGTTTATGAAAGGAGAGTGGAAGAAACCGGTTATTGGTGATCAGGGAGACATTTCTGAACTCCCCGATACAGACCGGAGCTCCCCGCGTTGATCACCGTCTGATCAACAGTTTACCGCCTTGCCAGACATCACCCAATTCGAAAATCACCATTAAATTTGCCAAGACTTTACCATTGAATCCTTGACACTTTTTGATTAAAATCTTCGGGCCTATTATAAGTGACCGGCTGTTTATCCACTCACCGGCTCAAATATTGTTTCTTTCCCATTGCAACCTATCAACAGGTCGCAACCCTGAACAAAGGCAAGGCCATGACCAACATGAACAACCTTGAATACATTCTGGACTATGCTATTGCCATGGAACAAAAAGCGGTGGAGCTTTACACCATGATTGCCGAAAAGGCAACATCCCGGCACGACAAGGAGCTTTTCCTCTCATTTGCCCAGGAAGAACGGGGGCACAAAATCAAACTGGAAAATGTCAAATCCGGAAAAACTGAAATCGGGAACCTGGAAGACATTGCGGATCTGAAAATAGCCGACTATGCCAACGATGTTGAACTGACCGATCCCGCCAGCTATCAGGATATTCTTATTTTTGCCATGAAACAGGAAAAGCAAGCTTTCCGACTTTATTCCGATCTTGCCCAACGTGCGGAAAATGAAGATATCAAAGATATGTTCCGTTCCTTGGCTCAGGAGGAAGCCAACCACAAGCTTCGTTTTGAAATCGAATACGATGAAAATGTTCTCAAAGAAAATTGATTTTTGGAGCCCCCATGAGTCCTGTTGCTTTGCTTAAAACAATTTTACGGTCCTGCCTGTTGGCAGGACTATTCTTCCTGCTTGCGGGCCCTGTTTCAGCCCAGATTTACCATGTGGAAACCATCGAAGAATCTGATGGCCTGCCCAGCCCATCCATCAAAAGCATTGCCCAGGATCAATGGGGAAGAATGTGGATTTCTTCAAGGGCTGGCGTATCAGTCTATGATGGGGTTTCCTGGGAACCGGAAGAGCCCGACAGCCTGACCGGAGACTTAACTCAGGCATTGCTCCAATCTGACCACAAGGGTCAAATGTGGATTCTGGCCTCGGGATACGGCCCAATACTTCTGCATAAATATGGGCGCCATTATGAACAAATTCCTTTGCCAGCAACACTGGAAGACACCAAGACAGTATTCACGCATTTTTCCCTGGCAGAAAACAATGACCAGGTGGTAGCCGCCATTGTAAGGCAAAAAAATAAGCTTCTCATCGGTTCACAGGGAATTTGGAAGGAAATTTCTCTTGGCCTGAATACTACCTGTCAAATTCTCACCATGACGACCTATGACAATTCTTTTATCGTTGGAACCACCAAAGGCATTTTCTCAATACCGGCATCTGACCCATCGGACGTAACCCCCCTGAAGATCCAGACTGGATCCGCCTCAGTATTGGGGGCCTGTGTTGATCCCACATCTCAGTCACTCTGGTTGGTGGGCGAAGACTGGATCGGCTCCCTGAATCATGGTGTTTTTCAATACCTGGTTCAACCTCAGGGCCAAATTTTCGATTGTTTCCGGGAATCTCTGACTCCTCTCTGTACTGCCGACGGCAAAGGTGGCCTGTATTTAAGTGGAAATAACGGGACAACATATTTCCATCCCAGTCTGGGAATGGAACAACTTGGTACTGACAATGGCCTGGTGGAGGAAGATTGCACGGCCCTGTTCATTGACCGGGAAAAAGTCATGTGGCTGGGAACACGCCGGGGGATCAGCAAAATAGTGAGCCGCTTCATTGCCGGCTATAACGCCCAGAATGGCCTTTTGTCTGATGAAGTCACTGCCCTTCTGCGCCGCCAGGACGGGACATTGGTTTTGGGACACAATAACGGGATCACCTTGTGGGGAGATAATTTCACCACAATTTCCACTCCTGAAAGAGGGGTCCACAGTCGTGTGCTGGATCTTGCCGAAGATTCCAAAGGTAATGTCTGGATAGCTGGTCGCCAACATGGTATTGGAACTCTGACACCAGAAGGGAAACTATCCTGGTGGACTTACGAAAAACCCGTATCAGGCTATTACGTTTCTGTGGCCGTTGACCCTCAGGACCGTGTATGGATAGCTTTGGGTGACAGACTTTTGGTTCGGGTTAACGATACAGTTCACGAATTGCCAATTGCAAACAAAATAGCCGGAAAGTTTTTCATACGACGAATAATTCTTGGAGAGAATGGCACCGTTTATCTGGCCACTGGATCCTCTGGTGTTATTGCCTACAAAGAGGGCCAAATTGAACAATGGACCACCGGGCTTCGAGACAAAGGAAATTCAGTTTACGATGTTCTGGAGACACCAAACGGTTCCTTGTGGGTTGGCACCCGAAAAGGGCTATACCAAGTAATCAACAATCGCCTGGTTCCTGCAAAGGACCAAAACTACAGTATTCAAAGGCCCGTATATTCTCTGACAATGGATAAAAAAGGGCGGCTCTGGGCCGGCACCAACAATGGCGTCATTAGAATTTCCCCGGACAAAAGGGAATCCTTCACTGTTGAAACGGGGTTGCTGGGAAGAGAGACCAACCGGAGTGCGAGCCTCCTTGAATCCAATGGTGGAATGTGGATGGGCACAGAACGGGGACTGAACTATTTTAATCCTGAATTTGAGGACAAAGAAATTCAAGTTCCTTTTGTGTACCTGACCAGCCTCCAGGTCAACGAAGAGGCTTATTCCCTGTTTTTCGCCAAAAACGATATCATTTTACCAAACGGTAATCAATCTCTGGCATTTTTGTTCAGGGTTTTTACTACCCGGGAGCCCGAGCAAATAGAAATTCGGTACAAATTGCAAGGCTTCGATCCTAATTGGCGAGAAGAAAATGCCTCTCGGGACCAAATAATCAGATATAATAACCTTCCCCCTGGAAATTTCCGTTTTTCCCTTCAGGCCCGAGGCAGCGGTCAGCCCTGGAGT
Organism: bacterium; assembly: GCA_024223715.1. Classification (GTDB taxonomy): domain Bacteria; phylum Krumholzibacteriota; class Krumholzibacteriia; order LZORAL124-64-63; family LZORAL124-64-63; genus LZORAL124-64-63. The sequence continues at coordinate 20,755 of JAAEOA010000015.1, read as the reverse complement.
GATGTGCAAACATCAGTGTTGATTCGCATTCCTCGCCCTATTTGGAAACGTCCCCTGTTCAAAGCATTTGCCGGTTTTCTCTTCCTGGTTTCACTGGTTTTTCCACTCATTATTATCACCCAGAGGAGATACAACTCACGTCTAAAGCAGGAGGTCCAACAACAGGTTGCAGCCAACATGGCCATTGAAGCAGAACTGGAAAAATCCAGAAACCTGAAGTCTCTGGGTATTCTTGCAGGTGGCATTGCTCACGACTTCAACAATTTACTGACAATTATTTTGGCAAATTTGTCCCTAATCGATCACTACTTTTCCGCCGACAGCAAAGAAAAACAGCAATGCCAAACCGCAGCTGGAGCAGTGGAACGAGCTCGAGAATTGTCCAATCAGTTGCTTACTTTTTCCAAAGGCGGAGCCCCGGTGATCTCCGTTGGTTCCCTGTCGGAACTGGTTCGCCAAAGTGTTGATTTTGTCTTGCGTGGATCGAACATAAAATGCCAATTCGATCTGTCAGATGATTTGTGGTCTGCATATCTGGATCAGGGTCAAATGAATCAAGTTCTTAACAACTTGCTGATAAATTGCCGTGAGGCAATGCCCGAAGGTGGATTGGTCATTATTCGCGGAGAGAATTTCACAAAAGATTCAGGAGATAATACACAGGACTCCCCTGTTTATTATGAGTTAAACCCGGGTAAGTATGTCATGCTTTCCATTCAGGATCATGGATCCGGTATGGAAAATTCGTTTTTAGAGAAGATTTTTGATCCCTACTTCACAACCAAAGAAACCGGTTCTGGTTTGGGCTTGGCGACTGCTCGATCCATCGTCCACAGACACAACGGGGAACTTATTGCCCAATCAGAGCCGGGAAACGGCACAACCATGACTTTAGTGGTACCGGCCTCAGGGGAAAAAACAACAGAGGCAATAAGTGAGAAAACAGGCCAGACTTTGAATCTCGCCAGCCGTGTGCTCATTATGGACGATGAAGAAGAAGTTCGGGAATCTCTTTCCCAAATGCTCAGCCACCTTGGCTTGGACGTCGATTCCGTTTCCGACGGAGACCAGGCCCTTGAGGCTTACAAAAGCGAATTCAAAAAAAATAAGCCTTACAATATTGTGTTCCTGGATTTGACAGTACCCGGTGGCAGAGGCGGCAAAGAAATCATCTCTCCTCTTTTGGAGTTTGATCCCAATTCCCGGGTTATTGTTATCAGCGGTTATTCTCACGACCAGGTTTTGTCTCAGTACAAACAATTCGGTTTCAAAGCCGCACTTGCAAAACCAGTGACCCTGCTTGAACTTGAACAAGTTTTGCATCAGGTACGAGTCCAATAATTCTCCCTGTTTGAAAGGCTGAAAATGCTCCGGTTTATTTCTCTCTCTGTTTTGGTGGTTTTGGCAACCACCAGTTCCGCACTGGCCGATGAACTCCCTTCCTGGAACAACTCTCCAGTTAAGGACGCCATTCTGGAATACTTGGCTGCTGTGGTAAATCCCGACAGTGAAGATTTTGTGCCCACCAATGAGCGGGTCGCTGTATTTGATAACGATGGCACCTTTATTTGTGAACGCCCTCGCTATCCCTCTTCTCTTTTCCAAATCAGTTTGCTTAAAAGCCTGGCTGCGGAGGGCCTTGTTGACGGAAAGGAAATGCCCTTCAAAGCCTGGATTGATTATGACCGAAAAGCCCTGGATAAATTTGGTTGGAAAAAATCGTGGAAGATCATGAATAATACTTTTGCCGGCATGCCGGTAGAAGCATTTAAAGACTCTGCCCGTGTTTTCATGAACCACACTCTACATGAAAAATACGAAGTTCCCCTTATTAAACTGTATTATGTCCCCATGCAGGAGCTGGCATTACTTTTAAAATCCCATGAATTCCAACTCTGGGTTGTTACCGGCAGCGAACAGGATTTCATGCGCAGTTATCTGGAAGATGCCACTGGCGTTCCACCAGAGAAAATTATTGGCAGCTGGACTCCCGCTGTCTCCACTCAGGAGGGCGATGAAATCATCATCGTCCGTGGTACAGATCAGGTGTATAACGGCCACGAAGCCAAACCCGGTAACATTGAGACCCGCATCGGACGTCGGCCTCTTTTTGTTGTGGGCAACAGTGATAACGATCAGCCCATGTGCCGCTATGCCGTCACTGGTAAGCGTCGTGGTTTTGCCCTCTGGATTCACCATGACGACCCCAAAAGGGAATATAAATACGATGGGGGAACCGAAGACATGGCTGATCTGGTTAAGAATAACGACAATGCCTGGCGTATGGACATGAGCAAAGACTGGAAAATTGTTTTCCAGGATGGTGTTCAGCCTTAGGTGGTTTTTTAGGAATAATTGCCAAAACCAAAAAAATGGCCTGGCAAAATGCCGGGCCATTTTTTTATGATCAAATATGTTTTCCTTATTTCACAAGCTCATACCCGGACCGTTTCCAGTCATTCACACCATCACGCAAGTTAATGACTTGCGTGAAGCCTTTTTCAATAAGCATTCTTGAAGCCACCGTGCTGCGGTTTCCGGAACGACAATATATAAAAACAGGCCGGTCTTTGTATTCATCCAATTCAGCTGCACGAAGTTTTAAAACCTGAACCGGTATCAAAAGTGAATTAGCTATATGCCCATCTTTGAATTCCCGATCCGTACGCACATCCAGAATAACCGGATCAAGGGTGGCAATGAGCCTGCTGGCCTCGCTGGCCGAAACTTCACTATATGTTGCAGCAGTTAAATCAACGGCCTCAATAACCCCGGACAAGCTACCTGCAGTGTAAGGAAAAACTCCAACAACCGGCACTTTAAAATATGGCTTGGAGCCTTCAGCTACAGGATATTGGCCATCAACTTCCAGGCTTTCAATAACCAAGTGAACACTGGCCGAACCTTCAATTTCCGGACGCACATAATCACCACGATAAATGCGGAAATTTTGAGTGGTCTGTTGGGTATTGAAGGTCAGAACCCGAAGACCATCTTCTATTTTCCCTGAAACCGAAGATTCTTCCTGCTGCCCATTTGAGGATTTATCGGCCATTGAATCCCCGCCGGATCCACAAGCCGAAACAACTAACATCAACGCTATCATCAGAAGTACAAAAGTACTGAATTTCATTTATTTACCTCAGATTTTGTTATTGGAGAAGAGAGCCTGCCGAATAGAATAAAACAACTTTGCTCTTTTTTCACGAAAATTGTCACACCGCTGATTTGAGACACCAACCTGAAGAGGGTAGGATTTTTCATTCTTTGACCAACAATAATTTAAGTACCGTATGTTTTTGACGATAAGTGACTTTATAGACAACCAGTTATTGAAAACAATCACGCCAAAGGCCCACTGGGCCAAACAAGCAGGTAACAATGAAGTTACGACTATTTACTATTTCACTTTCCAGGATGGTACTTCTGGCTTTAGGGTTCCTGATTGGGGTCTTCTGCCCTCCGGCAACCCTGGCCAACGATTCACCTGATTACACTGAATTTTCTCTTGAAGACCTCATGGAAATGAATGTGGTTTATGGTGCATCAAAAATTAAGCAGAAGGCCAAAGAGGCCCCCAGCTCCATCACCATCATTTCCCGTGAGGAAATCAAGACCTATGGCTACCGCACCATGGCCGAAGTTCTGGCCAGTTTGCGTGGCTTTTATGTCACTTATGACCGCAACTACTACTACATTGGAGTTCGTGGTCTTGGAACACCCGGAGACTTAAGCAGCCGAATTCTGGTCTTAGTCGATGGAATTCGCACCAACGAAGGTTCCGTTGGTGGTGTCATGACCGGAAATGGTTTCCCTGTGGATCTCGAATTGATCGAACGCATTGAGGTGATTCGCGGCCCTGCTTCTTCCCTTTATGGAACCAACGCCATGCTGGGTATCATTAATGTAGTTACCCGCGAAGGCTATCAATACAACGGTGTTGAAGTTCAGGTGGGACATGGTAGCTACGGCAACACCTACCTGCGGGCCACTGGTGGTTATGAAACCGAATCCGGATTGGACCTTCTCTTCAGCGGATCATATGGTCAAGTCGACGGTCAGGATCACTACATCGAAGAATTCAATTATCCGTCATACAATCATGGCCTGTTCGAAGATGGTGATTCTGAAGAGTGGTATAACATGATGACCAAGGCCATTTATAAAGGTTTCACTTTTGAAGCCATATACGGATGGCGATTCAAGCAAAACCCCATGGCTCCGGTTGGCGTGGTTTTTAACGACAATTCAGCTCATACTCAGGACACTTCCTGGAGTTTAAGTACCAAATACAAAAAGAAACTCAACTGGGATATCGACTTTTCGGCCCAGGTATTTTACCAGCACTTCAAGTGGGATGGTGAATGGCCATATGATTTCGATTATGAAGGCAACATTGTCGATTATTCCATCCCATATGTGGATGACTTCCGTGGGGAAAAACTCACTGGAATGGTTGACATGACCAAACGATTGCCCGGAGATCATGCCATCGCCCTGGGTGCGGAATACGTAAACAATTTCCAAATGGACATGAGTGCCCGTGACCTGAACCCATATTATAAATGGTATGACTTCAAACAGGCCCCAGAAAACTGGGGTGTTTATCTGCTCACTGAGATTCATTTGACAACAAGGACACTTCTGAATCTGGGTGTTCGTCACGACGAATACACTACTTTCGGTGGGTCCACCAATCCCCGTCTGGCTCTGGTCACTGAGCCCATCGACGGTACCGTTTTCAAGATCTTGTATGGTACTGCGTTCCGGGCTCCCAATGGTTATGAAATTGCCCAGGAAGAATCACAGGGGCAACTGGAATACACTCCGGAAGACATCACCACTTATGAGTTGATCTGGGAACAATCATTTGGCAACGGGTACAGTACTTCGGTCACCGGTTACCTTTATGATTACCGCCTGCTAAAAGATGATCAATACGATCAGTCAGACCTGCTTCCTGAAGAGTGGGTGAATGATGAAATCGAGTCCACAGGATTTGAAGTTGAGGTTGTTAAGCAAGCCCGCCAAGGGGTTACCGGACGCCTCAGTTACAGCTACAATGATGCGAAAGAGCGCCTTTTCAATCCTCTGATTGGCGAATCGAAAGCCAGTCCGCACATGGCAAAACTGAACCTGTCGATGCCTTTTTATGACAAGGGAACCCGGGCTGGTTTGGAAATTCAATACAACAGCAAACGTTTGACCATTATGAGGGAATACGCTGAGTATCATTATTTGATGAACCTCAGTGTGCTGAACAATTCCCTAATCGAAAATGTTGAGTTGAAGGGAAGCATTTACAATCTGTTAAACGAACCCATCTCCCATCCCGGGACCATGGGTGAATACCAGGAACGCATTTGGCAGGATGGCCGGTCTTACCGTCTGTACCTGACCATTTCAAATTAAGGAGGTGAAGACAATGACAAACAAAAATACAAAAATCAGCCAAACCACAAGAAAGCAATCAGCCGAATTTGCTGGTAAAAGTTTGCAGGTCTTCATCCTTGTGATGTTGATCCTGATCCAGGCTCCTTCTCTGGCCTCGGAAGATGAAAGTGAAACAAGAGATTTGATCCGCGCCGCCATGGTCTTTAATTTCTGCAAATTTGTGGATTGGCCCCGCGACAACCAGCCAAATGAACTTGTTCTCGGTGTTATGGGTAGTCACATTGCCCAGCCTGATTTTTCAAGTATCAACGGGAAAACGGTCCGTGATTTACCCGTACTGGTAAAAGTCGTCAATTCAGAATCGGATCTGGCTCAATGCAACCTTGTTTTTATTGCCGATGTGCCGCAGCAAAGAATGCTTGATGCCTTTGCCACCTCACGCAATGAAAGCATACTGACCATCAGCGAAACGGAAGACTTCTGCACTCAGGGTGGCATCATCCAGATGGTACCCCGGCGTGGAAAAATGCGTTTTTTCATCAACCGTGACGCTGCCAATGAGGCAGGCCTGACCATGAGTTCACAGTTGTTGAAAATGGCCCGAATTGTCGAAGGAAACTAATTTTGGGCATGTTCAAAGATTTTCCGATAAGAACTAAACTACGGTGGATACTGGCCATCAGTAACGTCCTTGTGGTCGTACTGATGGGCAGCGCCATGGTCCGCCATGATCGAAATACGTTTCGTGATCGGTTAACCTGGGAACTGGATGTCATTAGCCGAATTGTGGCTAGCAATTGCGCTTCATCACTAATTTTTGAGGACCAGGAATTCACCAGTGAAACCTTGGCCAATCTTGAATTTTTGCCCATGTTGCGCAACGCGGTCATTTATAAACAAGACGGCTCCCTGTTTGCCTATTATGGTGAATCAGAGCAAACGGCAGAGGATCTGAAAGTTCACCATAACTTTGAAAAGCCAATATTCCAAAACAACAGCGTAATGATTTCACACCCTATTTTATGGAATGGGGAAAAAGTGGGATCCCTCCTGCTGGCCTATGATCTGGCAGACGAAGCCAACCATGCCCGAACCATGCTATTGTTTTTTGGCGGACTGAGTTTGCTGGCCATGTTTGTCAGCATGCTCTTCAGCGAGAAGCTCCAGGCATTGATATCGGGCCCGGTAACCAACCTTGCTGAGGCTGCCAAAGCGGTCAGTAATAAACAGATTTACAATGTAAGAGTTCAAGGAGAAGGCAAGGACGAAGTGGGCCAACTGGTTGGTGCCTTCAATGAAATGCTCGATGAAGTCGAAAAGCGCGAGCAGGCACTAATTCAGGCGAGTCGGGCCAAAAGCGATTTTCTGGCCAACATGAGTCACGAACTGCGCACACCTATGAACGGTGTCATCGGCATGACCGAATTGCTTGGGGACAGTGAGCTGCCAGAGGAACAGCAGGCGCTGTTGTCTCACATAAAAACATCGGCCGATCATCTCTTGTCTGTTATTAACGACATACTCGATTTTTCCAAAATCGAAGCCGGCATGATGGTCATCGAAAAAGTCCCCTTCGGGTTGCGCCGCACGGTCAAGGAAATAAGCAGCATCATTGGAGGCCGGGTTGAAGAAAAAGGCCTCGAACTAATATTGAATGTCGATAAAAACCTGCCCGAAAATGTGCTTGGTGATGTGGTTCGCGTGCGTCAGGTATTGATCAATCTGGTGGGCAATGCAGTGAAGTTCACTAAGAAAGGTGAGATTGAACTCTCTATTAGCCAGGTCTCCCATCAGGGTAAAGATTTGCAGATTATGTTCTCGGTTCGCGATACCGGTGTGGGTATTTCCGAAGACAAGAAAGATCATGTATTCGGCCACTTCACTCAGGCAGATTCTTCGACCACCCGCAGCTACGGTGGAACAGGCTTGGGACTGGCAATTTGTAAGCAACTTGTTGAACTCATGGGAGGTCACATTGCCCTGGAAAGCGAATTGGGCTCCGGATCGCGATTCTATTTCATAGTTCCAATGAAAGCGGGGACTCAAGAAACTGAAACTGTGAAACCTTTGCCCCAGGACCTTGCCTTTTCTGAGCCTGAAAAAATCATTCAACAGGAATTAAAGGTACTCCTGGCTGAGGACAATCCCATTAATCAGGTTTATGCCCGGAAAGTCCTTGATCGTTTGGGAGCCAAAGTCTCGGTCGCCAATAACGGCCAGGAGGCTTTAAACTTTGTGAAGGATAATTCATTCGATCTGGTTTTGATGGATTGCCAAATGCCCACAATGGACGGTTATGAAGCCACCCGTCAGATTCGAAAATTGGGCGACTCTTATTTGGACTTACCGATCATAGCCCTTACTGCATTTGCCATGGCCGAGGACCGGGATATTTGTCTGGCCGCCGGTATGAACGACTATGTGACCAAACCCATTGACCAAAAAACTCTCATCAAGACCATCGCCAAATGGGTGGGCAAAAAATCCACCTCTTCAGATTCGGTTAATAGTATAGCTTGATCAGGAACGGAAATTCCTGATCCTCCGGATTGGCCAACATGGCTTTCTTCATGAGGCCCAAGCTGCGGTTATCATCTCTCTGCAATTTATAATACAGGCTTTCGGTAAGCAGGCGGTTGCCCTCCCGGTAACGCCCCATCAACTCCGGGCGGTTGATATTCCTAAAAATACTGTCCACCTTGCAGCGGTTTTCCATGAGGAAATTCAGGTTCTTGCCAATGTTGTCTTCCAGCAGACAGTCAGGGTCAAAAAATTCAGTATAACTGAGGTCATCGGTATTGATGGCGCTATTGGCACCCAACTTTTCTATAGCCGTACCATCGAGCATTAAAGTGGCCGCCAAGTGGTAAGCATTGACATAAAAATGCTGATCTTTGCCCAGCTTTTTGACGTTGGTTTCCCACTCATCAAAGTCAATTTCCAGAGGATTTAATCCACCAAGCAAAACCGCGTGATAGTGTCCCAGCCAAACAGTACTATTGGGAAAAACCGATTCAAAAGTTTTGATTATACCCAGAAATTCTTCAGTGCGCAATTTATGCAGGGGCAAGTACTGACTGACCATGCCTCCGGGCTTCAGGTGGTCACGGCACTGCTGAAAATAGTCGGAAGTGTAAAGACTTCCCGATCCAAGAATGGGGTGGGTGGGATCACAGGAAATAAGGTCGTAATTCCGGGGTGAAGTCTGCAAATAATGACGCCCATCGCCGGCAATGATTTTCAGACGGGAATCATCAACAATGCCTTTGTTAAGATCTTCGTAATAACGGGCCGCCTTCTGTAATCCAGGGACTAATTCCACACACTCTATGGACTCAACTTCAGGATGCGAAGCAATAGCAGAAGTGGTCACCCCAATGCCAAAACCAATAACCAGAACATCTTTTCCTTCAAGGCCCAGCAGGAACGGAAAATGCCCCACCATTTTTACAACCTTTACGGCATCGTAAGTAGACCCGATAACCGCACTGTTGTTGACGTAGGTGTATTTGCTTCGGGTTCGGGTATCGCGGTCCTGTCCCACCGAAAGCGTGCCCTCAACCGATTCCTGATAATAAAGAATCTGGCGGTCAAAGCGGCTGAATGAAGGAGGAAGAATGCGCCAATTCGGAGAAATAATCATAACCAGAATCAAGGCCCCAAAAGAGGCGTAAAGAAAGTTGCGGGCAATTGCCGTCGAATCAAGTTTTGAATTCCATCTCCAAAGAAAAACCGCAGCCAGATTCAACAGGGCCAGTAAGAAAATGACCGACATGGTGGCACCCAGCAGAGGCAATAACAGGAAGGCTGCAGCCAAGGGTCCCAGCACTGCACCCAGGGTATTGACCATCAGGACCAAACCGACATCTCGACTCACATGGCGATCACCCTGGGCAAACATGCGGCAAGCCAGAGGAAAGGCGTAACCGGAAAACAAAGAAGGAGGAAAGATGACCAGAAGGGCTGCAACAAAGGGCAAAACCAGAGCTCTGGCTGTTGGAGAAGTCATGACAGAAGTGAAAGGGAACATCAGCATTTCCGGAAGATTCAGCAGCAGGACCAATCCGCCTGCAACGGTCACCATAAGACCGAGTACAATTTTGAGCATTGATTTTTGGGGATCGGATGAAACTGTTTTGCGTCTGGAAAACACTGTACTGCCGGCAAACAACCCCATAATGGCCACCGATGAGACCAAGGCAAAAGTATAGCTTGTATTGGTCAAATAAATGCGGAACATGCGCATCCAGAGGATTTGCAAAGCCAAAATGGACAATCCGCAAATGAAAGCACCAAGAAGAGCGGAGCGTTGTTGGATGTTAAGCTTAAAAGCAAGTGACTGGCTTTTTTCGGACTCAGGCATTTCAGACAGGCGGAAAGAGGGATCAGAAAACATCCAGACAGCCAGCAAGAGATTTAGTCCCGAGGCAGCCAGAATTGTACTCTGCTGGCCCAGGGCCCCCAACAGAATAAATCCAGTGAGCAAACCACCCACCGTACTGCCCAGGGTTTCAATTGCGTAAAGGCGACCCACTGTTTTGGCCATGATTCCGGAGCTGGCCGTCGCAACTTTACTGACCAGTGGGAATACCCCGCCCATGAGAAAAGCCGGTATGAAAAGAAGAAACGCAACCAGGGCAAAGACCAAAACATCCACAGTGGTTGCATTTGAGCCAGACGCCCCCATGGAGGCATAAATATTGGGAACCACTTTATTCAGAATAACGAAGTTTACTCCACTAAAAAGCCCAATCCCAGCCAGAAGGCCCGCAAGAATGGAGCCCAGGGCGGTTTTCTGATCCGCAAATCGACCCCAAAACCAGGCACCGGCACCAAATCCTGCCATAAATGAGGCCAGAACCACAGTAGAGGCGGTAACAGTGGCACCCAGCACCAGGGAAAGCAGACGGTTCCAGCTGACTTCGTAGAGCAGGAAAGAGAAACCGGTCAGAAAGATGACCATATTTGCTGGCAAGGGCCGAGACGTTGGGGATTGTGAGTTGGAAGACATTCCTGCTCCAGGTCGAAGGTTATTTAGTTTCGCATTATCAGAACGGATATTTCCACAGATGGTCCAAATCCCAGTCATCGATCGCCTGGGGCCTGAATAATTTTATTCCATTTTATGTTTGCCTTCAACGGGTTCCTTTTCAAATATCATCAACTTCAAACCTTTGCCTTGATCATCAGCAAAAACCCCGGGCCGTTTCAATTCTGTTTTCAGTGAATAATCAGGCGCATTTTCTTCAACAATTCGCATCAAAAAATCGCCACCCAGATTCGGTGCATTCAGGCAAAGCAACAATGTCGCTTCCGGGGCCATAAACTGTGATAATCGGCGTAGAATTTTTGGATAATCTTTTGCAATGTCGACACTGTCTTTTTGAAAAGTGGGAGGGTCGCAAATTAGTAAATCAAAAGGACCGCGTTTGGCAAAACGGCCAAAAGATTTAAAAACATCCAACTTATCGAAAGCTACATTATTTAATGACTGTTCATTCAAACGGTGATTTTCCCTGCCCACATTCAAGGCCGGACGGCTCAAATCGATATTATAAACCGATTTGGCCTCACCGTTAACGGCCGCCACAGAGAATCCGCATGTATAGGAAAACAGGTTTAGCACCCGCTTATTCCGGCAATTTTCAACAACCCATTGGCGACCGTTTTTCATGTCCAGGAAAAGCCCTGTGTTCCGGTTTTGGCCCAGAGAAATTTTATATTTTAGAGATCCTTCCCAAACACTGAAACTGGAAATCGAATCACCCTTTAAGACTTCCACTGGTCCCGACTTCAGGTAGCGTTTCTGCAACTGCACACTGGTGCAGCCAGGTAGAGTTTTATGCAGATGATTGGCCACCGCTTCCACTTGTGGACCTTCTTGAGATTTAAACAAAGTGATTAGAGCCACCGGCGGCAACCAATCCACCGTCACCTGCTCCAACCCGAAGTGAGCGTGACCCCGACCATGAAACAAACGCTGAGATTGCCTGTCATCAAGTACAGGCTCCAGTTTTTCCAGTAGCTGTGCGGCCCAATCAGAATAGGAACCGGGCTCTGCAGATGTTTCCTTCAATGGCCATCTCCCCAAAAATGATATACTTTGCTGAGAATCAACTTCCCCAATTTACAGGATGCACCATGCCGGTCAAACATTACTCATACCTTTTGATATTGCTTTGCCTCGCTTTGCTTGGTGGCTACAGTTTCGCCACTCCGGGGGCCAACAAAAATACCGTCGATACAAAGATCATGAGTTTCAACATCCGTTACGCCGGCGCCAACGACGGTGAGAACGGCTGGGACAAGCGCCGCTATCTGGTTCGTCGGGCCATTCGCGACCATAAGCCAGCCATATTTGGAATTCAGGAATGTTTGTGGGATCAGGGACTGGAATTGAACGAGGCGTTTTACGGATATCGCATTACAGGGGTGGGCCGTGATGACGGTGTTCAAGCTGGTGAAATGTGTCTCATTTTCACACGTTACGACCGATATCATTTGTTGGATCAGGGAAATTTCTGGTTGAGTGAACAACCTGAAGAACCCGGCAGCAAAGGCTGGGATGCTGCCTGCCCACGAATTGTTACCTGGGTTAAGTTGCGGGACCGTCGGTGCAATCCTGATACACTATACGTGTTCAACACCCATTTGGACCATGCCGGTCCCCGCGCTCGGGAAGAAGGATCCCGCCTGCTTCAAACCCGCATGAAAGAAATCGCTGCCGGACATGAGATGATTTTGCTGGGTGATTTTAATGCCGATGCTTCCGGTAAAGATGCGCCCTATAAAATTCTTGTGGAAGAAGGATATCTGCAAGGTTTGTCTCTGCGAGATTCATACCTTTTTGCTTCCGGGGCGGAGAAAAAACTGAATCCTGGCACCTGGCACGGGTTCACCGGTAAGGCCAGTCGGGGGCGCATTGATTGGATATTAACCACCGGTGGTTTTCGGGCTGTTGATGCAGGTATTGAACGACTGCAAATGAATGGCCGATATCCTTCAGACCATTTTCCGGTGTGGGCAAATTTTCGGCAGGAGAGGCACCCGCCTTTGCCCAGTGACCAAATTGATGGAAGTACGGGGGCTACGCCGAAGTATTAAAAGAGTTTTAAGTTGAAACCTTCCGGGAACGGGCTCATTGCAAATGTGCATTCAATTCCACAAAATCAAATTCATCCCTGCCGAATGCCACTGGAGTCCTGTTTTACTATTTGTCCAGCAAACACGAGAAAATTCCATGACAATCGTATGACATACTAAATAAATAACTTAATGAACTCGCATCATTCCCAGTCATGTTTTTTTCCTTGGAAATTTCATTCAAATAAATTTTGACAACCCTAATCAATTTAATAACAACACGTTGTGATGAGCTTTCTGGTTGATAATCATTTAACAGAAGGTATATGATCTTCGGGTGGGGAAGATTGAAAATTCAATGGCCCAGAGTATCGAACCCCAATGTGGCTTTCGATTGAAGGCCAACAAGATGAAGGAGATGTCATGAAACCCAACAAACTTTACAAATTCATTGTGACCATGATCCTGATATCGATCGTAGCCCTCATTGGTTGCGAGGGTGATCAGGGACCCGCTGGTCCTGCCGGGGATGATGGCTCCAGCATTTCCGAATACACCTACGTGGGCGACAAGGGCGAGGCCTGCAGTCATTGCCATGCTTCCACTGTTGAGCAGGTTGCCCTGACGGGTCACAGCCAGGCCTACGACATTGACCCTGAAGACCTGGAAAACCCCTATTGTGTGCAATGCCACACTACCGGTTGGGATCGTCCGGTATCTTACGGCAGCGATGACTGGATGACCGCAACAAACCCCGATGTAAACGGGTTCGACGATTACTTCGGAGTTGAAGGCGATGAAGCAGCTGAACGTCGGGCGGCTCTTGAAGGTGTTCAATGTGAATCCTGCCACGGCCCCATGGGACCCGATTTCAACAATCACCGTCCCGACCTGAACTTCGCAACCATGGGCACCCACGATCCAGAAAATATTGTGGCCGATGACATTATCTCAGATTGCTACCCTTGCCACAAAACTCAATTTGAAGGACCTTCCGGTGATTTCACCGGAGGATACGCCACCAGTGCCCACGCCAGTGTTGCCGGCGGTGACGTCGATGCCTTCAACCAGGAACACTACGCTCACATTGGGTCCTGCCAGGGTTGTCACACCAGTGAAGGTTTCATTGCAGCCAATGACCCAGCCTTCACCGATTACAACTTCAGCAATAACGTCAATTTTATTGGCTGTGTGACCTGCCACGATCCTCATATGGGAGATGGCGGCGAGGGCAACCCCGCTCAGCTGCGTACCGTTGGCAATGTGGTTCTCAGTTACACATTCCCTTATGAACCAGATGACCCTGAAGCTCCAACCATGTCCGGATATGGCAGTGGCCAGCTGTGTGCCAATTGTCACAAAGGCCGTCGAGACAATGCCAATGTGGCCGGTCAAATAGCCAATGGATATGCGTACTTCGGCCCACACCACAGCTCTCAGACCGATATGTATATTGGTTACGGAAGCTATGAAATCGATGGCCAGACCTACGACCGAAGTCACACGCACCAGAATGCCGAGCACGCCTGTGTTAACTGTCACATGGTACGGGAAACCGAACTTCATGGTTCCGTCCAGGAAGTTGCTTTCCATAATTTCCGCCCGGAAATCGGCACCAATTGCACCGGCTGCCACGAAGAAGGCTTCTCCGACACAGACGTGGATGCATTCCAGGGCACCATCGAAGATCTGATGGATTCTCTTGCCACACGTTTCGGTTTCACTGACTATCATGATATGGAAGAAAACTGGGACAGCACCGACGAGGCAGTAACTGTCTGGGAACGGGAAGCAGCCTACGCCATGTTCTTCATCATTGGTGACGGTAGCCTGGGTGTTCACAACCCCGACTATGCCACCGACTTGTTGAACGCGGCTATTTCTCATTATGATGATAATGATTAATGAACCAGAACCCTTTTTCAAAAGCCCCTGCCATTGGCGGGGGCTTTTTGTTATCCATCCAGCTATAGTATTTGACTAAAAGCTCTCTCTATATAATCGTTGATGCATAGTATACAGTCAGACAACACAGGTGGGTTATGCAATCCGCCCGTGTTTTTGTGTCTTCAAAACAAGGGAAAAACCATGGGATCATCCAAAATCATCTGGACAAAAATTGACGAAGCGCCGGCTCTGGCTACTTATTCTTTGCTGCCCATCGTGCAAGCGTTCACCAAAGGCACCGGCGTGGAAGTGGAAACTGCTGACATTTCTCTCACCGGTCGCATTATTGCCAATTTCCCGGACAATTTAACCGATGATCAGAAAATTGACGATAAACTGACCATGCTGGGCGATCTGGCCAAAACCCCGGAAGCGAACATCATTAAGCTGCCCAACATCAGTGCTTCCATTCCTCAGCTGCAGGCTGCCATCGCTGAGCTGCAAGCTCATGGTTACGACATTCCCAACTACCCTGAAGAACCAAAAAATGACGATGAGAAAGCTTTGCAAACCCGCTTTGCCAAAGTTCTCGGTTCTGCTGTGAATCCCGTTTTGCGTGAAGGAAACTCCGACCGTCGGGCCGCAGCTTCCGTTAAACGCAACGCTCAGAAAAATCCGCATCGCATGATGAAAGATTGGCCCGAGTCCGGTTCCAGGGCTCGCGTTGCCCACATGACTGAAAAAGATTTCTTCGGTTCCGAAAAATCCATGACCATGGCCGGCAATGACGATGTACGCATCGACTTTGTGGCTGCAGATGGCACCGTGACCAATCTGAAAAAATCTGTGCCTCTTCTCGAAGGTGAGGTCATTGATACTTCGGTCATGAATGTGAACGCTTTGCGTGCCTTCTTCACCAAAACCATTGAAGAAGCAAAATCTGAGGGTGTGCTGCTTTCGCTGCACCTGAAAGCCACCATGATGAAGATTTCCGACCCGGTTATGTTCGGTCATTGTGTATCGGTTTATTTTGCCGCCGCTCTGGACAAACACGCCGATACACTGAAAGAAATTGGGGCCAACGTGAACAACGGCCTCGCCGGTGTGCTCGACAAACTGGACAAACTGCCTGCTGACAAAAAAGCGGAAATTGAAGCCGATATTAACGCCGTTTACGAAACCATGCCCGCTCTGGCCATGGTCAATTCCCACAAAGGCATCACCAACCTGCATGTGCCCAACGATGTCATTATTGACGCCTCCATGCCCAACGTGGTTCGCGACGGTGGCCGCATGTGGAACAACGACGATGCCCTTCAGGATACCATCGCCATGATTCCTGATCGCTGTTACGCAACCATGTACCAAGCAACTATTGCTGACTGCCAGAAGAACGGCCAGTTCGATCCGTCCACCATGGGCGGCGTGGCCAACGTTGGCCTGATGGCTAAAAAGGCAGAAGAATACGGTTCACACGATAAAACATTCATGGCTCAAGGCGAAGGCACCATCAAGGTTATCAATAACAATGGTGACATTTTGCTGGAACAAGCCGTGGAAACCGGTGACATTTTCCGCATGTGCCAGGCTAAAGACGAAGCCATTCGCGACTGGGTTAAGCTGGGTGTGAACCGGGCTCGGGCTGCCGGAACTCCTGCTGTTTTCTGGCTGGATGAGGCCCGCGGACACGATTCTGAAATTATTAAAAAAGTGAATCTGTATCTGCCTGAAAACGATACCGATGGGCTGGATATTCGCATCATGAAACCGGTAGACGCCATCAACTTCACCCTCGAGAGGGTGCGGCGCGGTGAAGACACCATCTCGGTAACTGGTAACGTTTTGCGTGATTACCTGACTGACCTGTTCCCCATTCTGGAACTGGGAACCAGTGCTCGTATGCTTTCCATTGTGCCTCTGCTGAATGGTGGCGGATTGTTTGAAACCGGTGCTGGTGGATCGGCTCCCAAACACGTGGCCCAGTTTGTAAAAGAGGGTCACCTGCGCTGGGACTCGCTGGGTGAATATTGCGCACTGGTACCATCGCTGGAAATGATTGCTAAAAGCACTAACAATAATAAAGCCGCCCTGCTGGCCTCAACTCTTGATGAGGCCGTGGGTACTTACCTGGACAACGAACGCAACCCATCCCGTAAGGTCAACGAGATTGACAACCGGGGCAGCTCGTTCTATCTGGGAATGTACTGGGCTCAGGCTTTGGCCAATCAGGATCAGGATGCTGAAATGAAAGAGCGCTTTACCGCTGTTGCAAATCAGCTGGCTGAGAATGAAGAGAAGATTTCTGCTGAGTTGCTGGCAGCTCAGGGCGAGGCTATGGATATTGGCGGGTACTTTGATACCGACAAAGCCAAGACTGAAAAAGCCATGCGACCAAGTGCCACTTTTAATGGGATTATTGATTCCATTTAAGGTTGGTTTGTTGATAGAAAAAACCCAACTCCGGCTTGGCCGGGGTTGGGTTTTTTAGTGTTGGTAACTCTTATTTGGCAACGTTCAGTTGGAATGCAAAATAGCCCCATTCCGCATGACTTTAATATCAGGACCATTGGCTCTTGAAACTGTCATTGAGGGTCGCTGGAAAAGATAATCGATGTGGATGCTGCTAGTATTGCAACCGCCGGGCATGCCCTGGTTGGTTCCAAAGGCAATGTGAGCAGTATTGAGTGATTTTTCGGCTTCCAGCATATTATCCGACATTCTGGCCTCACTGTTCAGGCCAATACCCAGTTCCGCGATGGTGCGGGAACCTTCGTCCGTGTCCATCAATTGAGTAATCAGAGAGACGGTTTCTTTATCACCACCGGAAATATCAGTTACCTGTCCAGCCTGCAAAGTGAATTGAACGGGATTATTAACAATACCGTGACTGCCAAAACACCCGTCAATGACCAAAAAACCGCTGGCCCCATTTTCCACCGGGCAACAATAAACTTCACCACAGGGCAAATTGGCCCCCACACCGGGTTTGGCTTTCAGATCCGAAATCATGGATCGGCCTTTAAGATCCAGTACCAAATCAGTTCCCAGGTCCGTTGTTATATGAACCGACGTCCCACCTGAAAAACCAGCCTGGACTTGCCCTGCCATTTCCTGCATCCGTGCATAGTCCACACTCAGGGGTCCGGCAGTCATCATGTCGGGGTTGATGCCAGGACTGTGCCCCATACGAATCACCTCAGAGGCTTCCACCTTATAAATCCATTCCAAACGAAAAGGTACCTCCCGGGCATCGCCAACAATAGCATTGATGACGATGGTTTTGCCTTCAAGCAGACTATGCATCTGATCGGGCATTTTCTGAAGAGGACGGTGGTCTTCCGGAAGTTGGTATTGAAAAACATCGCAACCAAAATTCCGTGCCGCCTCGGTGAACGCCGCACCACATTGGGCCGTCATTTGGTCCGTGACAACCAGAACACTGTCTTCGGGAGTCAAGTCAAGAACATGGGTCATCCCTGACAGGGCGGCCTGAATCATTGGTTTGCTGGGTTGCAAAATCCTGCTCCTGGTTTGGGTTGCCAAGCCGGTTCCTGATTGGATAAAGGACAAATCAACAACAAGCTGAGCCCAGAAAATTTCGGGCAAGAAACATGGAAAGAGTGCTCCCCGGAGAGCACTCTTCACTATGGAATCAGCCCAGCTTCACCATGCTCTCCCACAAATCAGAACCCGTCATTATACCACCCACACGCTGTTGCCAAAGCTGACCAAACTTTTTCACATCATCAGGTCCAGCCTGCCCACTCATAATCTTTTGCATAGTCGGCATTTGATCGGCATGCGGCGGCACCGCCGAGGCATCAAAACTAGCACCAATGCTCTGCCCGTTATCCAAACGGGTGAACTGAATTTCACTGGTCTGACCGGTGCCATAAGTCAGCAAATTTGCACGATTAAAATTTCCGCCAATACCTTTAAATCCACCCGGTCCGGCCGCGCCGGTAATCAAACTAACTACGTTGCCAATGACTCCGGTGACACCATTGTCAACCGCATCGCGCATTTCCACTTTTATGTTGCCGCGAATGGGAGTTTCATCGCCGTGCAAATGCAACAGAGCCTGACGCGTCATCAGAAAAGCACCGGCAACCGTTGGACAGGAATGCCCGGCCAAACGAACTGCATCGGCAAAACTGTAAGTGATTTTCCCATCAGCGGCGGCACCCAGGAAATCGGCCAAAGGGTCAATCATTTCAATAGTTGCTGCATCGGCAAAAAATTCAGGGTTCTGCAAAACGTTCTCCTTTTTACAAGAAGGAACCGTCAGTTTCCTGACGGTCCCAATTTTCTATTCAGACAGTTACGAAGCCGTCATTAGCCTTCAACAGTAACAGCTACGGGGTCACTTTCCCAGATGCCATGTTTGGTGCAGTAAGCCATGGCGGTCAGGTTCAATTTGCTGCCGGTGGGCACCACGTTGAAAGTGACTTCCAGGTGGCCTTTGGCACCCTGTCCACCGAGCAGGCCGGCGGGAAAACTTGCTTCACCCAACAAGGTCGTGCCGTTGTACAGAGAAACACTCTTGATGTAGTGATCCAGGTCATCGGGATGAGTGTATTCGTTACCAACTTTTACGGTCACGGCGAAGGGATTGTCCTTCTGGGCGCTGCCGGCACAATGCACAAAAGGGCTGTGTCGGTCGATGTAATCTTTTTTGGCTTCTTTTTCCACGGTGTCGATGTCGACGTAACGATTGACTTTAGGCATGGTTTGCTCCCTTTATCTCAATTGATGAGTTATTAACTACCGGGCAATTTAGGACCATTTTGAAAAACCGCCACCCAAAACCAGGAGGAAACTCCCAGGCGACTAAGTGAGTATTGGAATTCACTTTCCCCCTGTAACGGTCAAAATTGGACTTCTGCTCTTTGGGGAAGTACACTATCGGCAAAAATCATTCACTCCGGTATTTCATCCGGATCAGCGCAGAGGAAACCATGCTCCATATTTACATAGACGCCGATGCCTGCCCCGTTAAAGACGAAATTTATAAAGTAGCGGATCGCTATTCACTGCCCGTGACTTTGGTAGCCAATAGCTGGATGCGTATTCCCGACAGTGAACGCATCAAACTGGTGGTTGTTGACAAGGGCCCGGACGAAGCCGACAACTGGATCGCCGAAAAGGCTGAAAAAGACGACATTGTTATTACCGGTGACATTCCCCTGGCTGCCCGTTGCCTGGACAACGAGGCCCGGGTTTTGGGTCACAAAGGCCGCCCTTTCACTGAGGGCAATGTGGCCGATGCCCTGGCGACAAGGCACTTGTTGACTCAGTTACGAGATCAGGGAATTAGGGGTGGTGGACCGCCACCATTTTCAAAGAAGGATCGGTCTTTGTTTTTACAGCAGTTGGATCAGATGATTCAGGCTATAAAGCGGGGATGATTAATGTTACAGCATAGTGCCCCTGTGATTGCATTTTTTCCAAATAGAAAAAGTATTTGTGATTTTCCCAAACGTTTTTTCGTCTATCTCTCATGATGACAGGTTGGTTTCGAAAATTCCTTAAGAAGCCCTCAGCAAACACAATCACGGGGAGATAGCCCATGAAAACACGGTATTGTTTATTTCTGATTTCTTTTCTCTTTGTTGCTTCGGTCGCCATGGCAGAAGTTGTAACAACCATTAGTCTCGACAACCTCCCGGCCGTTGCTTGCGATGAGGTTTTCCTCATTGAAGGTATAGAGTGTTATTTTACGTCGACTACTGCAGAAGATTGTGACGGAGGCGGAAACTGTGAATTTGATGTCAGTTACGGCACCTGGCCTGGAATGTGGTTATTTCCCGGCAGATTTGTAGTGGATTTAGGCGAGACTTATGCCATAAACCGTGTAGAAGTTGACATCTGGGACTGGTGCGGTGTTGGGTGCACGGCAGCTTTTTTGTATGATAATGGTGCAAATGTTGGCTCAGGCTCCAATTCGGTTTATGGTGAAGATACCATTACAGTTGTGCCCTCAGGCAACATGGCCAGCAGTTTTGCCGTGTCTTCATGCGAGGGGCAATTTTTTACCATTAGAATCTATTCCGACACCGTAGCCACTGATGAATCAGAATGGGATCAGGTAAAATCACTTTATCGCTAGTGAATTCCTGAATAGTTTTCTGTTTCAGTGACTTGTTCAGTGACTTGTTCAGTTGAGGCCAGGGCTTGAATGCCCTGGCCTTCTTTTTTTGTTCCCGGCAGTGAACGTATGAAACTGGTGGGCGTAAACAAGGGCCGCCCATTCACCGAGGGCAATGAGACCCATGCGTTGGCGACGAGGCACTTGCGGGATCAGTTGCGGGATCAGGGAATAATGGGTGGTGGGCCGCCACTATTTTCGAAGAAGGATCGGTCTTTGTCATAAAAGCAGTTGAATCAGATG
>JAAEOA010000014.1 GCA_024223715.1 bacterium | reverse complement strand
AGGGGCACAATGATGCCCTCATTGATGGCTGGTAGTAAGGCTTCTCCGGTCGCCGTGAGGGTCAGTTCATCAATCAGGGCTAAGGTCTGCAAATCAAAGTGGTTGCCGATGCAGGCGGCCAGTTGTAACGCCCTTTGTGTCTCCGGCGGCAACTTTCTTACCTGTCGGATCATAAACTCAACCACATTGTCGGTCACACCCATCAGGTTGATTTTTTCCAGGTTCCAGACCCAGCGCCCCTCATCGCCAAGAAAATTGAAGCCCCCTTCTTGATAGAGGCTCTTTAGCAGGGCATTCACAAAAAAGGGATTGCCCTGGGTTTTGGCAAATATCAAGGCCGAGAGCGGGGCCACGGTTTCCACATCACTATGCACCGTTTCCGCCACCAACCGGCTGACATGAGCCTCAGCCAGAGGCTCTAAAAAGAGTTGATGCAGAGGTCGGTTTTTCTCGATTTCTTCCAGGGAACTCCGTAAAGGATGTCCCGCTTCAACCTCATTATGGCGATAGGCTCCAATTAAGAGTAAATATCCGAGGTCTGACGCATCCAGCAAATACTTGATCAGTTTCAGGGTGGGGATGTCGCTCCACTGCAAGTCGTCCAGAAAAATGACCAGGGGATGCTCTTGTTGGGCAAAGACCTGGATAAAATTCTTGAAGGTGATAAAAAAGCGGTTTTGCGCTTCGGTCGGCCCCAACTCCTGCACTGGAGGTTGGGGGCCGATAATTATTTCCACGGCAGGGATCAGGTCAATAATGATCTGTCCATTGGCCCCCAGCGCTGCCAGCAGCCGGTTTTTCCAGGCAGCCAAATGCTCATCCGGTTCGCTCAACAATTGCCTGACCAAACTCTCAAAGGCTTGGACGAAGGCACTGTAAGGCACATCGCGCTGGAATTGATCGAACTTGCCGTCAATAAAATATCCTTTTTGGCCCACAATCGGCTTGTGGATTTCGTGGACCAGCACCGATTTACCCACCCCAGAGTAACCCGACACCAACAGATATTCCACTTCACCTTTGGCTGCTTTGTCGAAGGTAGCCAAGAGGGTCCTAACTTCTGTTTCCCGGCCATAAAGCCGTTGCGGGATCTGGAATTT
>JAAEOA010000013.1 GCA_024223715.1 bacterium | reverse complement strand
TTGGTAGGTCGGATACAGCCAGTCGGATGTAAAGGAGACAACCAAAAATTTTGCAGCGGTCTTTGAAAACGCTTGCACTTCGGAACCATTACCATGTTGTTTTTCCAGGTCATAATAATCGGCGGCTTTGGTGAGATATAAAAAAGAGTTGGCGTCAAAGCGTTCCACAAATTTCTTGCCCTGGTAACGCAAATAACTTTCCACCTGGAAGTCGGCATCAAAGTTAAAAGAAAAATCGCTTTTATCCTGCAGCCGGCGGCCAAATTTATGACGCATGGATTCATCGGACAGGTAGGTGATGTGGCCGATCATGCGGGCTACCGCCAGCCCGAGGTCCGGCTTCGGTCCAAAGTAATATTCTCCATTGTTCCACTTGGGATCGGCCATAATCGCCTGCCTGGCCACTTCGTTAAATGCAATGGTCAAAGCGGAGTGTCGGGTGGTGCTTGCCAGCGGAATTGCCGCTGTTACCATTTGGGGATACCTGGTACACCACTCCAGCACCTGCATGCCCCCGATGGATCCTCCCACAACGGCCAGCAACTTTTTAATTCCCAAATGATCCATCAGTGCTTTCTGGGCATCGACCATGTCACCGATGGTGACCACCGGAAAATCAAGCCCATACGGCAACACGGTTTTCGGATTGATGGAACAGGGTCCGGTGGATCCCATGCAACCGCCGATTAAATTGGAGCAAACCACAAAATATTTGTTGGTATCAATTCCTTTGCCGGGGCCCACCATGTTGTCCCACCAACCGGGCTTATCGTCTTCCGTCTTGTAATAGCCGGTCACATGAGAATCTC
>JAAEOA010000012.1 GCA_024223715.1 bacterium | reverse complement strand
TTTAGGCTCCATCCTCCCTGGGGGGAAAGAAAGCTCATCCTGAAAATAGACCACAGGGGATAAGCGACAAACATGACGAGCAACGCGGAAACCAAGACAGCGAAAATGAGCAGAAGCTTTCGATCGTCTATCCAAGAAATCAATAATGTTTTAGAAATTGATGCCTGCATTGCGGATGTCTTTAGGATTCGGCTATGGTCAATACGGCTTCGGGGGGGAGGTAGACCGTTATCTCTTGACCGGGCTGCAAGATCGAAGCCTCCTTGTATCTAAGTTCAGCTGCCAAATGTTGTTTACCCACTTCCAATTCAACTCGGGTTGAAGTGCCCAGGAAAGTGGTCTTGTTTACCCGGCCGGGAAAGCGGTTAGTACCCGGCCGCAAATCTGTCAAAACCTCAACCGCCTCCGGTCGCACGTACACAAACTCCATGTTTTTAGGCTGCTCGCCTTCCACGGAAAGAAGGCAGCCTGCGAGCCTGGGAGGGACAACCCCCTTTTCCTCAAGGCGCAGTACATTCATTTTTCCCAAAAAGTCCGCAACAAAAAGATTGGCAGGCCGATAGTACAGATCTGTCGGTGTACCGACCTGTTCTATTCGCCCTTCGTTCATTACCACAACCCGATCTGCCATCTCCATGGCTTCCTCCTGATCGTGGGTCACAATGATAGTGGTAATGTCAAGCCGTTTCTGAAGGTCTCGCACCTCACCGCGCAGTTTGGCCCGAACCTTGGCATCCAGCGCTGATAGCGGCTCATCCAGCAATAGAACCTGCGGATTGGGGGCCAGGGCTCGCGCCAGGGCCACACGTTGCTGCTGACCGCCGGAAAGCTGGTTCGGGTATTTGTCCCTCTGACTCTCAAGACGCATCATGGCCAACAACTCATCTACCCGCCGTTGTTTGGCGTTTCCATCCCACTTGTGGCATTCCAAGCCATAAGACACGTTTTGGGCCACAGTCATATTGAGGAACAAAGAATATGACTGAAACACCATGCCGAAGTTGCGCAACCGGGCGGGTGTTGGAGCCAGATCATTTTCCTTCAGCAATACTTTTCCCGTATCGGGAATTTCCAGGCCGGCAATGACACGCAAAAGGGTTGTCTTGCCACAGCCGGAAGGTCCGAGAAAAAAGACCAGTTCTCCCTCTCTAATCTCCAGATTGACAGAGGCAACCGCGACGACACGATCGAACCGCTTGGTAATGTCTTGCAAGGTCATAAATGCCATGGTTTTCAACCTGTAATTAGGCGGAATATACAGGCGGCAACCCCTGCGTGTCGCCACCTGCTCAGTCTTTGACAATTACCGGATTGGACGCTTGTCGAAAATCTCTTTCTTCCATTTGCCGGTGATCATTGCTTTGTCGCGAGCCGATTTTTTAAGATCTACTCCGGCAAAAACCTTACTCACGTCGGTCGGCAGGTTGGCCTGTTGGGCTCTTTTTGACCGGCTCGTACCCGTGATGCAATTCATTGCGGCCAGTTCGTCATAGAGCTTGATTGCGGTGTCCGACAGCAGCCAGTTGAGAAACTTCTTTGCATCCTCCTGGTTCTTGGAGGATTTCATCAACGCCGTTACTTCCAGTTCGTAACCCGCGCCTTCGCTGGGTATGACCAGCTTTATGGGCACGTCCACACCGCTTTCAATGAATTTGTTTATGATTTTTACGGCAGCA
>JAAEOA010000011.1 GCA_024223715.1 bacterium | reverse complement strand
GCTGCAATGGGTGTTAAAGTAAAATTTGTCTTAAAACCATTTGCCGAGCTGCTTCCGGCCCTTGAAGCGGGCCAGGTTGACATGGTCTTGTCAGGCATGACCATAAAACCGAAGCGCAATCAAAAGGTGGCATTTGTGGGACCGTATTATGTGACGGGCAAGGGAATCCTGGCCGTGGCTGCCAAGTATGCTGCTCTGCAGGAGGCCAAAGGACTGGACACCTCCGATGTTACCATTGCGGCTCTGAAGAATTCAACCAGCCAGGAATTTGCCGAATCGTTAATATCCAAGGCAAAGCTGGTCCTTACCAATTCCTACGATGAGGCCATTGATCTTCTTTTCAAGGGTAAAATCGATGTGCTTGTGGCCGATTTCACTTTTTGTGCGCTGACAGCTTATCGATACCAGGATAAGGGACTGTTCGCAGGAAAGTCGCCTCTCACCTTCGAACCACTGGGCATCGCCATGGCCGAAGATACGCTGTTGATAAATTGGGTGGAGAATTTTATGACTTTTCTTCAAGGCACCGGCCAGTTAAAAGAAATGCACATGCAGTGGCTAAACGGCGGTCCCTGG
>JAAEOA010000010.1 GCA_024223715.1 bacterium | reverse complement strand
TCAATTAGGTTAACTAACTCAACAAGCGAGCGAGTCGGACCTGAATTTTGTGATTTCGCTGGTTTTCAGACTAAAAGCTACAAGTCGCAACTTTTTCCGGAAATCCACTGGCTTCAGAAAATCTGGGCGACTAGTTTGCCTGATGTGGCCCCATCTCGTATCCAGTGTCAAGGGAACCCTTCATCCCCGCCCGGAGGGGAATAAAATTGGCTTTTCGGGCCCTTTCCCGACCCATCCCACACATGCAAATTTACAAGTTGGGCCCCATTCGTCTGGTGTGTCTCTCATGCACTCTCGTGCTGCTCGTCGGCAATATACCTGTATGCTAATATACTTGTATACTAATATACTAATATACTGATGCAGTTCGTCGTGCTAATCCCAGTTTTTTGTACATCCTGTCCGACTGGAAGGACAATTTTATTCCCCTCCTGCCCGGTGGTTTTCTGTTGTCTGCCCGGTGGGCCTGGTTTTTGCTGCGAAATGTGTGTTTTGCTTGAGAGGGGTGCACAAATCGGAGGGGAATAAAATTGCTGTTTTGGGGCCCCCTTTGCGCAGGAATCCGGCAGCCTTCCGAGGGGGCCTGAGGAGAATACTCGGACTTGGAGGGCTACCTCTCGGCTCGGATCCTTTGCTGCATACTTGGTCGCCGATGCTTCATGCTACACATTTTGCTGACTCGCTTACCAAACCAGGCGATGCAGCAAATTGAAAATTTGACTGCTTGGCCGAATTGGATGAGAATCCAAACAGGATGCCATAGGCAACCAAAAAAACACATGCTTGCGAACAGAATCGCAAGAGGATTTGGCAGGACCTGCAATAGCAATTTTATTCCCCCCCCCCCTGGTGGGGGCCACTGGAAACGGTTTGGGGCCATATGACTCACTTGATATTAAGTTGGGTCTTGCCTTGATCGAGTGTATTCGAAAG
>JAAEOA010000009.1 GCA_024223715.1 bacterium | reverse complement strand
CCGATTGTGAATCATTATTACAATCGGATTCCGAGGGATCAAGACGGTCAAAAACTGGAAGAAGCGTTAAAAAATGCCCAAGTTTTGCCCGACCTCGAGGATGAATAAAAATGGTGCTTTGGGATGCGAACGCTAAGTACATGAAACAATAGGCTTTACAAACTTCGACTCCGTATCCCAGGGAAACAGAATCCAGGTGTCCTGGCTGACTTCGGTGATAAAGGTGTCAACCAGAGGTCTCCCTTCCGGTTTGGCGTAGACAGTGGCAAAGTGGGCTTTGGGGAGCATGTCTTTGACGATGCCGGCCGTGCGACCGGTGTCGACAAGGTCATCTACCAGAAGCCAGTCCTCGTCGTCCATATCCACTGATTTCAGAATTTTGCTTTCACCCATTTCCTTGAAATCATAGCTGGAGATACATACGGTGTCCACCAGCCGGATTTCCAGTTCGCGGGCGATAATTGAAGCGGGTACCAGCCCGCCTCTGGTGATGGCGACAATGCCCTTCCACGTTTTCATATCCAACAGCCGCCAGGCCAGGGCCTTGGCATCGCGGTGGAGCTGTTCCCAAGAAATGGGAAAGGTCTTGGTATAGGGTTGTTGATCTTCGGTCATTTAAAACTTTCCTTTCATTGTAATATTACAGCCATTGAGGCACTAATTTTTGCCGAGACTAGGTTCTGAATAAGTGGCCCCTTCGGGGCACTTGAAGCGGCGCCTATTATTTGACACAGAGTATGGGTGTCAGGTTTCGGGTGTCAGGATGG
>JAAEOA010000008.1 GCA_024223715.1 bacterium | reverse complement strand
CAGGTGAATGCAATGACCCAGAATGGTCTGAGGCAGATCAAGGGCTCCGGCCTCATGCAACCTGTTAACGACCCGCTGGTTGTGCTCTTTAAGGCAAGCTTCCTGGTCCGATTTGTCTTCCGCCACATGAATGTGCAAACCTGTTCCGTATTGGCGAGCCATTTCCACCGATTGGTTTAAAAGGTCATCTCCAACAGTAAACGATGCATGAAGGCCAACGTGCCCCTGTCCTCCGCTGGCCAGGAATCGAGAGTGCTCGGCCAGGCCCGCTTCCCGGGGGCCGACACCATCGCGGTCTGAAAGTTCATAACAGAGCAGATGGGCAATTCCAACCTTATCAAAAGCATTGGCAATGGTATCCAATGAACCTTCAATGGCAAAAGGAGAAGCATGGTGATCAATAACAAAAGTGATGCCGTTTTTCGCACAATAAAGAGCGGAAGCCAGAGCACTGGCTTCAATCATTTCTTTATCGAGGCATTTGTCCAAATGCCACCAGACATACGTTAGGATTTCAGGAAAATCCGTGGGTATTTTTTTGGGCGCCGGCATACCCCGGGCCAGAGTGGAATAAATATGATGATGGCCGCACCCGAATGCTTTGGTCACAAATTTTCCCTGGCAATCGATTACCCGGCTGTTGGTATCATCAGTTGCCGAATCCGGAATGCTGTCAACAAAAGCAATTCCTCCCTGTACGCCATCATCAACGGCAATATTTACACTTTTAAATTCCAGCGTCTGCCAATCAATGAACCGGGCATTTTTCAGATACAGTGACATGATTCCTCCGTTGGAAAATTCTACAAATGACTATTTCCTGATAGGATCGATTGGCAGCTGGCACCTTTTTTTCCCATCAAATTTCCGGAATGCGCCCGCCGCAGCGGCCGCTGTCGGAATGCAACTTATTTCTCCCACTCCTTTGGCTCCAAAGGGAGAATCGTCATCAAAAATTTCCAGAGGAAGCACTTCAATTTCCGGTACCTCAGTAGAACGCATGAGGCCCAGGGTCCGGAAGCGGGGATCAACAATTTTCCCCTTATCCAAAACCAAATTTTCAGTAAGGGCATAACCTAATCCCATGACAATGCCACCTTCAATTTGACCCTCATAAAGCTTGGGATTTACCACAGTGCCGCTATCATGAGCAGCGGTAACTTTTGAAATTTTCCCGTCATCGTCCAGGGTAACCAACTGAGTGGCAAAGCTATAGGCAAAGTGACTAATGACCTCGCCTTCAAAATCTGACGCGGTGGTCCAGTCGCACAAATATGACCCGTCGTAAGTGCGTCCGGCCAATTCGCTTAAGCTTTTAGTTTCAAGGTCTTTTACTAAACCCTCAGCGGCTGCCTGAACGGCCTTGCCAACCAGGAAGGTACCACGGCTGGCAGTAGTATTTCCCGCTTTGGCCTCGGCGTGAGTATTAACAACCACCTTGATTTTCTTGGTGGAATTCAAACCCAGGCATTGACAGAGCATTTGCTGAGCAACGGTATCAATTCCCTGTCCCATTTCGCTCCAGCCATGGAACAGAAGAATGTTTTCGTCTTCCAAAATTTCAATTTTGGCTTCACTAAGCTCGGGAATTCCGTTTCCAATACCACAGTTCTTAATGCCACATGCCAAGCCGGTGACTTTGCCACTGTCGTAATCTTTTTTCACCATTTCGAGCGTTTGTTTAAGTCCCACGGTTTTGCGTAATTTGTGGCCACTTGTGGTTTTTAAACCCTTATCCAAAGCGTTCTTGTATCGAATATCCCAGCGATCAAATCCCGAGTTTTCGCACAGCTGATCAATAAGGCCTTCAATGGCAAAAGTGACCTGGTTCACACCAAAACCCCGGAAGGCTCCGCTGACCAGGTTGTTGGTATAAACCGCCTTGGATTTAACATCGATGTTGGGGATGTAATAAGCACCCCCGGCATGAGTGGCTGCCCGCTCCATTACTGGACCACCGACCGAAGCATAAGCACCTGTATCGCCCACAATTCGGGCATGAAGGGCGGTGAACTTTCCATCT
Organism: bacterium; assembly: GCA_024223715.1. GTDB lineage: Bacteria > Krumholzibacteriota > Krumholzibacteriia > LZORAL124-64-63 > LZORAL124-64-63 > LZORAL124-64-63. Next base: position 8,859 of record JAAEOA010000008.1, on the reverse strand, counting down.
TCATCGCAACCCAACTTGTATTCCATATGCATGGGATGACGCTTGGGATGCATTTGCAGAGATTCAGTTCGGTCGAGCTTCACCTTTACGGCTTTTTTCAGATGGAATGCAGCCAAAGCCGCGTGACCCTGTACCGAGAGATCTTCTTTCCCACCAAAAGCCCCTCCGGCAGGCACAAGTTTGACATTCACTTCCCGGGTTTTCAGTCCGAGCATGTTTGAAATCTGATGGCGGTCTTCAAAAATACCCTGTCCCTGAGAATATACCGTCAGCACACCCTCTTCATACTGGGCTACGCTGTTTTCCAGTTCCATGAAAGCGTGTTCGGTCAATTGGGTCTGGAAAGTATCGCTCACCACATATTTTGAATTGGAGAATACATCTTCAACGTTTTCCCCATAACAAATAGTTGTTTCCTGGAGCAGATTGCCGCCTTCATGGACTTTGATTTTATCCGTCAGGGCTTCTTCAATGGTGGTCACAGGCTCAAGAACTTCATACTCCACTTCAATCAGAGCTGCTGCTTCACGAGAAAGGAGTTTGGTTTCCGCCACAACCAAGGCCAGAACATCACCAATGTATCGGGTAGTTTCACCTTCAGCGATGTACATATCCCAGTCGTTAACAACAATACCCACGGTCCTGTTTCCGGGTACATCTTTAGCCGTAAACACCCTAACCACGCCATCGAGAGCCTCGGCTTTGGAAGTATCAATTTTCAGAATTTTTGCCCGGGGATGTTCGCTGAAGTGCAAAGCACCATGTAACAATTCATCGAAGACCATTCCACCAATAAACAGGGGTTCGCCCACAGCGCGGTTGTACGCTTGAAGTTTTGGAGGAGAGGAGCCAAGGCCGCCATCATCCAGAACAATGTCCTGGTCGCTGTCAAAGGCCTCAGATGCCATCATGATGGCATCAACAATTTTTACATACCCGGTACAACGGCATAAATGTGACTTAATTTTTTTGGTTACTTCTTCACGGGTGGGATTGGGGTTCTTGTCAAAAAGCAACTTGGTTCGGGTGAGCATTCCCGGACTGCAGAATCCGCATTGAACCGCCCCCGCGGCAACAAAAGCCTCTCCCAAAACCCGGCGCGTTTTTTCAGGCATGCCTTCAAGAGAAACAATTTCCGCACCTTCAAGTTTCCCCATATTTTTGCAGCAAGCCAGGCAGGGCTTGCCATTCAGTTCAACAATGCAAGCACCGCAGGTTCCCTGGCCGGAACACCCGTCCTTAACACTCTTGACGTCGGTTTCGCATCTGAGCCACTGAAGCAAAGTGACTTCAGAATCTCCGGTATACTCAATGGCTTCTCCGTTAAGTGTAAAGCTGATCATTATACACCTGCCTGTTCTCTGAACCCTGTGTCATTTCTTCCCAGAAAAAGAAAATCCCCGGCACCAGGCCGGGGATGAAATGATCTAACGAATACGGCTGTTGCTTTTATCCAGTAAGGACTGGAACGTATCGGCCGGATTCTTAAACTTACTCAGGAATATCATAGCCGCAATAATGTACGGCTTGTAACTGGCCTCTTTATACAAAGGCACTCGATACCGATCGAATACCGAAGCAGCCACTTCACCCTCATCGCAGGAAACACCTGAAATGTCTGCGGGCAGACAATGCATATACAGGGCTTTGCCGTTTTTGGTTTTAGCCATCAGTTCTTCGGTGCACTCCCAGTCTTTGTGCTCCGCATTCTGGGCCAGCAGCTCTTTTTCCAGTTCATTGATACCGTCCTGATCGCCTTGTCCATACAAGTCGGTGCGTTTTTCCATAGCTACAAACGGAGCCCAGCTTTTTGGATAAACAATATCGGCATCTTCAAAAGCTTCGCTCATGCTGCCGGTTTTGCTGAACGAACCACCGGAGCTGGCAGCATTCAGGCGAGCAATCTCTTCAACCTCGGGCATGACTTCATAACCTTCGGGATGAGCAAGGGTCACATCCATACCAAATCGAGTCATCAGGCCAATAACGCCCTGAGGAACTGAAAGTGGTTTTCCGTATGAAGGTGAATAAGCCCAGGTCATGGCAATTTTCTTGCCCTTAAGTTTTTCCACGCCACCAAAGGTATTGATGATGTGAAGCATATCAGACATGGACTGGGTGGGATGATCCACATCGCATTGCAAATTGACCACCGTGGGTCGTTGCTCCAGAACACCTTCCTGATGACCCGCTTCAACAGAATCAGCCACTTCTTTCATGTAGGTATGGCCTTTGCCAATATACATGTCGTCCCGAATGCCAATAATATCGGCCATGAAAGAGACCATATTCGCAGTCTCCCGCACGGTTTCTCCGTGGGCCACCTGCGATTTGCCTTCATCCAGGTCCTGCACTTCCAGACCCAGCAAATTACACGCACTGGCAAAACTGAATCGGGTGCGTGTGGAATTATCCCGGAACAGGGAAATGCCCAGGCCACTGTCGAAAACTTTGGGAGAAATGTTGTCTTTTCGCATTTTTTCAAGAATATCCGCAACGGTGAAAATTGCCGATAATTCCTGATCTGTTTTGTCCCAGGTGTGAAGGAAGTCGTTGAGGTACATATTCTCGGTATTCAACAAACCCAGTTTTTTGATCAACTCGTTGGTACAAACCCTGCTCATTACAAACTCCTTATGACTCTCTGGTCACCCTGGTTCCAGTTTTATGTTCCACTGCGTCTTTCAAAAATTCCGGCGCGGTGATGATGACTTCTTCGCCACCCTTTTCTATAAAGTCAATGGCTGCTTCAATTTTCGGCAGCATACTGCCCGCTGCAAAATGGCCTTCCTGAACATATTGTTTCAGTTCCTCAATACCCAGGTGCTCCAGTTTTTTCTCGTTTTCCTGGCCAAAATTCAGGCACACATGCTGAACTCCGGTAGATATTATAAATCGTTTGGCTTCGATTTTTTCGGACAGCAAAGCAGAAGCCAGATCTTTGTCGATGACGGCATCCACGGCGTTGAATCCTCCCTGTACCGGCACCACAGGAATACCCCCGCCACCGCAGGCAATAACGATGTGGTCATTTTCAATCAAACTGGAGATAATATCCAGTTCAACAATTTTTTCAGGCACTGGAGAAGCCACTACACGACGGAAACCCCGGCCTGCATCTTCCACAAATTTCCAGTCCGGGTAACTTTCCGACATTTGCTCCATTTTTTCACGGGAAAAGAAAGAGCCAATGGGTTTGGTTGGATTCAAAAATCCGGGATCCTGAGGGTCAACAACAACCCGGGTCACCACTGTGGCGGTTTGCCGAACGATGCTGCGCTTATTGAGCTCAATCTCCAGGGCCTGTTGGATTTGAAAACCAATAGCCCCCTGTGTATCAGCAACACAGCTGGACAAAGGGACTTCATGAAGGCCGGCAGCATCGTAAGCAATGGCTGAGCGCCTGAGAATAAATCCTACCTGAGGCCCATTGCCATGGCAAATGACAAGCCGGTAACCCGACTCCACAATATCAGCCAAATGTTTGCAGGTTTCGGCGACGGATTCGTATTGATCCTCCACCGTCTTGTGGTCCTCATCACGAATGATGGAATTACCACCCACCGCAACCACGACCGTATCTTTGAAGACGCCGCTCATTTCTTTTTACTCAGATAGACCTGTGGCAGCGCAGCATACAAAGCCGCACAAGTGACCAGATCTTCTTTCCAGGTTTTCTCATTGGGAGCATGGGCTTCGGCTTCTTTGCCCGGTCCAAACCCAACCGTGGGAATGCCATAAAAGCCGGTAATGGAAACTCCGTTGGTAGAGAAAGTCCATTTGTCAATACGGGGTTCTTTTTTGAACAGTTTTTCGTATGACTCGGCCACTGCCTGGCAAGCCACATGATCTTCTTCAACAACCCATGAAGGGAAATAACAATCAGTGGGGTAAACCAGATCGGTATACGCTGCCCGTTCGTAAGTATACATTTCCACCTTGGCGCCAGCTTTTTTAACCGACGGCAGATCACGAATTTGCCCCAGGGCATATTCCTTGTCTTCGCCCACTGTCAGCCGACGATCGATGGAAACGGTGCAAGCATCAGCCACAGCACAACGCGACGGAGATGAGAAGAACACTTCCGAAACCGTCAGTGTTCCTTTACCCAGGAAATCGTCGGAAATGAGTTTGGTGTGCAACTCTTCCAGCTCACCCAAAATAGGAGCCATTTTGAAGATGGCGTTATCGCCACGCTCGGGTGCTGAACCGTGACAACTAATTCCACTGGTGGTCACTTTGATTTCCATTCGACCGCGCTGGCCACGATAAATTCCGCCGTCTGTGGGCTCGGTGGAAATAACAAACTCAGGTTTGAGCCCCATTTCCTTGACAATGTACTGCCAGCACAAGCCGTCACAATCTTCTTCCATTACCGAACCAACCATGACCAGGGTGTACTCATCTTCGAGACCCAGATCTTTGATGATTTTCCCGGCATAAACCATGGAAGCCATGCCGCCTTCCTGGTCGCTGGTTCCCCGGCCGACAATAATTTCATCGTCTTCGAAACCTTCATAAGGATCGTAATCCCAGTTGTCCATATTTCCCACGCCAACGGTGTCAATATGAGCATCGTAAGCAATTAATGTGGGTCCGTGTCCAATGGTTCCATGAATGTTCCCCATAGGGTCGATTTCCACTTTGTCGAAACCAACTTTTTCCATTTCTTCCCTGATGCGCAATATTACTTTTTCTTCATCACAGCTTTCGCTGGGAATGCGCACCATGTCACGCAGGAACCGGGTCATATCCGGTTTGTATTCCTGAGCTTTTTCCAAAATTTTATTGAAATCCTGCATTGTCTATCCTCCTGAATTTATGAAACTTAAGCCAAGCCGACCCGGTCGTTGAATTCTTTAATGCGTTGATCCCAGTGATCGGTCACATTGAAGGTTTCGGTCCAGAAATCACGGTCCCAGAGTTGCCGTAATTCTTCAGCACTGCGGCCCTGTTGTTCCACCCAGGTAAAGTATTTGAAATTGTGCAGGGTTTTGCGATCGTGATAACTCAACTCACGAACATAATCGGGAGTATTTCCAGCCAGCCAGCGACTCTGATCCATGAGTGCTTTGTCCCGGTTGTAAATCCCCAGTTGGTTGTTCAATTCCGCCAGGCGGCTGGTATACATATCTGCCGCATCGGTCAAAGGCATGAAGATGATATCGCGCTCATCCATGTCATAATATTTGGCGGTTTGAATGGCGGAAATCAGATTACAAATGCTGCTGATTCCCAAATAGTGCAGCTGGTCAATCAAGTCCTGCGACACTCCGTTTTCAGTCAGCACCGCGTGACCATCCTCTTCATTGAAAAGCCGCAGCAGGTCCATACACTGCTGGTCGTCGACGGCGCTGACCATGTCGGTATTGCGAACGTTGTGGACCCAGGGCACGTGCTTGTCGCCAATGCCTTCAATGCGGTGTCCACCAAATCCGCAGGAATATAGAGTTGGGCACTGCAAGGCTTCCACAGCAGTGACAATCATGTCGGGGTGTTTTGTTCGCAGGAAGTCACCCGCGGCAATAGTTCCGGCAGAACCGGTGCTGCTAATGTAGGCGCCCATGCGCTGGCCAGGTTTGGCTTCTTTCTGGAAAATCTCTTCGATGATGGAACCGGTAACATTATAGTGCCAAATGGGGTTACCAAATTCATCGAACTGATTAAAAATGACGCATTCGGGCCTGGTATTGCGAATTTCCCAGCATTTGTCGTAAATTTCTTTCACGTTGGATTCACAACCGGGAGTGGCAATAACTTCATTGGCGACACCGTTGAGCCAATCGAAGCGCTCCTTACTCATTTCTTCAGGCAAAATGGCAATAGATTCGCAGCCCAGCAATTTGGCATCAAAAGCACCACCACGGCAATAATTACCAGTGCTGGGCCAGACGGCTTTTTGGGTTGTAGGATCAAACTCACCCGTGACCAGGCGGGGTACCAGACAACCAAAAGCAGCTCCGACTTTATGCGCACCTGTGGGGAAATGATTGCCAACCAGGCCAATAACGCGGGCCTTGATGCCGGTTAATTCGCTTGGGAACTCCACATAATTACCATCGTTGAATTGTCCGGTTTTGGGATCGTTTTTCCAAGTGATTCGGAATAAATTCAAGGGATTAAAATCGAGCAGGCCCACATCTTTTAAACTGTTTTTGATGTTGTCAGGAATGAGTGAAGGATCTTTCATTTGAGCCAGAGTGGGAATAATGATTCCTTTTTCCCGGCATCGGGCGGCGGCTTTTTCAACTACTGTTTCGTTAATTTTGGTGAGCTTCATGTCCATGGGGTTCTCCCGACGTTAGTTCGGTAATATTTGAGTTGATTGCTTGTATTGTTGCGCTCGGGTGAAACTACCGGAGACGGCTAAAATTTGAATGTCAGCAACCAAAACGGGCACTGTTATTGACCCGACTAAAGAAATTTACCCTACTTTCGGGTGTGTGTAAAGTTTTTTTTATGAAATAAAATTTTTTGTATCGGCAGTATTTTGGGCTTTATTTACCGAAATAGGCGCTATTTTGTTATTCAGGCCTGTTCTTGAATGTTGGAATCAATTGTAGTAACCGGACATGCCCCGGGCATACATTGCCGTTAACGCCAAAAGCACCACACCGACAATCACTAGAGTTGAGGTCATTATTTTAGTAAACGATGTCGTTAATGAAACCTCAATTTTGGCAATATCGTCCAGATGATAATATTGCTTTTCCAACCCATAATTGCCCACTTTTCCGAAAGCCAAATAGTCTTCACCAATTTCAATTACTTCGCCTGAAATTTCTTCACCGGTTTTCAGAGTCAATCGTAAACGTGCGCCCTTTTTTACAATTTTGGGGCTGGCATCAGATTTTCTATTGTCGCCAATTCCATCGTCGGTTTTGTATGTCTCGGTTTCTGGGATGGGTGGGGTTTCTTCCCCTGGAAAGTATACTGGTGCGTAGACTGTGCAGCCGGAGGTATAAAAAAGAAGGGTTATTAACCATAAAGAACGATGGGTTTTCATTTCATTTCCTTTTGGAATTTTGACAACCACACACCTCTGCCAATTGAACGGTTTCATACCGGCTGATTGAAAGGTTTGTTCCCAAATGAATACATTCTAACCTTATCAATTTACACCTTAATGAAACCAAACCTGCAACCCAACCAAAGACCCCAGCAAAGCCACTCCACCCCAGGCAACACCCCGATCATGCACATACCAAATATCGGACCAGCAAATGCCCCGCCTGGTGCGCCACCACGCCTCTCCGGAAATAACAGCAAAACCTATCAGAATAGTTAAGGCCGTAATATTAAAGTACGCCATTTCGGGCAATACTTTTTCCAGAGCCAGCTTGATGCCAATAGTTAAGAACATCATGGCCAACACCAATCCATTTTTGGCCTTATAAACAAATACTGCCGAAGCAATCAGCAAAACAAAACCAATCTTTATATAATACGACATATTGTTGAACCAGTGGGTCAGAGCAAATTCAGGATTGCTGAACTTGATGTGCACCTGCAAAAAGCCAAACAACAGGCCCGTGACCAAAGTTACCAGAATGGCGCGTTTGCCCATGGCCACCATTTCCGCGTCGGTGGCATCAGGCCGCAACCGACGTTTAAAGATATCCACGGACCACAGCGTGCTCACCGAATTAAAAATGCTATCTACCGATGACATCAGCGAGGCGAAAAGCCCGCACAGGACCAATCCTCTTGCCCCAACCGGTAGTAACATATTAACCAATGTGGGGTACGCCTGGTCCGGATCTATCAAAGGAGTATCTTTCAATATTCCAGCCAAAGCGATGGCCGGCACCACAATGAGCAAAGCCATCAGGTATTTCAAAACACCACTGGCCAATAGCCCAATCTGAGCGTGTTTGACGGATTTTGCGGCCAGAGATCGCTGCAGAATGATCTGGTTACTGCCCCAGTAATTGAGGTTCAGCAAGAGCATGGCTCCAATGGCTGTCCAGGGCAGTTTGGGATGATCTGCAGGCAGATGCAGGTGCATCAGGTTGGTCTGTTCATACAACTGGCTCCAGCCGCCCACCTTATTGAGGGCCAAAATCAGCAGAGTAAAGCCACCACCCACAAGCAGGACAAACTGCACGGCATCGGTTCGAACTACGGCTCGCAATCCACCCAGATAAGTATAGGTTGCGGAAAAAACACCGAGACCAACCATGATCATCATGATACGAATAGCCGGATCTGAATTCAGGAAGGCAATTTGCTCAACAAAAAGAGCATTGACCGCATAAGCCCCCCAAAAGAGTGTCGTACCCAGATACAAAAATCCGTAAAGGACCATGGTCAGAACAGAATAAGCGGTGCCCACTTTGGCGCCAAAACGATCTTCAAAAAACTGGCTAATGGTCATTACCTTCAGCCGTAAATACAGAGGTACAAAGACAAAAGTGGCCAGCAGGATGCCAAAAACCGCATTAATTTCAAGATTTGCCTGGGCCAGACCATATAAATAAGCGGAACCGGCCATACCCAGAAAGTGTCCTGCATGAATATTTGTGGCCACTGTGGACAGAGCAATGGAAGGCCATTTCAAACTGCGGGAGCTAACAAAATACTCTTCAGCGGTGGTTTCGGGGCCTCCACGGCTGAGAATGCCCACCAACATGATCACGACAAAATAAGCGAGAATAATAAGGCCATCGATCATTGATTGTCTCCAAGGTTCTCTTTGAAAAATATCTTTCGTTAAGTATCTTACACTTCTTGCGCTATCTTCTCTACACTGCTTTGCAAATCGGCCGAAGATGACTCATCATCTCAACCTGGCAAATTATCCGGAAAATTATCTGGATTATTTTCTTGATAATTTTCTGGATAATTCTCGGGATAATT
>JAAEOA010000007.1 GCA_024223715.1 bacterium | reverse complement strand
TCAAGATCACTGGTTGGGGTTGGTATTATCTGTCGACGGTGTTGGACGACTACTCTCGATACATCATCTCCTGGCAATTGACGACCACCATGTCAGCCGCGGATGTGACTGAGACCCTTGATGAAGCACTTGAGCGAACGGGTGTCGACAAGGTCCAGGTTGTTCACCGCCCTCGACTGTTGAGTGATAATGGTCCTTGCTACATCTCCAAGGAGTTGGCCGAGTACCTGGAAAGCAAGGCCATGATCCACACCCGAGGTGCGCCTTACCATCCACAAACTCAAGGCAAAATAGAACGGTATCATCGGACAATGAAAAATGTGGTCAAACTACGCAATTACTATTATCCGGATGAGCTGAAACGTGAACTCGAACAGTTCGTGGAGTACTACAACAATGAGCGTTTTCACGAATCTTTGAAGAATGTAACTCCGGCTGATGTTTATCACGGCCGGCACCATGAAATACAAACTTCGCGGCAACTGCTAAAAATGCAAACGCTGCGGCGCAGGAGGTGGTATAATAAAGGATACGAAATGCGGGAGGAGGAGTTAATTCGCCCTTCGGCGATTAGAGAATGTGTCTCTTAGTTTTTTGGGTTTTGAGTCTGGTTTGGTTTGGCAACATACAGTCCACCTCGACGGATACAACCTTATTGACCACTTGAAAGATCCAACCAAAGTTAATAGCCCTCGGAAAGAAATTTTCTATTTTTCCGATGACGGTGACCTGACAGCTCTGCGTTTCGAACAGTGGAAACTGATTTTCATGGAGCAACGGACTCAGGGAACTTTAGCTGTCTGGTCCGACCCATTTGTTTCTTTGCGACTTCCTCTGATATTCCACCTGCGCCGTGATCCATATGAACGGGCACAGATAACTTCAAATACTTACTATGACTGGTTGCTCGACCGGGCGTTTCTCTTGGTGCCGGCTCAAGCTTATGTGGGACAATTCATTGCAACCTTCAAGGATTACCCTCCGCGTCAAAAGGCCGCTAGTTTTTCCTTAGAAAAGGTTATGAAACAGCTGGATTCGCCAGGTGCCCACTGACCTTATCCTTTTTGACAAATCGATCAGGTCAATTTTTCTACCCGCCGTCAGTCAAAGGACTGGCGGCGGGCCTTTTGCCAACTTGCAGCTCGGTCATTACATTGTTCCACTCTGCTGAAGAAAACAGGTTGGAGTGACAATATCTCCCGGGAAAACCCGAAGGCCATCTACCGGTTATCTTTCTTTTACCTGCATGAAAAAGAATTACATAGACTGAAATCAACTCCCATAATAAGGTGGATGACTGAGGTATTTAGAATGGTTTATAAAATGCCTTTCTTCGTGGTTTTCTGGGAACGGTTTTCAAAATGAAATGGTTTTTCATATATCTTACTTTTCTTCTGACTCTTGCTCCAGGTGTGACCTTTTCCGAGGATGAAACCGTCGCCAAACGAGTGTTAATTATCAATGCCTACCACGAAGATTACCACTGGACCGACCGCATTATGGACGGCATATGGTCGGTATTCGACGGGCAAAAAGACATTGAGATTTTTTCAGAGTATATGGACACCAAGCGGTGTTCAGATGACAAGTATTTTTCTCAGCTTCGCGATTTGTATGCTCACAAGTATCACTCTCTGAAGTTCGATGCCATTGTTTCTTCTGACGACCATGCTTTGAATTTTCTATTAAAATACCGCCAGGAAATTTTCCCGGATGTTCCTGTATTTTTCTGCGGGATCAATGATTTTCAGCCCGACCGAATGAACGGGCACGAATTCTACACGGGCGTTTATGAATCCTACGATGTTGCCGGAACAATAGATCTGATGCTTATGCTTCATCCCGGGACAAAAAAAATCGTCACAATTACTGACGCTACGTTTTCCGGAAATGCATTTAAACACCGAATTGAACGGGCTGAACCGAAATTCATTGACAAGGTGAATATTGAGTACCTGGACAACCTCAGCCACGACGACCTGAAAAACAAGCTCGGGCAGCTGTCCAATAACGCTCTTGTTTTATGGGCCGTTTATCTTCGTAGTCCTGACGGTATGCCGTTATCATGCGAAGAGAGCGTTCGCATGACCACCATGGCAACTGACCGACCTGTCTACTGCATTTGGGACGTTGTCGGGCAGGGTGTCGTCGGTGGTAAAATTACCAGCCCCAACTACCAGGGAAAAGAAGCGGCAAAGATGGCCCTTGGCTTTCTCCGTGGCGAGCCCTTTGACAGTTTTCAAATCAGTGGTAGCCCAATGGTTTACCTATTTGACTTCAAGGTTTTGAAAAGCTTCGGAATTGGGGAGGGAGAACTGCCACCGGAAAGCATCATTTTCAACAGACCGTTTTCTGTCTACCGTGAGTACAGAAAAGTCATTTGGATCACGATATGTTCTGTGATAATGCTTGTCGGTGTGATTCTGGCACTCTTTCACTATATTAAGAAGCATTCTCAGGCTCGAGCTGCTTTGATTCGGAGTGAAGAGCGGTTGAAATTGGCTTTGGTTGGCAGCAATGATGGTCTTTGGGACTGGGATTACTCCAGCAATATTGTCTATTTTAATGATCGCTATTATACCATGGCTGGTTATGAACCACAGGGGTTTCCTGGCAAGTACGACGAATGGACCAAACGAGTTCATCCTGACGACCTGGCCGGGGCAAAAGAAGCGATTCTAGCTTGCCAAAACGGAATAAAGAACAAATACGATACTGAATTCAGATTCCTGCGCAAGGACAAAACCTGGATGTGGATTCGCAGCCGTGGAAAGGTTGTTAATGGAGAGTCAGGTTCTTCTTCTAGACGTATGGTTGGTACCCACACTGATATCACAGATCGCAAGTTGGCCGAGAGCCGGCTGCATGACAGCATGCAACGTTTTGAAACAATTTCCGGCAGTGTTGCTGATACTATCCTGCTCAGTGATGCCGATGGTAATATCTCCTATATTAATCATATAGTGGAAGGTTTGACTGAGGACAAAATATTTTCCACCAAGGCTTACGATTTTGTACCCGAGGCCCAACGTTCCACCGTGATCGAAGCCTTGGCAACAGTTTTTGAATTAGGCAAGTCTACATCTTACGAGTCTTCTGGTCCTGGACCTAATGGAACAGAGAGGAACTATTTTGTTCGCGTATCTCCTGTTTGGTCGGGTGATGAAGTGGCTTCAGCGGTATTCCTGGCCTCCGACATTACCGACCGCAAGCGAGCGGAAGAGGAACGAACCAAGCACCAGAGACTTGAGGGAATTGGTACACTCGCCGGTGGCATAGCTCATGATTTTAACAACCTTCTTATGAGCCTGTTTGGGAACATCTCGATTGCCACCAGTAAACTTGATGCAAATCATCCCGCCTTCCCGGCATTAACCAGTGCCGAGGAAGCTATGGACAAAGCCATTGGGTTAACCAACCAATTGTTGACTTTTGCCAAGGGTGGCGAACCGGTGCGAGAGGTCCTGGATTTTGCCCGACTGGTGCACGAATCTGTTCGTTTTAACCTTTCGGGCGCAAATGTCAAACCAGAGATTAAGTCTGCTGATGACCTGATGTGGGTGAATGTTGACCGAGGACAAATGCACCAGGTGATCTCAAATCTGGCCATCAATGCAATACAAGCCATGCCCCAGGGTGGTATTCTGTATTTCACCATGCAGAACATTAAACTGAAGGACAGAGAAGTAGAAAATCTTGAAAACGGTTTCTATATCCGAGTTACTGTCAGGGACGAGGGCGTTGGCATCTCCCAAGAGATTATTGATTCGGTGTTCGATCCATATTTTACTACCAAGGTCACTGGATCCGGGCTTGGACTTGCAACCATTTACTCCATTGTCAAAAGACATGGTGGACACATCAGCGTCGAGTCGGAACCCGGAATGGGATCCACTTTTATTTTGCATTTACCAGCTTCCGAAAAACCAATACTGGCTGAAGACATTGTGCAGGAAAAGGTGTCCCGCTCTGCTGATATTGGCACCAGGATATTGGTGATGGACGATGATGAAATGATCCAGGATCTTATCAGGAGGATGCTTGAACCAAAGGGCTATAGTGTCGAATCTGCAAGCGCAGGTGAAGAGGCTGTTGATAAATTCAAACGGGCGGCCAGCGAGGAAAAACCATTTGATGCGGTGATTATGGATCTGACCATACCAGGTGGTATGGGAGGAAGAGAGACCGTTAAAAAAATTCTGGAGATTGATGGTCAGGCCAAATGTATTGTATCGAGCGGATATGCCACTGATCCCATTTGTGCTAATTTCAAAGAATACGGTTTTAAGGGAGTTGTTGAGAAACCATACACTTCCAGGCAGTTAAGTGCTGTACTTAATCAGGTAATAAATAACTAATCCATAAGGTAGTATCTTCTTTAAAATGGAGTTGAAAGAATGAAAATTATTGTTTTAGGAGCAGGACTTGTCGGTGGTCCAATGGCGATGGATCTTGCCAATGGACCATCCGGTGATTCAAATTTTGAAGTTACTGTAGCCGACATCAGCAAAAAAAATCTTGATAAGCTGGCGGCCAAGGCCCCAATAACGCCTTTGGTTTGTGACTTATCCCAGCCCGATGACATCACTCGTTTGGTTGCTAATTACGACTTCGTCGTTTCGGCAGTTCCTGGTTTCATGGGCTTTCAAACCCTCGAAGCCATTATCAACGCTGGTGTTAACGTTGTGGATATTGCTTTCTTTCCCGAGGACCCGTTTTTATTGGATGACCTGGCCCGTGAAAAGGGAGTCGTGGCAATCATGGATTGCGGTGTCTTCCCGGGAATGGGCAGTGCCCTTGTGGGCCGAGCTGCACGTCACCTGGACAAGGTGACGGACTTGCTGATCTATGTTGGCGGTCTTCCCGATGTGCGGCAGTGGCCGTGGGAATACAAGGCGGTCTTCTCGCCAGTTGACGTAATCGAAGAATATATCCGCCCCGCGCGATATGTAGAGAACGGCACTTTGGTAACCCGCCCAGCCCTTTCGGACCCTGAGTTGATCGATTTTCCACAAGTAGGCACCCTTGAAGCCTTCAACACCGATGGTCTGCGCACCCTGTTGCGAACTATCGATGCTCCGAACATGAAGGAAAAAACTCTCCGATTCCCGGGCCACATAGAAAAGATGGCCGTACTGCGGGAAGCCGGTTTCTTCAGCGAAGATCTTATCGAGGTAAACGGTCAGATGATCAAACCCCTGGATGTCACCGCGAAGCTTTTATTTCCCCAATGGGAGCTAAAGCCTGGCGAGGGGGAATTCACCGTGATGCAAATAAATATTAAAGGGAAAAAAGACGGTAAGGCAGTTCGGTATCAATACGATCTATTGGATCGCCTGGACCAAAATATGGGCACTACCAGTATGGCTCGGACCACTGGATTCACAGCAACGATGGCTGTTCGCATGGTTATCGGGGGACTGTACAAAAAAACGGGTATTTCTCCGCCCGAGTACATGGGAATGCAACCGGGGTGTGTGCCCTATCTGCTGGATGGGTTGAAAAAGCGGGGAATCACTTATTGCGAAACCATTGAGGGGCTGGATTAGCGGCAGGCATTGGGTTGTGCCCAAAAGAATGTGGCCCTCGGACCAGGGAGTGAGTTCACTCAATCATTTTGAGCAAAGTAAATCTCACACCCCGGTCCCATCCAATATTCTGGTTAAATCCTTTCGGCCACCACGGCAAAGACCTCACCATCGGCGTAAGGTGTGCCGGCCACATCGGCATACTTTTCAACAATTCGCAACCCGCATTGTTCAAATTCCCGGGTCAGTGATTCAATCGAAAAGAATTGCATCCAGTTAAAAACACTCCGGCTCTGATGTGGCTCAACGATGGTGTATTTATCCACAGCCACTTTGGCTTTTTCATATTTGAATGTATTCATGAAACCCCAGTAGTCGCCAGGGGACCAAAACCCATCCATGAACCTGAAGCCAAGGTCTGCTGTTTCCTGTCGGCCTGAAAAAGCTTCGAGGGAAAAGACATCCAGAAGTATTGAACCGCCAACGGCCAGATGGTCCCGAAAGATCGACAACAAATGTTGACGCTGATCAGGGCTTAATGGGCAAAGATCGCAATATACCATGCTGATCAAATCGAATTTACGTTCTGACTGGAAATTGAGGTAATCACCCAGCAAATATTCGATTGATAGCCCCTGCTTTTTGGCTTCGCTTGTGGCGTAATCGATGGATCGTTTGGAAAAATCGATCCCGGTTACTGCAGCACCTGTTTTTGCAAAACGTGAGGCATATAGACCGGGGCCACAGCCGAAGTCGGCAACATGTTTTCCCTCAGATAGTGAGAACCGTTCATTGATCCATTCGGCTGATTGGTGAATGAATGCATGAGGCCGTGAAGCGGGGGCGGAATCAGGGTCCAGATGAAAACCGAGCATTTTCTTTGAAATGTGCTCATCGTTCCACAGGTTTTCGGCCGTATAGGTTTCAAACGGCCTGGGACGATCATTTATTTCGGTCAATGCATCGAAAAGATGTGTTGCCTGGTAAGACATTATTAACTCCTCATTATTAATACGTTTCTGGCAAGACAGCAGGGCATGCACCAGGATAATGGCGTACGCATCCATAAGGCCTGGCCAGGGGAAAGAAAGAGAGATGGTATTTAATTTGAGGTAAAAAAAAAAAAAAAGTAAGCTTCACCGCGATTGTTGTCAATTTTCGAATAGTAATTGATTGTGCCACTGGGTGTTTAGGATCGAATCATGAAAGCAGGAAGGCGAGGACGGATTTTAGCAAAATGATTGATATCGGCGATTTATTTTTTAAACAAGGGTTGCGGAGTATTTTTTCTTTCCTAATCTTTAAACAAGATTCTTTTCGTCCCTTTTTCCTTCCAAGGAAGGCCCAAAATCATGAAACTGAAAACACTAACAGCATATCTGGCCCTGGTAGCCTTATTGGCTACAGGCGGCAACGCCCTGGCCGCCAGCGGCGATGTGGGCACCCCCGCCCCTGACTTCACTCTTCCCGTCCTCAATGGTGACACCTACACCCTCAGCAACCAGATTGGCCAAGTGGCCATCATGTTTGTTGTGGGCTACGCCTGAGGCTCCTGCATTTCATATGCCCCCAGTTTGGAGGCAATCGCAAATT
>JAAEOA010000006.1 GCA_024223715.1 bacterium | reverse complement strand
TTGAGAGATGATACCGTAGGCGGCAACACCTCAGGCGATAACAATTCACCCGCCCCAAGCGATTGGTTCCACCTGCGTTTTGAAGCGGGAGCCATAGAGGGTTCCTGCCAGCTGACCAACTGCGACATCCGATACGGTGGCCGCTTCGACCACGTGCTGTGGTCACGCCACGAGGGAACATTCACCGCCCTCGGTTGTCAGTTCTCAGCCAATGCCCGCACTGTAAGAATGGAAGATGGCGGAGAGTCAACAATGACCAATTGCACAATGGAACCCTCCACCGATGGAGTGGCCATATACTATCCAACCACCGGAGCCCAAATAACCAATTGCACCATCACTCAGGGCGACGGTTACCCGGCGTATCTGCCCATGAGTTCTGTTCAAGAATTTTTTACCAGCCAGAACAACAGTTTCATTCCCCGGGGAGATGAAATGTGGAACGCCATCGGCATTACATCCTCCACTATTTCGGAGTCCATGACCCTGCCAGTATTGCCCCACGACTTTGTCTACTATCTCAATTATTCCACCGTCACCGTGGGCGGCATTAACCGTCCCATCCTGACCATCAACCCGGGTACTGTGCTGAAAAACTATCGCTCTGCAATTGTGTTCGGCATCAATACCGCCAACCCCGGCGGAATCAACGCTCAGGGTGCCACCTTCACCTCCATTTACGATGATTTTGATGGCGGTGATACTTCCGGAAATGCCACCAATGCGTCTCCCGCAGACTGGAAATATTTGCGGTTCAACGAATCCAGCACCATCATCAATTGCATTCTGGTTGATTGTGATATCAGGTATGGCGGGCGACTTGTTGATGGTTCGGTGTATTCGCAATCCGGCGCTGCTTTTGTGCTCAATAAAGTTCGTATCAGCCACTCATCTTCAGCGGGATTGTTTGCCACCGGGACTGATTCCAGGCCCCGCGCGTACTACTGCGAATTCACCGACAACGTTGACGGCATCCGCGCCATGAACAATGCCCGTCCTGACTTAACCCGCAGTTGCTTTGAAAACAACTCCGATTTTGCTCTGGAACTGGATCCCTTCACCGACGGCGAAGGTGATTTGTTTGCTCAGGAATGCTGGTGGGGAACGCCTTCGGGTCCCGTGGTTGGCAGTGACATTTCCGACAATGTTGACTTCGCCAACTGGGCCACTTTGGCCACTTGTCTGGACCCTTCTGCTGTTGGAGAACTGCCCTTGGCCTTCAAGGCTTTGGCACCGTTCCCCAACCCATTTAACCCGAGTACCGAAATCCAGTTTGAGTTACCCCGCACTGAAAGCGTTACCTTGCGAATTTTCGATGTTCGTGGTCGTATGATCACCAGCCTGATTCAAGGTGATTCCTTTTCAGCCGGCCGCCATGCCGTTACCTGGAATGGGCGGAACAATGCCGGCATGAATGTTCCTTCTGGAGTGTATTTTTATGTTCTGGAAGCTGGTGGCAATGGGGCCCGGCATAAAATGCTGTTGTTGAAATAGTGTCTGGGGAAATTGGCCATTATTGATCGGGTCACTTTTCATTTTCCGGGTCAGGCGCACCTCTCAATAAAACCGGGCTTTAATAAGCCCGGTTTTTATTTAATCTGATGGCGATTCTAATTTTGTTTTGTCCACCACCATTGACGCCTTACCGTCACCGTTCCAATGACGATTACCTCTGCTCATAATTTCTTCAAATTACTCGATACTCATATACCACGGCTCGCATGTCAGACCAGATTGGTTCTCCCAATTTGGAACAATAGCCAGAAGGTGATTGCTCTGTAGGGGCCATCGAATCCAAACAGAGCTCACGCAGAAATCAGGCGGAAATCATGGCGGACGCCGCTATAAAGGCGTTTTTAGAAACAGAAATGGGAGACCTGGAAACAGGCCTCCCATTATTGCTTCTAAAAGGAGACAGAAAATGTTAGGATTAAAATCTTCAGGCAATAGACAGGGTTTCAACAAGAGGAACTTGATTGAATGCCCAGGAGGAATTTTCACCCAGGAAAAAGCGTCATATAGGTACCACGATGAAAGCTACCGTTGGCTTAACTGCCCTCATAGTATTTTGTGGGATGGAAATAATGACAGTGGTGAATCGGTTTCGTCAGGTGTTTATTTTTTTAGCCTCAATGCAGGTGATCATCAAGTAAGCAGGCGCATGTCCTTGGTGCGGTGATGCGTGATGATGAATTACAGAGGGGTTGGAGCTTTGGTTGGCTCCAGTCCAAAATACAGGAGGGTCTGATGCTGAGGTTTCCCAATCACCTCTTTCACAAAATTCTTATTACGATATTGGCTTTGGCCGTTACTGGTCTTGTGGGCTGGGTCATTTTTAACGCTTTCGATTTCTATACAACTCCCCTGAACGAAAGGCCCCATCACCCCGATTATCGCCAGTTTAGGCCCGCCGGCCCCATAGGGCACAGTTTGGGCATTGCCGGCAGCTCCATGATGCTTTTACTGTTTGTATACTCCTTGCGCAAGCGAATGAAATTTATGCGGCATTGGGGTGATCTCAGGATTTGGCTTCGATACCATATTTTTCTGGGAATTGCTGGTCCGGTACTGGTTGTCCTGCATTCATCATTCACGATCAAAGGGTTGGTTGCGGTCAGTTTCTGGTCTATGACCGCGGTTGCTCTCAGCGGAGTTTTTGGACGATATTTATATCAACAAATCCCGCGCAATCTGCTGGGTGAAGATCTTTCAGTTATGGAAATCGAAGACCGCCAAGAAGCAATTCTGGTTGAGTTGTCGGAAAAATTCCAATTGGATACTGAAGGAATTGAAAAACTGGAAAAGATTGCCCTGAGCCCTTTGGAAAATCGACAAGCACTCATTGCTTTATTGATTTTACCTGTGGCAAATATGACTCTGGCCCGCCAATTGCACACCTTTTCGGTAGGCCTTGGGTCAGGTGATCAAATTAAAGCCAAAAATTTGGCAAAATTTTGGGTTCTTAATGCGCGCCGAACGCACTTGTTTCATTTGATAAGAGACCTCTTCCACTATTGGCATGTCTTCCATAAGCCCTTTGCTGTCATAATGATATTAGTCATGCTAATTCATGTGGCGGTGGCCTTGGCTCTTGGATACACAGGAAAATAGCAACTTTTCCCAGGCGATTGGATTTTATTGGATTTTAAAGAAAAAAATAATTCTTCCAGCTCTAAAAAGCGGACCATTTGCCTCCTAAATGCGGTTATTTGCACGGTTTTGCTGTTGCTTTTTGTTGCCCCGCCTGTCCAGGCTCAACTATCACCGGGAAAACTGGCCCAGGCCCATAAAAACCTGGAAGGTTTAAAAAAGTGTGGAAAATGCCACAAGCTGGGCAGCCAGGATGTAACAGCAAAATGCCTAGATTGTCATCAGGAAATACAATCCCGTCAAAGCAATAAAAAAGGACTGCATGCCGGTCAGGATTTCAACCGGTGTGTGAATTGCCATGTTGATCATCAGGGCCGCGATTTTGACCTGATCCACTGGCCCGATGGCAGAGATAGTTTTGATCACAAAAAAACCGGCCATCAATTAATGGGCGCTCATCAGAAGGTTTCCTGTCGCCAGTGCCACAAGGTGGAATTTAATCAACAAACCACCTCTTTAACTCAACAGGGAACAAACCTCGCAAGGACCTACCTGGGGCTTTCAACTCAATGTCTGGCCTGCCATAAAGACCCTCATCAGAAGCAATTTGCTGACGGTTGCATCACTTGTCACGATCAAAACAAATGGCAACCGGCGCCTTTGTTTTCTCACAACAACAGCAAACTTCCTTTAACCGGTATGCATAAAAAAGTCGCTTGCAATAAATGCCACATTTCCAAGCAGCTGAATGATAAAAAAGCTGTGGTTCAGTACACCGGCCTGTCATTTTCCCAATGCACCGATTGCCACGCGGATCCTCACAAAAACAGCTTCGGATCGGATTGTACCAGTTGTCACGACACCAGCGGTTGGCTGGTCATTAATGGCAAAGGTTTTGATCATAATATGACCGACTACAAACTGGTTGGGCTTCATAATACCGTGCGTTGTGAAGGGTGCCATTCCGGAAACCGAAAGAAGCCATTATTTGACAACTGTTCCCGATGTCACCGTGACACACACAATGCAACAGGCTTGAAAAGAAAACACCTGATGCAGTGTGACTTATGCCACGATGTTATGGGGTTCAAACCCTCCACCTACAATCTGGACTTGCACCAGAAATCTGAATTCCCCTTGCAGGGTGCTCACCGGGCCGTATCGTGCCAGTTATGCCACACCCGTCAATCCAGCTCAGGAAAATGGGACCTGAAGTTGCCGTTTTCCGATTGTCGCTCATGCCACAAAGATCCTCATCGGGGCGGAATGAATGAACAGGAAGACGGCCGGGGATGCGCCAGTTGCCATAACCAAAACAATTGGCTGACCAACGCCTTCGATCATGATCGGACTGCGTTTAAACTCACCGGCACTCATAAACGGGTAACCTGCGCCAAATGTCATGGTTCTGAGAACAGGAAAACGGGTAAAACTGAATGCGGGCAATGTCATTCAGATCCGCATAATTCACAATTTAATAACATTTTGCTGGCCGATAAAACAACTATAGACTGCCAGCGCTGTCACGTAACTGTCGATTGGTTTGCCGAATTATTCGACCACGAAACGGACAGTCGTTTCCCTTTGCGGGGTGGTCATTTGCAAGTGGCCTGTACGGCTTGTCATCAGGCTTTCAATAAAGACCAGCCAACACTTCTGAGATACAAGCCCCTATCAATCGACTGTGTTTCCTGCCACAAAACCACACCTGAACAAAAGGGAATAAAATGAAAGGCCTCACAAATATTGGCATTTTGCCGGCCACCCTTGTTCTTCTTTTTGGGCTTCCCGCCGGGCTTGTTTTTGGCCAGGCAGAAGTGGTCAACCCCCACGGCAAAATGGATGTCAGCTGTATTATTTGTCATACGGAACAGTCATGGCAAATCGATAAAAAGATTAATGATTTCGACCATTCCGGTGCCGGATTTGTTCTGGAAGGATTGCATGCTCACGCCCTGTGCCGTGATTGTCACCGGGAACCCGTTTTTTCCCATGTGGGCACCAGCTGCGCCGATTGTCATGACGATTTTCACCGGGGACGTTTGGGTGCGGACTGCGAAAATTGCCATACACCTGACGGCTGGGTAGACCGTTCTGTTATGCAACAGGAACACGACAATACAGCCTTGCCCCTGGTCGGTGCTCATACCCAAGTGGATTGTGACGCCTGTCACAGTGGGGCAATCACATCACAATATGTGGGCACACCCAGTGCTTGCTTTGCCTGCCATCAGGATGACTTTGATCAAACCAGCAACCCCAACCACACATCTGTGGGCTTTGGCTACGATTGCGAAACATGCCACACCTTTTTTGCCAATACCTGGGGCAGTGGCGATTTCCAACATCCGTCCAGCTTCCCATTAACCGCAGGTCATGGAAATCTTGAATGCTCATCCTGCCACGAAAACGGATTTCAGTCAGTGCCTGCTGATTGCTATTCCTGCCATCAACCTGATTATGAGTCAGCCGATGACCCGGATCACTTTTCGGCAGCTTTCCCCACCGATTGCACCCAATGCCACAACACGACAACCTGGAGTGGCGCCACTTTTGACCACAACAATACAACGTTCCCGCTTACGGGAGCGCACACTCCCCTGGACTGCACCGCCTGTCACTCCGCTGGCTATACAGGAACCCCGGATGGATGTTTCGATTGCCACCAATCCGATTACGAGGAGACAAATGATCCTGGGCATACTGCTGCGGGATTCCCCGAAGACTGCCTGTCCTGCCACACCACCTCAGCCTGGGAACCATCAACCTGGAATCATGATCTCCTGTTTCCTATTTACAGCGGAAAACACCGTCAGGAATGGAACAGCTGTACCGATTGCCATGAAGTGCCCTCCGACTTTGGTCTTTTTGAATGCATTCATTGTCACGAACACAATCGATCAGATACGGATAACGACCACAGCGAAGTCGATGATTATCAATACCTGAGCACCCGTTGTTTTGATTGTCACCCACAGGGAGATGATTAATGCAGCGTCTGATTTTAGCCCTTCTTATTAGCAGCCTACTTGTTTCAGTAAGCCATGCCCAGGAGCAGCCAAACACTTGTTTGGTCCGCTACCTTTCAGCGGAACATGTATACCTCGATTCCGGGACCAAAGCCGGATTGGCTGTTGGAACCATCGTGGCAATAATGCGCAGAGGGAATACCATTGCTGAGTTGGAAGTTGTTTTTGCCGCCGGCCATTCGGCCTCATGCCGGATTTTGAATCAGGTACAGGAGATAAAAACCGGAGACACGGGCGTGTTTAAGTCCTCAGGCGAGACCTCAACAACCATTGCACCGGCAGAACCAGATTCATTGCTGCCACCCAGAACTCGCAAAACATGGGTTTCGCCTGCAAAAGCCCAACATAAACCGGCGGTTATAGTTCGTGGTTCCATGGCCATGCAATGGGATCATAGCAACGACAGCACCGAACGGTCCTTGCAAACCGATTTGCTGAGTGTGCCCTTCAGGGTACTTGTCGAAAACCCGAACCAGGCATGGGCCTTTCGCGCCCGGGGAAATTTTCGCCACATTTCCCGTGACGGATTTTCCAACTCCACCGAATCTAAAGAATGGCGAAACAGAATTCGTGAAGTGGCCTTGCTTCGGAACAACCGGCAATTAGCCTGGCACTTTGCCCTCGGACGAATAACCACCCGAGCCACTGCTTCGGCCGGTCCCTTCGATGGTCTGAGTGTTTCACGAAAGATGTCTGACCATTTTCGTCTGGGGGCATTTTTCGGATATTCTCCACGTTGGGAAGATTATGGCTTCAGCACCGACGACCAGATCTCAGGAGCCAATCTTCAATTCAAAAAATATTCACTAAGCGGCAACCGGCTGGATGTCCTTCTTTCCGGAGTGGGCCGCTATCATGCAGGGGAAATCAGTCGTGAATATTTGGTGATGACCACCACCTGGAGCACCGTTTCAGGCTTGAGCCTTCTGCAATCGGGTGAACTTGATATTAATCGAAAATGGCGCAAGGACGCTGAAAATGTTTCATCCGTTGAACTGTCCAGTCTGGCCCTAACCGGTCGCTATCGTTACAACCGGCGATTTTCATTCAACCTGGGTTACGATGACCGCCAACCCGTGCGTACCTGGGAAACCCAATCATTGCCCGACAGCTTGTTCAAAGATGCAGGACGCCGTGGCTGGCGAGGTGGCATTTCCATCAAATTGAATCAAGGGCGGAGTTTCAATTTGCGTGGCAGCCTTCGCTCTGACGAACGAACCGGAACCGATACCAAGTCCTGGAATGGTCGAATTTACTGGCCAAACTTCCTCAAATCTGGTTTTAATACAGATGCTTCCCTGCGTGGATTCACCGGCCCCTGGTTAACGGGTTTTTCACCGGTCCTGGGCTTGGGTAAATCCACACGTTCAGGCTTGAACTTTCGCCTTGAAGGCGGACATTATTCCTATAATGGTCAGCTGCATAACGAACAACGTTCCAACAATTGGCTAAAAATCCTCATCAGTAAAAATCTGCAGCAGCATTGGTCCTTAACTGCAGATTATCGTCAGGATTGGGGTGACGACGTCCATGGGCAACGATGGTTCCTTGAAATGAGGTACAGGTTCTGATGCTGGAATTTTTGACAATCTGGGCTGTGGTTTTAATCGCCGTTATTGGCGCTGTGGGAAGTTACGTTTTCCATTTTCGCAATCAGAGATCTGACGACTCCCAACGCCTAAATAAAACCCGGGAACTGGGTATGGACAAAGCTTCTGGCCAATACCCTCTAATCGATGCAGGGGCCTGCATTGGTTGCAGAACTTGTGTCGATGCCTGTCCCGAGGGTGATGTATTGGGTATTGTTCTGGGGAAAGCTTCGGTTATTAACGGCTCTCGTTGCATTGGTCATGGCCAATGCGCTGAAGCCTGCCCCGTAGGCGCTATTAAAGTAGGGCTTGGGGACATCACAAAACGTGACGACATCCCCCTTCTCGACGAACACAACCAAACCAATAGACCCGGTCTATGGATCGCCGGAGAATTAAGTGGATTTGCCCTCATAAACAACGCCGTCGACCAAGGCAGCCGGGTGGCCAAAAGAATTGCCACTATTATTAAAAAAAGTGAGTCCGATGGCGTACTGGATCTTCTCATTGTTGGTGCAGGCCCTGCCGGCATGAGCGCTGCTTTGGTGGCAGCGGATAACGGCCTCAGTTGCGTAATACTGGACCAGCAGGGGGCTGGCGGGACGATTCTTCAATACCCCCGGCGCAAATTAGTCATGGTTCAACCTGTGGAAATCCCTCGAATTGGTAAGCTGCCTAACCTGGAATACTCAAAAGAAGAGTTGCTCGAAATATGGGAGAAACTACACACTGAAGGTGGATTGGATATTCGGGTTGGTGTGCGGGTTACTGGGGTGAAAGGCGAGATGGGGGCCTTTGAAGTGGAAACTTCCGCAGGTATTTTTAAGGCTTGCCATGTTTTGCTGGCTTTGGGTAGGCGAGGAACTCCGCGTCGTTTGAATGCACCCGGCGAAGATTTACCAAAAGTTGCCTATAAACTTGTTGACGCCGAAGCGTATAAAGGACGCAGGGTCCTGGTTGTTGGGGGTGGCGACTCAGCTGTGGAAGCGGCCATGGGGTTGGTGCATCAAGCCGATACCCAGGTTACTATTTCCTATCGCAAAGATTCATTTATGCGCATAAAACAAAGGAATTCCGAACGAATTTCTCCCCTGATTGAAGATGGCCGCCTTTGTTTCCAAAGCTCGACAACAGTGCAATCAATAGATTCGGATTCGGTTGTCCTAAAAGGCCCGTCTGGTTTAGTAACCGTTCCCAACGATGACGTGTTTATTTTAGCAGGCGGAATACCTCCTTTTTCTTTGCTTAGAGAAGCGGGAATTCGCTTCGGTGGAGATCAATTGCCAATTGGAAAACTTTCAGGGTAAAGTCGTCCTCATGGATTTCCATGCCTCGTGATGCAAAACCAACTCTTACGGGAATCATGACAGGCACTGAGTTATTTGGTAGCCCCTGGAATCTTTGTAAATCTAAAAAAACAGGAAATCACTTCAACTCTGGCTTCAATAACACCTTCAAAACTCCACGCCGTCCAGCGTGCTCAAAGGCCTCTATTGCCTGATCAAATTCAAATATGTAATCGACCAAACAATTCACGTCCACCTCGCCATGGTCAAGAGCCTGCAGTGCTCGCTGAAAAGGTCCGCAACGGCTACCAACCAGCAGAATTTCATCGATGACAATTGGCGCCAGGGAAAGTTGGTGAGCATCGGCCACTGTACTTTTCAGAACAACGGTTCCTTTTGGCCGCACGGAGGCAATTGCGCTCTGTAAACCCTCTCGAGTTCCTGTAGCCTCAACGACCACATCAAAAGGCCGACCTTCCCAATCCGGACTGATGACCCCATGTACGCGGTCTGCGATACGGTCAAGTTTTGACTGGTGATGCCCCCAAACCGTAACTGAGGCACCGGTAGTTGCCACCGCCTGAGCACACAGCAGGCCCAGTTTGCCATCCCCCAATACGAGTACGCGCTCGGTCTTGCCAATACTAACCTGTTCCAAAATCTCAAATGCGGCAGCCAGTGGCTCGGTGAAAACAGCCTGATCATCACTGACCGAATCGGGGACCGCCAACAGGTTGGAAACTGGAATAGCCACCGATTCGGCAAAAACACCATTGGCGTTTAAGATCCCCATCACTGTTCGCTGTGGGCAATGGTGTTGCTGACCACGCGCGCACCAGTCACAAGCCTGACAGGCGAAGTTAATATCGGCGACCACACGCTTTCCCAACCATTCTTCAGGGCCCTGACAAACCACACCCACAAACTCGTGACCAAGCACTCCCGAAAAATCCATGTAGCCACGCAGAAGTTGCAGGTCTGTGTCACAGATTCCCATACACGTGGGTTGCACTAAGGCGGTGGTTTCATCCACCACGGGGTCGGGATAGTGCTTTTCCAGCCGAAGCTGGCCTGAGTCAACTATTAAAGCTCGCATTGATCATCGTTTCGTTGTGATTAATATTCTCTTTTAATGCCTTGTGGCAGATTGTACTTCAAACCGATAGACGCCCTCAAGCGCGAATAGACATCATTCATGTCCTGGTACTCCAGTTGATGGACAAAAGAATTTTTTTTCCAAGCTTAAACGAAAACGTCATAAACCCTCTCAAAACACCTACTCCGTCTTCACATCCTCATCAACCTCTTCTCCATCCACAGCAGCTAAAATAGCCTCCAAAGCCCGCCAGGGAAGTGTTGCACATTTTACCCGTGCAGGGAATTCCTTCACTCCGCCAAACACAGCCAGTTTACCCAGGCCTTCGGGGTCAACTTCCGCCTCTCCTTCAGTCAGCATCTGAAAATAGTTACTCTGAATCTGACGAATTTCCTCAATTTCACGACCCTTCAAAACCTCGGTCAACATGCTCGATGAAGCAGTAAAAATGGCACAGCCCTCACCATCAAAACTGAGATCTTCCAGTTTTCCGTTTTCCGCTTTTACAAACAAGGTTAGTTTGTCCCCGCACAGAGGATTGTATCCATCGGTGCAACGGCACTGCCCGTCTTCATGGCAATCCATGCGGCGTTTGTTGCGGGGGTTTTGTCCGTGGTCCAGAATCAGGCTCTGGTATAAGTCTCGCAGGTCACTCATTTTCCAAAAAACTTTCTGAGTTTGCCGATGGCAGCCACAAGAGCCTCCAGGTCAGCTTTGTTGTTGTAAATTCCGAGAGAAGCCCGGGTGGTTGCCGGTACCTGGAAGCGTTCCATTACCGGTTGAGCGCAATGGTGCCCCGTGCGTACAGCCACATTATCACCGGCCAGAAAAGTGCCCACATCGTGAGGGTGAATTCCTTCCAGCACAAAACTGAACAAGGCCAATTTGTTGGCCGCCGTGCCAATTTGTCGCAACCCCGGAACCGAAGCCAGAAGGTCGTTTCCATAACTCTTCAACTCCTGTCCATGGGCTTCAATGGTGGCAAAACCAATACTTTGCAAGTAATCGATGGCCGCACCCAAACCCACAGCACCGGCAATATTGGGCGTGCCTGCTTCAAAACGAGCTGGAAGCTGAGCGTAGGTGGTCTTTTCGAAAGTCACCGATTCAATCATGTCTCCACCGCCTTCATATGGCGGCATATTGTTCAGCAGATCTTCTTTTCCGTATAAAACACCAATGCCTGTTGGGGCATAAAGTTTGTGACCGGAAAACACGTAAAAATCGCAGTCCAGATCCTGAACATCCACCGGAATGTGTGGTACTGCCTGAGCCCCATCCAGAATAACCGGTGTGCCCTGCGCGTGGGCCAAGGCCACAATTTCTTTCACTGGGTTGATGGTACCCAAAGCATTGGAAACATGAGCGACAGAAACCAGCTTGGTTTGCGGTCCCAGCAAATCCCCAAAAGCCTCCATATCCAATTCACCGACATCATTTATGGGCGCAACTTTCAGGTTGGCGCCGGTTCTCTGGCAAAGCAACTGCCAGGGAACAATATTCGAATGATGTTCCATGTGGGTGATCAGGATTTCATCTCCCGCACCGACCCGTTCCTGTCCCAGGGTGTAGCTCAGCAAATTGATCGCTTCGGTGGTTCCCTTCACAAAAATAATTTCCCGACTGTGCCGGGCATTCAGAAAATGCCGCACTTTCTCACGGGAACCTTCGTACAGGCGGGTGGCGTCTTCGCTCAGTTTGTACACACCCCGGTGAATGTTGGCGTAGGAATTGGTGTACAAATTGTTCACCGCATCGATCACAATTTGAGGCTTCTGAGCGCTGGCTCCACTGTCCAAGTAAACCAGGCCGTTGTCCACTTCACCGGTTTGGAAAATGGGGAAATCGGCGCGTAGGTTCCAGGTCTGAAGTGAGCTCATTATTGGTTTCCCTTCAAACTGTGGGCCAGGCGTTTGGTGATTGTTGCATCAAGGCTGTCTTTCAAACCCTGATCTTCAACCCCATCCAGAATTTCCCGGGCAAAAGCTTTGGCCAGCATGATTCTCGAAGTTGCGGCATCGAACCCTCTGGACCTCAAAAAGAAAATCTGATCATCATCCAGCTGGCCCGTTGTCGAACCATGGCTGCATTTTACATCATCGGCGTATATTTCCAGGCGGGGAATGCTGTTGCTGACCGCATCGTCACTCAATAGCAGGTTTCGGTTGGTCTGATGGGCTATGGTTTGCTGAGCATTGCGGGCTACCAGAATTTTCCCGTCAAAAATGCCCTTCGAATCATCGTCATACAGACCTTTATACAGTTCGTGAGTTTCGCACCCGGAGACGAGGTGTTGAACACGGGTGCGCATGTCGCGGGTTTCGTTGCCGGATGCCATGCTTAAAGCTTTCAGGTCGCAGAAAGCGCCTTCACCCAGTAAGTCGAGGTGCAGTTCCCGCCGAACCATGGTTCCGCTCATGGCAAATTCCCGACTCCGGTACGTGCTGTTTTCTGCCTGGCGAACGTAAGTGCTTCCCAGGTGCAAAGCGGATGATCCTTCATCAATAATTTTCAGATGCGACAAATGCGACTCGGCTTCACAGAATATTTCCGTCACTGGAGACTGCAGGTAATCGCAATCAGCCTGATTGCTGAAGTGTTCCACAACCACCGCCGTACTGCCTTTGCCCAGGCGTATGAAATTTCGGGGTGACACCAGTTTTCCGGCAGCATTTTTTTCCGTAATAAAATGAAGATGAATTATTGAATCCAGGGTCACTCCATCGGCCAGCTCAAGATGCATTCCGTTAGTCCACAGAACGGTGTTTAAAGCCACAAAAGGAGCGTCATCCAACGGAGCAAATTCACCCAGTCCAGCAGGATGGCTTCCCGATAGTTCTGAAAGCGTTACCCCTGCTGGTAAATCTTCAATTTTTGAAAAGTCCGGGGCAAAATAGCCATTAACGAAGACCAGCTGCAGTTTTTCTGTCCCTGAAAAGTTCGAGGCAGTAACTCTGGCCCCGGCAACCGGCATGGGAACAAATCGGCCGTCATTAAACGACTTCAGATCGCTGTATTTCCAGTCTTCTCTTCCCCGCAGGTCAAAACCCTGTTTCAAAAAAGAATCCATGGCTTTTTGACGTAAATCTTCAAGACCCGGTGATTCATTTTCACGGGACTGAATATTCATCTCTCCCAAAGCCAGCATGGACGACAAGTTTTCATTTCCCAGCATCATTACAATGAAGCCTCCGTACTGACCCAGGAATAGCCTTTTTCTTCCAATTCCAAAGCCAACTCTTTACCACCTGATTTTATAATGCGACCTTCAGCCAGAACATGAACCCGATCCGGTACTATGTACTCCAGAAGTCGCTGATAATGAGTGATGACCAGAAAGCTGCGTTCAGCATCCCGAAGACTGTTCACGCCCTGGCTGACCACACGCAAAGCATCGATATCCAAACCGGAATCGGTTTCATCAAGGATGCTCAATTTGGGTTCCAGCATGGCCATCTGAAAACACTCGTTGCGTTTCTTTTCTCCACCGGAAAAACCAACATTCAGAGAGCGTCCCAGCAAGTCACTTTTTAATTCCATTATTTTCATTTTCTGATGTGCTACTGCGGAAAAATCGAAAGCATCCAACTCGGGTTCACCACGGTGTTTTCGGCCAGCGTTAACCGCTGCACGCAAAAATTCTTCATTGCTGATTCCCGGAATTTCCACTGGATACTGGAATGCCAGAAACAGGCCATTGAGCGCCCGTTCTTCGGTATTCATACTCAGCAATTCCTGCCCCATATAGGTGACCGAACCACCGGTAACTTCGTAGTTTTCATTACCAGCCAAAACTTGCGAAAGAGTGCTTTTTCCCGAGCCGTTGGGGCCCATGATGGCATGCACTTCCCCAGCCGGAATATCCAGGTCTATACCCTTGAGGATTTCCTTGCCGTTTATGTTGGCTTTCAGGTTTCTGATTTTCAGCATCTGTTCGTTTTCTCCTTGGTATTATCTGATTCCAGCAAACCGGGGTCGATTAACCCACACTGCCTTCAAGACTGACACTCAGTAACTTTTGCGCCTCTACGGCGAACTCCATGGGCAACTCCCGGAAGACTTCCCGACAGAAACCATTTACAATCATTGAGACCGCATCTTCGGTTTTGATTCCCCGTTGGTTGCAGAGAAAAATCTGGTCATCGCCAATTCGTGTTGTGGTGGCTTCGTGTTCCACCCTGGCCGTACTGTTGGCCGATTCGATATACGGAAAAGTATGGGCTCCGCACTTGTCGCCCAGAAGCATGGAATCGCACTGAGTGAAATTGTGTCCGCCCGATGCCTTTTTGCCCATGCGAACCAGGCCACGATAGGTTTGGTCGCCACGGCCCGCGCTAATGCCTTTGGAGACAATAGTGCTGCGTGTATTGGGTCCCAGATGAATCATTTTGGTGCCCGTATCGGCTTGCTGAGCATTATTTGTCAGTGCCACGGAATAGAATTCCCCCACTGACCCTTCGCCCTTCAAAACACAACTGGGATACTTCCAGGTAATGGACGACCCGGTTTCCACCTGGGTCCAGCTAATACGCGACCGGGCCCCTGCGCACATTCCACGCTTGGTGACAAAGTTATAAATGCCACCCACACCGTTTTCATCGCCGGGATACCAGTTCTGAACCGTGCTGTATTTGATGGTGGCATCGTCGTGGCAATAAAGTTCAACCACCGCAGCATGCAGCTGGTTTTCGTCTCTCTGGGGTGCAGTGCAACCTTCCAGATAGGTCACGCTGCTGCTATCTTCAGCGACAATTAAAGTACGCTCGAACTGGCCGGTGCTGGCCTCGTTAATACGGAAATAGGTGCTCAAATCCATAGGACATTTCAGGCCCTTGGGAATGAATACAAAAGATCCATCGGTGAAGACAGCGCTGTTCAAAGCTGCGTAATAGTTGTCAGTAAAAGGAACAACCTTGCCAAGATACTTTTTCACAAGATCCGGATGTTTGATTACAGCTTCGGATAGCGGCATAAAAAGAACACCCATGGAAGCCAATTTTTCCTGGTGCGTGGTAGCCACCGAAACACTATCAAAAACAGCATCCACTGCCACATTTTCCAAGCGCTTTTGTTCCGCGAGGGAAATCCCAAGTTTTTCATAAGTCTTCAGCAATTCCGGGTCAACTTCGTCCAGACTGTCCTTCTTGTCTTTGGGCCCTTTGGGGGCTGAGTAATAGCTAATGGCCTGGTAATCTATGGCTGGAAAGTCAACCTTCTGCCAATTGGGTTCTTCCATATTCTGCCAAATATTGAAAGCCTTCAGACGCCATTCCAGCAACCATTCGGGCTCGTTCTTTTTTGCCGATATAAACCGAATGACCTCTTCATTAATACCCGGAGGTAACGTATCGGATTCAATGTCCGTCACAAAGCCCCACTTGTATTGCTCGGCGGCTATATCCTCGAGCATTTTCTTTTCTTCGCTCATTTTTACCTCTGGTTCGAATTCCATTTTCAATTTTACCGATGTCCGCGCAGATCAAGGGTCTGGGGTATTTCAGGGAGGGAGCTGGCCATTTGTGCCAGGCTGTAACTGGCCAGGGTGTTCTGCATTATTTGGTTAATGAATTTCCAGTTATTTCCCAATCCGCAGTTTTCAATTTTGCATTGGCAGGGTTCTCCAGAAGAACAGTCAGTCAGGCTCAAGGGCCCTTCCAGGGCTTCGACCAAATTCAACAAAGTGATATCTTCCGGATTGTGGGCTAAGCGGTACCCTCCCCCAATTCCCCTTGTCGAAACCAACAAACGGGAGGCCGTTAGAATTTTCAGAATTTTGCGAATTGTGGGCAAAGGCATGCCCATGTCCCTGCTCAAATCAGGAGCTGTCACCTGTTCCCTGTAGGCACGTTTTGCCAGCCTGGTCATCAGGACAATTCCATAGTCAGTTAATTTGGTCACGCGTATCATATTTCACCCTTGTTTTATACTTTACCTTTTTGGTAAAGTTTCATTGTAGACAAAATAGGTACTCTTTTGTGAAATGCAAGTGGAAAATCAGGAAAAGGCTAAAATAATAAAAACAAAGGTAATAAAAAAAGGGGGGCCGGGATCTGTCGATGAATAACTCTCGCCCTAAGTTATCCTGACGTGTTGATCCCGGCCATAATATCCTAATGATTCCAACCTAGATAACGTAAAGTACAGTATTCGGTTTCACCTTAGGGTCACTTTAGTAAAAGTTTTACTAAAATATACATATTTTCCTTAGATAAGGCAACAATGTAAGGGTTTCCTTTGTTTCCGTTAAGGATTTACTTACTGAGTTTTCAATGACTTACAAATTATTACCTGCATGTCCGTTATTTTTTCACTATTTCAGGGAAAAGTTTAAAAAAAATCCCCCATTGGCACGAAATTGCCATACTTTTGCTTCCCAGCGGGCTATTTTAGACTCCCGATCATTCCTTTCACCTGATATTCCCCTTCCTGGAGCTGCAAAAATGGAACACATTGGCCAAATATTCCGCCCTCCATCGGAAGCCAACAGCCTTCTGCTGCAAATTTCTCTCGGTTGCAGCCACAACAAATGCACTTATTGCGCCATGTATGATCACCCGGATCAGAAATTCCGCATAAAAAAGTGGGAGACCATTGCCGCCGATATTGCCGAAGCAGCCCAGTACAGCCAGCAGGTCCGCCCCATCCAAAGAGTGTTTCTCTGCGAC
Source organism: bacterium (assembly GCA_024223715.1). Classification (GTDB taxonomy): domain Bacteria; phylum Krumholzibacteriota; class Krumholzibacteriia; order LZORAL124-64-63; family LZORAL124-64-63; genus LZORAL124-64-63. The sequence goes on along the minus strand of JAAEOA010000006.1, from coordinate 30,693 downwards.
GGTGACGCCCTCATTCTGCCTCAGGATTTTCTGGAAAAAATAATGCGGGAGTTGAAAGAACAGATTCCCTCGGTTAGACGCATTGGCATTTATGGTGACGCTCGCAGCATTCTCCGAAAAAGTCCTGAGCAACTGGCCACCCTGAAAAAGCTTGGATTGGGCATTGTTTACCATGGTGTGGAAACCGGTCACGATAAAACTCTACTTAAAATTCAGAAAGGGTCCACAGCTGCCGAAGCAGTTCAATCAGCCCAACTTCTGAGAAATGCCGGAATTCGCCACTCGGTAATAGTCATGCTGGGTATTGGCGGAAAAGAAAACTCCCTTGCTCACGCCCAGGCCACGGCCGAAATCCTCACCCAAATGGACCCTCCTTTTGTGGGAGCGCTAACTACCACCCTGGTTCCTGGAACCCCACTTTTTGAAGAAGGGGAAAATGGCCAATTCGAATTACCCGACCCCTGGGACATGCTCGAAGAGTTGAGAATAATTATCAGGGAAAGCAATCTCAGCCGGTGTCGATTCCATTCCAACCACGCAAGCAATTATCTGCCCCTGAGCCTGAATTTACCCACTGATAAAGAGAAAGCCCTGATGCAACTGGATCAGGTTCTGGACCGCCGCGATGGTGAAGATTTGAAACCCGACTTCCTGCGTGGATTATAAATGCGGGCCTGTACTTGACAGCCGCCCATCAGAGGTAGATCATCTCTGAATTCGAGCCTCACATTCGTCAGCGAAAGAACAGACCATGACCAACGAATCCAAAAACTTGCGCCTCCTGCTCGTGGACGACGAAGAAGACCTTGTCACTTTTCTTGCCCACCGCCTGCGCAAACGAAACATGGATGTGACCATGGCCATGAGTGGTCATGAAGCCATTAGCGCGGCTCTGGAACTAAAATTTGACGTGGCCGTGGTGGATTTAAAGATGCCCGACATTGATGGCATTCAAGTCATTGAAAAGCTTCGAGAGACTCAACCCTTTATAGAGATTCTGATGCTGACCGGTCATGGCAGCCACGAATCTGCCTGGGAAGCGGGCCGCCTGCAAGCCTTTCGTTACCTTATGAAGCCCCTTGAGTTTGACCAACTTCACCAATTTATTGTCGATGCGGGTGAACAGCGTACCAACCGAATGAAAAATGAATTTGAGTCAAAACTTGAAGCCCTCATGCTGAGCACCACCAGCCCCCGCGAACTGATTCAACAAAGCGACGAGCTGCGCCAGGAGTACGAACAGGAATGAGCAAACCGAGCACTGCAAGCAAGGGTCGGCTGCCGGTTTCTTTAGTGGGCCAGGGTGACCAACTGAGTGACCTGCTGGCCAGCCTCAACGCTCGTTCCCGTCGTTTGCGTATCGATGTACAGTCGGTAATAGATTGTGGTAAAAGTGACGATCTGGCCGACCTGGTCGACCAGCTGGCCATCCCTTTTTACTCTACCAGTCTTGATGATTTGCCAAACCAGCCCGTTCCCGGCATGGTTATTCTATCTTCGGATCTGCCCGAAGTGCAAAAGGTTCTCCGTGAGAAACTTCCCTGCGATGTGCCCATTCTTGGCCCCAAACAGGGCGACCTGATCCAGGGCATTATCAGCCTGGTGGAAAACAACCGGGCCCTTTCCCTGGACAGTCGGCGGCTGAAAGAGACACGCCGGCAATTAAACCTTTTCGTGGTGACTGCTCCTTTGGCCATTTATGTCAAAGACCAGGACTACAAATACTTGATGATGAACAACCACGCTCTTCATGTGCTGGGCTTTAAAGAAAAACAGGTCATAGGCCACACCGATTCAGATATTTATCCCGCTGGGAATTCCGACTGGCTGCACGATCTTGAACAGGAAGCCATGAAAACCGGTTCAACCCTATGCGCCACCGGTGTCCTGATAGCCCCCGGCCAGGAAATGCATGCCCAGGTGACAATTTTCCCAATAACAGAAAATCGGAAAACCGTTGGTGTTTACGGCTTGGTGGAAGACACCACCGAGCTGTTCGAAAGCGAACAGAAACTCCATGAAGTGGATGACAAGCTTGACGAGACCCAGAAGTACCTGCAGGAAGTTCTGGCCAACAGCCGGGACATGATTTTCCTGACCGATCCCGAAGGTCGTATAAAGAGTTTTAATAAAGGGGCCGAACAAGCCCTGGGCTACAATCCAGTCGAAGTTATAGGCAAAAGCGCCACTCATTTGTGCACCGATCCTGATAAATTCAATGTCCTCTTTGACAAAGCTCTTCTTGATGGCCATGCCACCCGCTATGAAACTCAGTTCAATAGCAAGGACGGGCACACCGTCATTGGCAACATCAGCCTTACTTTAATTACCGACCCGGAAGGCAACCCCCTGGAAGTGGTTTGCCTTTGCCGCGACATAACCCAGCGCCTGCAGTTGAAAAACGACCTCATTCGCAGCGAGCGTCTGGCTGCGGTTGGGCAAATGGCTTCGGGTGTGGCCCATGAAATCAATAATCCTCTGGCAGTCATTGATACCATTGCCGGTCTGGTGGAAGACAGCCTGGCCGATGAAGGCCATTTGCTGCCTCAGGACACTCAGGACATTCTCTTCAAAGCGATGCAACGCCTGCATTATCAGGTTGCCCGTTGCACCAAAATAACTCACAGCTTACTTGGGTTTGTGCGCAAGAGCCAGACCGGAATGGCGGCCATTAACCTTGATGACCTTATCAGCGAATGCGTGGAATTGCTGCTTGTGGAAATTAAACGCTGTGGCGCCAAGGTAGATTTAAATCTCGACCCGGATATGCCTATTTTCCGGTCCGACCCCATGCTGTTGCAACAGGTTTTTGTGAATCTTTTGAAGAACGCCCTAGATGCCACTGAAGAAGTTCCCCAGCGCAAAGGCAAAGTCAGCATTGTGACTCATCTTGATGGGGACCGTATCATTATCAGTGTTGAAGATAACGGAGTTGGTATTGAAGACGAGGTTCAGGATAAAATTTTTGATCTCTTTCATACGACTAAACCGGCAGGCAAAGGAACTGGTCTGGGACTGTCCATTGTGCACGATATTCTGGTTCGATTGGGTGGAAACATCAAAGTTACCAGCGTGAATGGGAAATGGACCCGGTTTCTGGTTCAATTGCCGGTTGTACCTCCGGAGATTTTGCAGCCGGATCCTATGTCTTTGGAATTGTAGGTTCATTGGAGAGGGGGCCAGGGCCTCCCCCACCCTTGGCTGCAACCTGTTCATCAATATACTTTCGAAATTCATCCATTTCAGAATGACTTTGAAAATCGTCATCATGGAAAATTAGAATACCAGACGGATTAAAAACCAGTTCAAAACCACCTGCGGTTACCAATGAAGTAGTGGTCAAACACCATCGAAAAGATTTGTCGCCAGAAGAAAGAATGAAAAAAACAACGGCGAACAAAGCAAAATGAACCAGACCAGCCTCCACTTCAGCTTCTTCATTTCACCAGTTAATTCAGCCAGCCTCATTAGTGCTTCTGCAACGTCTTCGAGGTAAGATTCCGATACAATTTTCATCCCTGCTCCCCTTTGTGCGGAATGTACCAAATTCCAGGCAATTCCAATAATGCCTTCAAATACAGATCCAACTCCAGATAAAGAAAAATGCCCACTCAGAATTTTTTCACTCGTAATTTCTTCGGCTGTCAGCAGTTTCCCCCTGGGAAATCATCAAAAACTTCACTCGCGCTTGGAACTTTACTCAAATTACTTTATTGAAATATCATCTCTGAATGACAACCCCTGATTGGTTTCAATTTTGGAGGATTCAAAATGAAAAACTTTATATTGGCAGTTTGTATATTTTCACTTTTTTCTGCTGCAACAGTTCTTGCCCAATTGGATCCCGTCGCCATCTACATTTGAGAAGCCAATAAACCCGAAGGTAGCTCCCTTAATAATTATTTACCCGATTATTGTGCAGGCTCCAATAACGGGCTTTTTTCACTGCACCCATCATCAGGAAGCCTTGATGCCCCTGTATTCATGATAAATGGTGAAGCCTCAGTGGCGACGGAGTCTTTGGCTTGGGATGGAGTTAAATCTCTGTATCGTTAAGATTCACTTTAAAATTGAGGCCCCGGGAATAACTATCCGGGGCCTCGACAAGATTCAGGGCAGAGATCTGAAAACTCAACTACAGAGTAATCAACTTTTCAGCAGCCCATTGAATATCAACAATATCTTTCATACTGCCCGCCGTTCCAACTTTCAAATCATCAAAAATCTCAAAATGATTCAGGCAAGTCGTACAAACAATGAGCAAAGTTCCTTTTTCTTCAAGAGATTGTAATTCCTCCAGAACCGGAGAACCATTGACCGTCAGTTTTACACCCTCGGCATAAAAACAAATGGCCTTGGGCAGCTTACCTCCAAGATCAAGCATGTTGAGAAAAGACTTCACAAGCTTATGCGACAGAGTCACATCGGTTTGACCCATTCCGTTACTGTTGATAATAACAACTGTGTTCTGGCTCATGATTTCTCTTTGCGTTTGAGGCCTGTGGGGTCTTCCCCCATTAAGTGAATCCCCTGTCGTGGGACATCATTTTAGTGATTTTTCATAGTTCCACAAGAGACATTGTTAACTTAGATTTCCAACATCTGTACAATCGTTGTATGATCCGTGAAATATCAGGAACCCAGGTTACCATCCATCGGGACTTGTAAATTATCGCTGAAAGAAGAGCAATCAATGAGCACCGTCTATTTTGCCCACGGAAAACTCAGCAACCCTCAAAGTGGAAAAGTAAAACACCTTTCCAGCATTGTTCGCGACTATGGGCATCAGGCTGTGGTGCCTGATTACTCTGTGACTTTGGATCCTGAAGAACGGCTGCAAATGCTCTGCCAAATGCTGGAAAAAGAAACCAGCGATGACATCATTCTGGTTGGTTCCAGTATGGGTGGGTTTATCTCAACTGTGGCTGCCACCAGATTTAAAGTGCGCGGACTTTTTTTGATGGCCCCCGCGCTATACCGCCCACATTATCCACAATACGAATACAATGTCCAAGCCGATCAGGTCACTGTTGTTCATGGTTGGCACGACGATGTGGTTCCGCCGGAAGCAGCTTTCAGGTTTGCCGAAAGCGGGAATTATCCCCTGCATATTTTACCTGATGAGCATCCTCTTGGGAAATCACTTGGTGTTATTGGCGGCTACTTCAAATTGATGTTGAAGGAGTTGGCGAAACCGAAATAACCAACCAAGTGAATTCCCACTGGGACAATGTTTCAACCAATCTACAGATTGATGTTTTCAGCCAGAATTTCAAAACTATGCCCAAAACTCCATACAGCCAACGGTCCAAATTCACCGTTGTCCTGTTGAGTGCGCCGGAAGGTGACCCGGTACACCCGGAATCGTCCGTCGGGTAATTCTGCCAACAGGGTTCCGCCCACATATAGATAGGTGCCCACAACCCAGCGGTCATTTATCCATCGGGCCTCGGTGCGTTCTTCCCATGGGGAATTAACAGCAACCCTTTTAACGGTTTTGTCTTTGGCGTCCTCTTCAAAAACCTGGGTCATGGTTTTTTCGACAGCATTCCATTTGCCACCACTGTGAGTAGCTTCAGGAAAACGGGCACCTGACAATTTCAGATGTCTGGCATCGGATTCAACACCTTTTGCCTTGGCCACAGCAACCATCAAAGTGCCCAGTTCGGTTTCGAGTTTTTTGTTGCTCTCGGCAAAGGCTTTCATTTCATCAGATGTTTGCTCTGCCGTTCCCAGAAGGGCTGAGGAATATTGTTGAACCCAATCGGCCGTAATCAAATTTTCCTCTCCAGCTGAAATGGCTGGACCGAGGAAATCATGATTCTTTTCTCCCCGTTCAATTGCTTTTGAACTGGTGTTCATCATGGAATGAGCTTCCCCCAAGTACTGGCCCAATGGGTAGGCTCTTATGTTGTTCCAACTTGAATCAAAGGATTCAATTCTCTCCAGTGCGTAAATGGCATCACCCCCATTGGAAACCAGATTTCGTAACGTTTCCAGGCTTTTAAACTGTTGACGAAAATCGCTTGCCGTTTGCAGAGCTTCGGCGTAAATAATTTGCCCGCGCTCAACACTGGCGCGCATATCTGAAATAGCGGAAAGGACTCTTTCGGGGTTGCCCTTCCGCTCAGTATTTGATACCGCACTTGAAAACCGGGAATCCAAAAGACGAACTTCATCCAGAGTGGCATAAATGTCATCCTTGGCAGCCATTAGTGACCCAATCACTATTTCCAGATCCTTCTTCATGCCCGCAGCCTGTGCACCCATTCCACTATCGCCTTCAATGCTGTCAATGGAAGCTGCCAGGCGCCGCTCGATAGCCACAAAGTCGGGGTGGTTTTCATCGAACTTCCCTTTATACCAATCCATTATTTTGGCCATTTCTTTTTTGGCACTTTCCAGAGATGTTTTAGCCTCTTTGAGGTCCTGTAATCCAATATTTGAATCAACCTGGTCAAGACTGTTGGAAATGGCCTCAATCCGTCTGGCCACCTTGTTATTAAGAGGCTTGTTTGCTCCACCAGTAGACTTGGGTTTGGCTACTGGTTTTGCTTCGGCCGCAGCAGGGGCACTGCTTTCAACTTTGGCGGTGGTGGCCTTCAGACGCTGATCGATGGCAACAAAATCGGGATGGTTTTCATCAAACTTCCCTTTGTACCAACTCATGATCCGCCCCATTTCATCGGTGGCGGTTTTCAGGTATGACTTTGCCTCTTTCAGGTTGTTCGCGTCCAGATTCTGGTCCACCTGGTCGAGATTTGTTGCGATGGTATCAATTCGGCGTGTGATTTTACTGTCCAGGTCCTTTGCTGCAGCGGGTAAGCTTATCAGGATCAGAAATAGTAGAATGATTAGCTTGCGCATTTTAGTAGCCCCCATGATCGGAGTGGAGTTTTGAATAAGTAGGCTAAAGCAAAGTCTATCTCTGCTGCACTGCTCATACATATTTGGTAATTATTAATCTTGTACAGAATATCTCAAAATTCGAGTGGAGATCAACCGCATGAATATGTGGTTTTTGGGGGAATACTTCCCAAGCAGATCCTTGCTTGCCAATCAAAGACGGCTAGGATGATGGTCTTTACCTTGTTTCAGCTTTGTCCAAAGAGGCTTAACTCCAGTTTTGTTCTCAACATTTGTTCCTAAAAAGAATCCAAAACCAAATGCACGGAAAAATCCACCCCATTATCCAGACCGGACCGTAACATTACCGGCTGATTGTTTTTGTTCTCGGGCAATACCAACATAATGACCGGACCGTGATTGGCAGCTCCGGCCAGCCATTGGTCCAAAACTGTGGAACCGGACCGACGCAACAAACCCTCAAGACCAACCTCAGCTAATTGCTCCTGCCACGGAACACTGGATGAATCCCCGGCAAGAACCGGCACAACAGGCAAATCAATATCTGCCAAACGATCTTTCAACCGCGCAAGCGCTGGTATCATTCGCGTAGCCGGCTCCCCCGGTTCAAAGAAAAAATACAATCCTGCCGCAGGCAAATTGGCCATGGCTACATCCCTGATTTCATCAAAAGCAGCCAGCAATTCCTGATCAACCAAGGTAGCAGGGTCCCACCCGGCATCATCTATATCCACAGGGAGGCGAACCATGGTTGTTTCTCCCGGAACCACTGTAAACCGAGTCAACCGACCGTGGGCATTTCCACCGGGAACGCGCAAAGTTGCACAGAACCAATAATCGCCTTCATCCCATTCCTGCACTCCCAGGCCGGGGTCCCACCAGGGAGATTCCAACTGGCCTTCCCCAGGTCGGGAAACCATATAGTGACGATAGCTCTCCGCTTCATTCCATGGCAAACCGCCGCGTGTGAGCTCAATATTAATCCACGATTTTTCCGAAGTGGATGGTTTTGCAGAAGTATCTTCTTCCACTTCATCCTTAGCCAACGGCTGCACTTCCTGCCACTGCCCCAGCCAACACTCCACCGTTCCGTGCCGATACCGGGCCGGCATTCCATTGCGACGGCACAAGCCAACGAAGGCAACTTTCAGGTCTGTTTCCGTTCCTTTTTTTAACTGGTAAGTTTGGTGCGGGGGCATGGGATTTCCATAGTACCGGGAATCTGTTTTTTGATCTGGCTTGCCAAAATCAGCATGGAAGGATTCCAGTAAAACATCTTGCAAAGTGGCCGCCTCGGGATTGGCAGACCAGGAAACAACAGGCAAGTCTGACCGCCAATCACAGCCCGGTTCACGGCTAATTCGATTGGCCAAAACTCCTTCAATAAAAACATCATCCGGCATTTCAGTCGGATAGCGACCCCGTACAAAAACACTCTGCTCCACATGAGCCCTAATGGCCCTCTCATCCAGCTCCAGCAAATCCTTATCATCGGCATCGGCCAGCAGCCAGGTCAAAGCCTGCTGTTCGGCTGGCTGGCGAAACCAGTTCAAAAGCCTGATGTGGGGTGAAAAACTCTCGCAGGGTTTTTCCAGAATATCATCCCAGGCCAAACGTAAATCCTTGGGAAGTGAATCCAGAACCGTTGTTTCGGCTTCACTCAATTTCCGCAACTTTTCGCGTTCCGATTTATCGGCCGCCACCAGCAGGCGATGATGCCGGTCAACTTCATCGCTGACGCATACATCTTTCCTTTGAGGCCTTGCCCCTGCTTCGGGATAAGTAAGCCAAAATCCCGGACTGCTGTTTGTATCGTACCGGTCGGTTTCAGGATCCAGCTGAACAATAATTTCCTGCCCCGGGTCGCCGGTTACAGTTTGGAAAAGCAGGTCGCCTGAGTCATCACCTGCAGCTGCGGTCAGGACGAACGAACCTGGCCCCAAATGAGAGCCTTCGGTTGCATCAATTTTGGCAATGGAACGAATGGTGCCATAGTTCAGAACGTTTGCGTAAACAGGAATTTCCGGGTGGCCAGCCACTGAGGCTTTCACCAGAAAAGGATCCGTATAAACTGAAGTGGAATTAACGATGGTCACACCATCTTCAGCTTTGTATAACGGCTCCGGATGGGGATCAAACTCGCCATACCCAACGCTGCGAACAAAACCCGCGCGGCTGGCGGCTTCGCTGAACCAGGCGTCGTTCAGGCATCTTCTATCGTCACAACTTTCGGCATAGAACCAATTGCCGTCGGCCCAGACTTCCACCCAGGCATGATTGTCGTCGATAAAAGTCCAATACGGGGTGGAACATGTTCGTGCGGGAATGCCAGCGGCTCGCATGGCGCAAATGGTGAGAATCATTTCTTCTTCGCAACGACCGAGGCCTCGTTTAATGGTTGTCAACGGTCCCATGTCCCGGCCACTGGTGGCAATGTAGGTTGCCTGTTGGCGGCACCATCGATTCACCGCCAAAGCAGCTTCTTCCATGTTAGTGTAAGGAGCGACCACGGCCTCCAGTTCAGCCCTCAATACACTTCGCCAAGGTTGCAAAGGCTCCTGGCTGACCCTGTGCGGCACAACAAAATGAAGCCACGTTTCCCGGGGAAGTGTTTCAAACCAAGGGGCTTTGCGGTACGTATCGCAGGCCAGATTCACATGTTCCTGCAAGAGAATCAAATCCAGGCTGGCCAGATCGCTGGGGGGCAACCAGGACAGAATCCATTGGGCGGCTTCCTGTTCCAAAGAACCGGCAGGCAGTGTTTCATACCATTGAGTAATTGAATCACCTTCGGGATGCCGGGCCAGGACCGAGAACATTTTCTGATCCAAAGGGTTTTGGTTCAGATTTTTTGAGCAACTGGAGATCATTCCAACGCAAACAAAGATGGCGACCAAAAGGGTCACCATCTTCATCCAGGATTCGATTTTGTGAATCATGGTCATCCTTTATTTATCCAGAAGGGCGAGAATTTCCTGGGTTTTTTCTTCCATCAACGGGGAATCGGCACGCGATTCCACATTCAGACGAATAACCGGTTCAGTATTGCTCATGCGCAGGTTGAACCGCCAATCGCCCATGTCCAAAGATAGGCCGTCGGTACGGTCCTGGGCCACCGCTTCGGAGCTGTACTTTTTTTCCACCCGGGCAATGGTTTCCTGAGGGCTTGCAACCCGCCGGTTGATCTCACCACTGGCAGGAAAAGCGGCCTGCATTTCCTTCACCATTTCCGAAAGCTTCTGGCCCGACCGTGACAACTCACTGATGACCAGCAACCAGGGCAGCATGCCACTGTCGCAATAAGCAAAGTCGCGGAAATAATGATGAGCACTCATTTCTCCACCATAAACTGCGTCTTCAGCCCGCATTCGTTCTTTCATGAAAGCGTGACCGGTTTTGTTCATGATGGGAATTCCACCGGCTTTTTCCACTACATCAACCGTGTTCCAGGTTAGGCGCGGATCGTGAACGATTTTACTGCCCGGGTGCTCGCGCAAACTGGCTGCAGCCAGGAAGGCAACCAGATAATAACCTTCAATAAAGTCACCTGTTTCATCAAAGAAAAAACAGCGGTCAAAATCGCCATCCCAGGCCAGGCCCAGGTCTGCGCCGTGCTCCCGAACAGCCTCAATGGTCGCACTGCGGTTATCGGGAAGAAGCGGATTCGGTATTCCGTTGGGGAAATTGCCGTCCGGGTTGTCGAATACGGGAATGATTTCACAGGGCAGATGCTTGGCCAGAGCGGCCACCACCGGACCGGCGCATCCGTTGCCTCCGTTGGCTACAATTTTTAATGGTTTTAAGGTTGAAACATCTACTTTGTCCAACAGATAGGAAACAAATTCCTGCAAGATATCAACCTGGGTAATTATTCCCGGTTTTTCCGTCAATTCCAGATCACATTCCAGAGCCTGGGCTCCGATTTCATCCAGCCCACTGTCTCCGCTGATGGGTTTGGCGTCTTCTTTAACCAGCTTCATTCCATTGTGGTCCATAGGGTTGTGGCTGGCAGTAACCATTACGCCACCATCCATTTTATGGGCAAACGTGGCGTAATAAACCATCTCGGTTCCGCACACCCCAATGTCCATGACATCGGCCCCTGCGTCGGTCAAACCCCGGGCCAGCGATTCACAAAGACCCTGGCTGGATAGGCGGCAATCTCTGCCGACAATGAATTTTTTCCCATCCAAAAAACGGGCCATTGATAACCCCACCCGATAGGCCAGGTCCTGATCCAGTTCCCCGGGAACTTTGCCCCGAATATCGTACGCTTTAAAACATGCTGGTTTGGTGGGAGAATTTGCCATGGGCGCTGGTGCCTTTCCAAGCGGGTTCCGGGTCGTTTGTGATTCACTCTTTGATTAGCACGAATTTCTCCAAGGGGCAAGGGGCAGAGCAAAATAGAGAGGTTTTTCTTTTTCACGGGTAAATTTAATGCTGGCTTGTCGATTGCTAAGATGTCATGTTTACCAACGCATAAGAAACTAATTTCGTTCCTGAGCGTTTGCCCAGAACGAACGATCAACCCGGGAATCGGCATCAGGTCGTCACCAGATCACATAAGACCGCTGTTGGCGGTCTGTAAATGGAGGAAAACATGAAACGGATTATTACTTTACTGCTGATGGTTGCCCTGGCTGCCATGCTGACCGGCTGTGTGCAGATGCACATGGACACCACCATCAAAAAAGATGGCTCCGGAACCATGGACATGACCCTGTCTTTGAGTAAGGTTCTGACCGATGCCATAGCTGAAATGGGCACTGGAGACATGGACGACGATATCGGCGAAATCACTGAGATTATGGACATGGATAAAAAAGAGCTTAAGAAATCGCTCAAAGGCCATGATGTAAAATTGAAGGAATTCAAAAAAGATATTGTCGAAGGTCGTGAAACCCTCAATATCTCCATGGAATTCAAAACCCTGGAAAGCCTCAGCTTTGCCCTGCGTGAAGTTATGGGCGGCGAAGATCAGGGTATGGCCATTCTCGACAACGGCGATGGAAACTACGTCTTGCGTCCCCATGAATACGATTGGCCCGCCCTCGAGGTTGAAGAAGAGGAAGCCGAAGAAGAAACTGTCGACTCCATGGACGACATGGATCCTGCCAAAATGCAGAAACAAATGGAACTTATGGGCAAACTGATGGGTGCCATGGGTGAGATCGACATCAGCATGAAAATCACCGTTCCCGGTGACATTGTTGAGAGCAACGCTCCTACAGTTGAAGGCCGCACCAGCATTTGGGCCATTGATTCCACTAACATGATGAGCGCCGACTCCAACATGGAACCCAATATTGTATTTAGCAGCAAGGGCCTGAAGCTCAAGCCTGTGAAATAAAGGTTTCGGCAGTTGCCGATAATCAGTAGAATATGGAGGCTGCTCACATTGAGTGGCCTTCATTTTTTTTAGGAGCATGAAACAATGAGAAGAGACCAATTCCAACATCAGGATGACCAGTTTTTTCTGGAAGTGGCCCACAAATCTCAAGTCGGATATTTGGCCCTGTACACTGACGACGGATATCCGCGCAGCGTGGCTTTGAATTTTGTGGCCCTGAATGATGCCATTTATTTCCATGGTGCTTTGGCTGGTGAAAAATTCGAGGTATTCAGTCAGTCGCCCAAAGTGGGATTCACCATGGCCTGGGAGTTGAGCTACATTCCTTCCAACTGGACAGGGCCCTTGTATGCCTGTCCGGCAACACAGCTTTTTAAGTCTGTGGAAATTCGGGGAACGGCGTTTGTGGTTCAGGATGTAACGGAAAAAGCCCTCGCTCTTCAGGCTCTGATGGAAAAACACCAGGATCCCGGTACTTTTCGGAAAATTGATCCTGAGGATAAAATATATAAGAAAGTCTTGGGTGAAACGGGTGTGTTTCGGGTGAAACCGGACAGCTGGACGGGGAAAATGCGGTTGTTTGAAGAAAAGCCCCGGGAGTTTCTGGAAGCAATTATTAATAAGCTGAGGGAACAGGGATCTGCTGTCGACCTGGAGACTGTTCGACAGATGGAGAGGATTATGGGTTGAGCGCACCTGTTGGTGACCAGATCTGATTAACGGTACAGGCTTTTGATTCCCCCAAAACTGATTTCATCAGTAGCACAGCCCTCCGGATACAACCCGGTAAAAGTGCACAAGTAATTATACTCATGGCCTTCAAATCCTGCCGGAGGAGCAAACTCGGCGGGGCCCACCCACAACCAGATCAATTCGCCGGGCGAACCCTGAATGGACATCGTGGCAGGCTCACAAGGGTCGAGCCAAATACTCTCAACAATACCAACGTCAACGCAATCTTGGGGACCAAGCAGAAAAATTCTGGTCTCTTGTTCAGCTATAACAGTCCATTCAATCAATCCATACTCACCCATGAGGACAATGATCCAGTCGGTGTCGATAAAAGAATCGTACCAGCCAGACTGACCACCGAAAGTCCGATTGCCGTTTCCGTCAGCAAGCAGGCTCTGAAAGGGAGTACCGAAATCGGGACTGTTGCAGCCACCATTCCAGGCATCCAGGTACCCATCAACCAATTCAGGTTCGCCTTCGTCATCGTCAATATCAAGGATACAAGGAACAGGCGGAATAAATTCGTACATTTCGAGAATATAGTCGCCTGAGTCTCCACCGTAACCATCAATCACGATGAAATAAGTGGTTCCTCCAAGGACACTAAAATCCTCTATAGCCGAGACATACGTGCCACATGGGTTCCCTTGAAAATACGCGTCATCATTGCACGCCAGAATTTCCAGATCAGAATTCATGACGAATGTTTTGGTATCATAGGTTGAGCCACATAAATCGATAGTGATCTGTTGGTCTGCATCAGGAGTAAATGAATAAACAACATCGGGGCTGGTGGAGCCGGTGTAAGGACAATCGGCACTATAGTCGTCCAAATTATCTGTGGTATTTCCGGTGTCACTAAAAGGAAATTCCAAAATGACCAAAGCTGTGGCCATGTCTTCGCCACCTTGCCGACCACCGGGAGTGCCGGGGTTCAGGCCAACGGATCATTTGTTTTTTCGTCCCTGGCGATGTTGCCCAAATCATTTGCTGCAGCCGATCCGACAACAGCAATCATCAATACAATAATAAACAGGTTGCGCATGATTCAATCCCCCCTGACAAACAAAATTCAAAAAAATACACTGAATTCCATATAACCGGGAGGATGATATCACAGTCTCAATCGTATTGCATAAAAAATGCCCGGCCATAAGACCGGGCATTTTCACTTCCACCCAAAAAAATTACTGACCATCTGCCACAATAGTAGGAACCGGCCGCGAAGCCAGTTCCCGGTCCATCAGGAACAGCCCCTGACCGCTGTCACCCATCATCTTCATTTTTTTGACGATGCCTTCAACGTTAGCTTCTTCTTCCACCTGCTCGGAAACATACCATTGCATTATGTTGTTGGTTGCATGATCCCGCTCGCTGATGGCCAAATCGACCAGCTTATTAATATTGTCAGTCATGTAGCGCTCATGATCCAAGGCTGCTTCGAAAGCAGCCAAAGGAGTTTCCCATTCAAAAGGAGGTTCCGCCACCGCACTCAACTTTATGCGGGCACCACGCTCCACCATAAAATCGAAAATCTTCATGGCGTGCAGGTATTCTTCCTGGGCTTGCATGCGCATCCAGTGCCCCATGCCGTCGAGGTCGGAATCGTCCAGATATGCGGCCATAGCCAAATAGATGTAGCTGGAATAATACTCTTCGTTGATTTGCTGATTCAACGCTGCAACCATTTTTTCGTTCATCATGGAAAATCCTCCTGGTGGGTTCCGGTTATTTGATCTGCTTACTCCCAAACTAAGGCCCTAAACCCCCAAGGGCCAGTTTCATTTGTCAGGGTTGCTTTTTAAGGCATTTTCGCTATAATGTGGACAGAATATATTGGGCGATGAAATTTGTCTTCTTTTGAGGCATTTTCCACATTTTGCCCATTTTTTTAGGCCCAAACCGTCCAGGATGCTCTCTGAAAAATTTAAGGGTTTCCCGGTCGGTGTTTGTCTGCGAATCACTCAATAAAACAAAGGAACTCGGCTATGCCGAATAAACAGGTTGCCAAATTTTCGGTATCCTACCTACAGGTTCTCGACAAGAACGGCAAGGTCGATACCAAGTTGGACCCCAAGCTGGACGACAAAACCCTGCTGGAAATGCTGCGCTGGATGCGCCTGACCCGCGAGCTGGACGAACGCATGCTCAAATTGCAGCGTCAGGGCCGACTGGGCACTTTTCCGCCCAATACGGGCCAGGAAGCCATCAGCATTCCCATTGCCATGGCCATGCAGAAAAATGACTGGTTTGCCGGTGCCTTTCGGGAACTGGGCGGGCGTCTTGTTCGCGGCGAACCGTTGGCCAACACCCTTTATTATTACAACGGCTGGGAAGAGGGCAACATTCTGCCCAGTGACGACCTGCGCCTATTGCCAATAAGTGTGGTCATCGGCTGTCAAATTACGCACGCCGCCGGCCTGGCTTATGCTGCCAAATACAAAGGTGAAGATGCCGCTGCAGTTGCCTTCATTGGTGATGGCGGAACCAGCGAAGGCGACTTCCACGAAGGCCTCAACTTTGCCGCCGTCTGGAAAGCGCCTGCCGTATTTGTGGTTCAGAATAACCAGTGGGCCATCTCCATTCCCCGGGCCCACCAAACACCCAGTGCCACCATCGCCCAAAAGGCCATTGCTTATGGCATGCCTGGCATTCAGGTAGACGGTAACGACCCGCTGGCAGTGCATGTAGCCATTAGCGAAGCCCTTGAACGGGCGCGCAACGGCGAAGGCCCCACTCTCATTGAAGCAGTGACCTACCGTTTAATGATGCATACCACGGCCGACGATCCCACCAAATACAGGGGCAAAGAAGAGGAAGAAGCCGCCTGGTTGCTGGAACCTCTCATTCGCTTCGACAAATACCTGCGCGCCAAAGGAATTTGGGACGACGCAAAAGAAGAAAAACTGGCCGCCGAATTAAAAGCCGAAGTGGAAAAAACCATCAAGGAATTCGAAGCCCGTGATGACTTCAAAATGGATGCTCCTTTCGACCACGTTTACGGCACCGAGCACGACGAAATTAATGAACAACACCAGGAATATCTGGAAAATGTGAAGTTGGAGGGCGGCAATGGCTAAGCTCAATATGGTGCAGGCTATCAACCTGGCCCTCAAGCAGGAAATGGCAAACGACAAGAGCGTGCTGGTTCTCGGGCAGGATGTGGCTCAGGATGGTGGTGTTTTTCGTTTAACTGACGGCCTTCTGGATGAATACGGCAACGACCGGGTCATCGATACACCTCTGGCCGAGTCGGGAATTATTGGCACCAGCATTGGCATGGCCATGGCTGGTTTGCGTCCCGTCTGCGAAATGCAGTTTTCAGGATTCAGTTATCTGATGATGGGACAGTTCGAAGCCCATGCCACCCGTATGCGCGCACGCACTCACGGTCAGGTTACTTTGCCCATGGTCATTCGTATGCCTTTTGGTGGTGGAGTGCGTGCCCTGGAACATCATAGCGAAAGCCGTGAAGCTACATACGCTCATTTGCCTGGTTCCAAAGTGGTCACACCAAGCAGCCCGCGTAATGCCCGGGCTTTGCTGGTGGCTGCCATTCGGGACCCGGATCCGGTGGTCTTCATGGAACCCAAACATTCGTATCGCGCCTTCCGTGAAGAAGTGCCCGAGGCTGAAGAAATTATGCCTTTGGGCAAGGCGCAGGTTGTGCAGGAAGGCACCGATCTGACCCTCGTCAGCTGGGGCGCCATGATGCGCCAAACCCTGAAAGCTGCCGCCCAGGTGGAAAAAGAACGAGGCACCAGCATCGAGATAATCGACCTGCTGAGTATTTCGCCTCTTGATGGCAATACCGTTGTGGAATCGGTGACCAAAACCGGCCGTTGTGTTGTGGTTCAGGAAGCCCCGCGCACATACGGTGTATCATCGGAAATTGTGGCGCGCATAAACGACAAGGCTTTGCTCTATCTCGAAGCCCCGGTCAAACGTCTGACCGGATACGATGTGGTCACCCCATACTTCGGACGTGAAAAAAGCTACATACCCACTGTGGGAAAAGTGGTGCGCGGCATTGAAGAAACTCTCGACTTTTAAAAATCGGCCAAGGAGCTGGAATCGTGTTTGAATTCATTCTGCCAGATTTGGGCGAAGGCATCGCCGAAGGGGAAATCCTTAAGTGGTACGTTGAAGAAGGCGGCGAAATCGTCGAAGACGAACCCTTAATGGATGTGGAAACCGACAAAGCGGCCGTAACAATTCCTTCACCAAAAGGCGGGAAAATTTCTGCCCTCAAAGGTAAGGTTGGCGACATTGTTAATGTGGGCGATGTGGTGGTAGTTATTGATGATGGCTCTGGTGACAACACTGGTGATCAGAAATCTGAAGACAAAGCTGCTGCCCAGACTTTTGCCGAGCCCCATAAAGCGGCCCCTCCAGTGGCTGCGACGACAACTGCCCCGGCTGCCCAACCTGGTGTGCGTCGTCCTGTTCCTGCTGCTCCGGCGACCCGGCGTTTGGCCCGGAAACTAAAAGTGGATATTAATCTGGTCACTCCCTCTGGGCCCGGTGGCCGGGTCACTCCTGACGATATTCACCGGTTTGCTGATAATGGCCTGATTGCTCCGGCTGCTGCAACTTCTGACGCTGCGGACCATGTACCCGCCAGCCAAGTTAAAGATGATACCGCCTTTGCCGAGTTCGCGGCCCACGCATCAGCCACCATTCCATTCCTGGAACTGGAACCCCTGCCCGATTTTTCCAGCGATGGACCCGTGGAAATTGAACAACTGCGCTCCATCCGTCGCAAAGTGGCACGCAAGATGGTTACCAGCATGACCCTGGTTCCTCACGTGGCCCACATGGATGAAGCCGACGTTACTGAGCTGGAAGCCTTCCGGGTTAAGGAACGCGAACGTCGCAGTGGTAGCAGTGGTGGACGCCTGACTTTAATGTCCTTTGTGGTTAAAGCCGTGACTGCCGGTCTGCGGGCAGCCCCGGCTTTTAATGCCAGCCTGGATCCGTTCAAGGAAGAAATCATTTACAAGAAGTTCTACAACATTGGGTTTGCTGCCGACACCGGCCGCGGACTGGTTGTGCCCGTGGTCAAAAACACCGGCAGCAAAAGCATCGTGCAGATTTCCGACGACATCTTCGAAAAGGCCACTCTGGCCCGGGAAGGCAAGTTGCCACCTGAAGATATGCGCGGAGGAACTTTCACCATTACAAACGTGGGCCCTCTTGGCGGAACGGCCATGCTGCCCACCATCAACTATCCCGAAGTGGCCATTCTGGGCATGGGCAAAGTGCAGGAAAAACCTGTGGTGCGAAATGGCGAAATTGTCATTCGTAAAATTCTGCCTTTAACCCTGGCCTTCGACCATCGAATTGCCGATGGTGCCGATGCCGCTCGCTTTGTGGGCGAACTGGTGCGTCAGCTTTCGGACCCCAATCTGCTGTTGCTTGAAACTTGATCCGATGCGATCAAAGGAGAATTGAATCATGGTGATGGGAAGTCTCAGAGAAGAAACTCAAGTGGTGGTTATTGGCAGTGGCCCCGGTGGTTACATTGCTGCTTTACGCCTGGCTGATTTGGGCAAAGACGTAATCCTCATTGAAAAACGAAATCGTCCCGGTGGTACCTGTCTGCTTGAAGGCTGCATTCCTTCCAAAGCGCTTATTAATGCGGTGGAAATTAAGGAAGCCGCCCTGGATGCTGAGCAATTTGGTATGAAGTTCACTGGCATGGAAGTAGACCCGGTGCGTTTGCGTGCCTGGACCGACGATGTGGTTCAAGGCTTGTCCGATGGTATCAAAGGCCTGCTTAAACGCCGCGACGTTACGGTAATTGAAGGCCACGCCCGCTTCACTTCGGCCACCAGTCTGGACATAGAGGGCGGCGAAGTCAGCGGTGTGGATTTTGAAGAAGCTATCATTGCCACCGGCAGCAGTTTGAATCATCTGCCCAAAGGCATTGTGGATTCTGTTTGGAGCAGTGCCGATGCCTTGCGCCTGCCCCGGATTCCGGAAAGTCTGCTGGTTGTAGGCGGCGGCTATATCGGACTGGAAATGGGTTTAGTATACCAAGGACTTGGCAGTGCCGTTTCGGTGGTTGAGTTTTTCCCCCGCCTGCTCATGGGCGCAGACCATGATCTGGTTGATGTAATGGTCAAGCAAGTCACCGGTCGTCTCGAAGAAATAATGACTGAGTCAAAAGTTCTCGAAATCAAAGAAGTCCCCAGCGGTGGTTTCGATGTGGACATTGACCATCAGGGAAAAACTGTCAGCAAGCATTACGACCAGGTTCTGGTTGCCATTGGCCGCCGTCCCAATACCGACGACATTGGCCTGAGCAATACAAAAATTGAAACCGACGACCATGGTTTCATCATTAAAGACAAGACCTGCCGCACCTCCGAAAGTAATATTTTTGCCATTGGGGACGCGGCACAAGGTCCCATGCTGGCCCACAAAGCCAGTCGTGAAGGAAAAGTAGCTGCCGAAGTAATTGCCAGCGGCGATGCCGAGATGGACAACCGGGCCATTCCCGCGGTTGTCGTTACCGACCCGGAAATTGCCTGGAGCGGAGTGACCGAGCGCGAGGCAGAAGAACAGGGCATTGAAGTCAACGTTGGCAAATTTCCCCTTTCCGCTTTGGGCCGGGCCCGCACTTTGGGCCGCACAGATGGGCTGGTCAAGGTCATTGCCGATCCGGAAACTGACCTGATTTTAGGTGTGGGCATTGTTGGTCCCATGGCCAGCGAACTTATTGCCGAAGGAACCTTGGCTATTGAAATGGGTGCTACTCTGGAAGACATTATGGTTACCATTCATCCGCATCCCACTCTTTCGGAAGCGTTAATGGAAGCTGCCGAAGTGGCAGCTGGTGAAGCTGTACACATTAACCCACCGCGTAAAATCCGGTGAGTGATCTGGTAACCGTTCCATACGACTTCGACGATGAAATGATGGCACGCACCCAGACTGACCAGATCAGTCGGGTGCGTGTTTATCAATGGGATGATGTTTCGGTGGTTATTGGGCGGGGTGGTAAACAGGATCTGGAACTGCACACCCAAAATATTGCTGCAGATAAAATCACTTTATACAAGCGACCTGGCGGTGGCTGCAGTGTGGTTCTGGATCCGGGGAATTTAATAGTATCCATTGCTCTTCCATTGCCTGGAATCGGAGGCATTAAAACTGCCTTTTCCGCCGTCAGCCATTGGCTAATCGACAACTTGAATCAATGCGGAATTTCCGGTGTTGTTCAACGTGGAGTCTCCGACCTGGTCATCGGTGACAGGAAAATCGGAGGATCTTGTGTGTACCGAACCAAAGGGTTGCTTTACTACAGCACCACGCTTTTGGTAGATCATGACTCATTCCTGGTTAGTCGGTTTTTGAAGCATCCCCCGCGCGAACCAGGATATAGAAAGTCCAGATCACATGAAAAATTTATGATTTCTTTTTCTGAACTTGGCCTGTCATTTACTGCCGACTCTCTAAGCTCGTTACTGACCAACAAGTTAAACCATAGCTTGAACTTTCTGGAAAGAGGAATTAAGGGTTCTCCTTAATTGACAAAGGGGTACCAGCAAGGTTAGGCTATGGATTCGTTGGGAGACAGGAAGGAGAATTTTCCGTCCGGCTTGTTTAGCAACAGCCCTGCAACTAGGAATTACACTTTTAAACTACGGGAGGAATAGGTGATGATAGTGGAAAGCCCAAGTCAAACCACGCGTCTGCTCATTGTTGATGACCATCCACTTGTTCGGTCAGGAATCAGTGCCTTAATTCAGATGGAATCTGATTTGGAAGTTTGTGGCGAAGCTGAAGATCAGGTCAGTGCCCTGGACATTATTACTCAGGAAAATCCCGATCTGGTTTTAGTCGACATCAGTCTAAAAAACAGTAACGGCATGAACCTGATTAAGGACATCAGTAAAAACTATCCAAAAACCATGATTCTGGCTGTATCCATGCACGACGAATACACCTACGCTATTCGCTGCCTGAAAGCCGGTGCCAAGGGTTACATCATGAAGCAGGAAGGCACCGAGAAAATCCTTGAAGCCATTCGTTGCGTCATGACCGGCAAAACATATCTCAGCGATACCATGACTCAGGCCACAGTGGAACAATTGGGTGCTGGAAAAGCCGTCACGGGCTCCAACCCTGTAGATGTGCTGAGCAACCGGGAACTGGAACTGTTTCAGTTAACCGGACAGGGAAAAGAAATTTCTGAAATTGCCAACATAATGAACATTAGCCCACGCACGGTTGAAGTACACCGGTCACACATTAAGAAAAAATTAGGCCTGCGCACCAGTACCGATATTTTTCAGATGGCTTATGATTGGTTGCGGAAGAATGGGATTCAGCCGTAGCTTTCATTAGATTAAGCCAAATTGATCATTTTGGAATGTCACCTTCTCGGGTGACACTTTTTGGTTGAATATTCAAATATCTAAAATTCGTACAAAACCCAATTTTGGTAATAGGATAAACCAGGTATCCTGCCCAGGTTGTTTCACCGATTCAACTGATCCCACAAAACTTCAGCCACCAATCGCATTCCCAAAGGCACTGCACGCTCATCAGCATTAAACTGAGGGCTGTGTAACGACATGGAATTCTCCAGTCCAGGAGGCGCAACACCCAATCGGAACTGGAACGCTGGAACAATTTTTCCATACCGCGAAAAATCTTCGCCACCCATGCCGGGCTGATAAGTAATATCGTTTTCCGGACCCAGCACACGGCGGAACACTTCACGCACCTGCCTCACCAATGCCGGATCATTATAACCCGATGGAGTACCAAAGTAATATTCCAACTCGGGTTCTGGAGCACCCACCGACTCAGCCAAACCTTGCACCGTGCGTATAATTTTGTCTCGCACAGCCTCGCGGGTTTCTTCGTCATGGGTCCGAACCGTTGCCGATATTTTCACTTCATTGGGAATAACATTATTTTTTGTGCCGCCTTCAATTTTCCCCACCGAAATGACTGCATGATGGTTGACGTCTATTTCCCTGGAGACAATATCGTTGAATGCCAAAACCATTTTTGCAGCCAGAGTTACCGGATCAATGCTGCGATGAGGATAAGCACCATGGCCGCCCAGGCCCTTAACTGTTAAACGAAAGCCATCCACATTGGCGGTCGACCAACCGGAACAACTTCCCGCCTGTCCGTAGGCAATGGTCGGGTGATCGTGAAAAGCCATAACACAGCGAGGCTTCCTTCCATCGTCAAACAAGCCGGCAGCCAGCATGTCATGGGCTCCGTCGCCTGTTTCTTCGGCGGGCTGGAAAATTATCATTAGAGTGCCGGGCATTTCATGTCGCTTGGCCGAGAGAATACGGATGGCTCCCAAGGCAATGCTCATATGCAGGTCGTGCCCACAGGCATGCATGACACCCGTCTCACGCCCGCCTTTGAGGGTATCGCGTCGGGTGGATTTGAAGGGCAGATCCGTATCTTCGGTAATGGGCAGACCATCGGTGTCGGCACGCCAGGCAATGCGTGGTCCGGGCAGGTCGCCTTTGAGTTCGGCCACCAAACCGGTGCCCCAGTTGCCCTCAATAAGTACCACACCAGGAATTTCCAACAGGGTTTTACGCAAATATGCCTGAGTTTCAAATTCCCGGTTGCTCAGTTCCGGATTTTCGTGGAACCAGCGGCGGTCATCTATGGTTTGTTTTTCAAATTTTTGAGATAGACGAGATATGTCATCCTGCGCCAGAGAAACGGTTGCCCCCGCAACCATTCCAATAACCAATACTAACCACCATGCATGAAAAAGTGCTCCCCAGGGAGCACTTTTTGCACTTCGACTGAATGAAAAATCCATCACAGAATGCCAGTCTTTCCACCAAAAACCGGGCCGCCCCGAAAGACAGCCCGGCTCCTGATATTACTTTTACTTCCCGTCATTACCCTTCAGGTAACGATAGAAATCGGACTCGGTCGAAAGAACCAGTGAACTGTTATTGTCCAAACTGGTCTTGTACGATTCCATGGTCTTCAAAAACTCATAGAACGAACGGGTGTCGGCAGATGTATTATATGCACCGGCATAAATGCCAATAGCCTGGGCATCAGCCTTACCTTTAATTTCCTGGGCTGTACGGTAAGCCTCGGAACGAATCCGCAGCAATTCGCGGTCTTTTTCACCCCGAATGCGGAAGGCTTCACCTTCACCCTCACTGCGGAAACGGTCGGCAATGCGCTGGCGTTCGGCGATCATACGCTCGTACACCTTGCGCTGCACTTCGTTCACGTAGTTAATGCGCTTGAATTCAACATCCAGAATTTCAATACCCAGATCGCTGGTACGAGACTGCGATTTGGCCAGAATTTCCTTCTGAATGACCATACGACCGGTTTTGATCGAATCCAGAACCACCGGTTTTTCCCGGCTATCGTCTTCGTTGGCATCAGGCTGACGATTGGTAATACGTACCAGCTCCACAAGGTCGTACTTGGCGATGGCGTTGCGGGTTTCACCGTCAATGATATCATCCAGTCGAGTCTGAGCACCGCGCTCATTGTGCAAACGCTGGAAGAACTTCAAAGGGTCGGTAATGCGCCAGCGGGCATAGTTATTTACCCAGATGAATCGCTTGTCACGGGTAGGCAACTGGTTTGGATCGCCATCCCATTCGAGGAAGCGCTTGTCGAAACGGTGTACGTCCTGAATGAAGGGAATTTTAAAATGCAAGCCAGGTTCGAAAACCGGATCGCCTACAGGCTCACCAAACTGAGTGATGATGACCTGGTCGGTTTCTTTCACTTCGTACATGGAGTTGAACGCCAGCAGGGCGACAACTATTGCCAGGGGAATAAGAAGCTTGTTCATGTTACTTACCTCCCTGGGCGTTGTTCAAGTTAAGCAAAGGTAAAATTCCTTTGATGTCGTCGTCGACGATAATTTTGTCTTCCACCCGGGGCAGCACTTCGTTCATGGTCTCAAGGTACATGCGAGTACGGGTCACCTCTGGAGCAAGACGGTAGGCTGAGTAAATGGAGTTGAACAAAGTGGCATCACCCTGAGCACGGTTAACACGATCCAGAGCATAACCTTCAGCTTCCTGGATAGTCTGCAAAGCAGCACCTTTAGCCTTGGGGATTTCCCGGTTGTATTCCGACTGGGCCTGGTTGATCAGAGTTTCTTTGGCCTGTTGGGCTTCGTTCACTGCGTTAAACGATGGTTTCACAGGGTCAGGCGGATTCACATCCTGCAGCACAACCTGATCCACTGTAATGCCCGTTTCGTAAATATCGCAAAGAGTCTGCAGCTCTTTCTCCACTTCATGGGCCACCTCGGCACGCCCCACAGTCAGAACTTCGTTCACTGTGCGGTCACCAACTACGGCACGCATGATAGCTTCACTCATGTCACGGAAGGTTTCATCTACGTTGCGAACCTTAAACTCATGCTTGTAAGGATCAGTAATTCGGTACTGAACCACCCATTCAACCATGGCCGCGTTCAAATCGCCGGTCAGCATGTTTGCTTCTTCGCGATAAGGCTTGGTCGAATACTGGCTGTTGACCCCCGCGCTGGTGGTTCGGAAACCAAATTCAGCTTTGTGCTGACGCTGAATCGCTACTTTTTTCACACGATCCACGCCAAAGGGAATTTTGAAGTGCAAACCAGGGCTGACTTCGTTGACATACTTGCCAAAGCGCAGAACCAGACCGGTTTCTTCGGGGTTGATGGTGTAAAAACTGGTCAAACCCAAAATCACTAATATTACCACCGGCAATAAAATTTTGAGTTTACCAAAATTGACGTTAGGCAATTTAAACTCAGGAATTTCCGGTCCCTGATCATTGCCGTCGAATTGATTGGACATTATTCACACTCCTGACAGAGGACTGAACATTGGACTGGATGACTGATCGCATAGCCAGCACGCGTATACCCGTGGGGCGCAGAATTTATTCATGCAAACTTACAGCTTTTTCCGGAAAATGAGAACCTTTGGTTGTGGATTATTTGTTTTTTTTAAAAGTCAGAGACTTTTAACCAGGCAGTGAAAAAAGACGACGAGTGTTTTCTGTGGTGGAATCGTCAATATCCTGAACCGAAACATCACGCAAATTGGCCAAAACCTCGGCAATTTGGGCCACATGACCGGGTTCAGCCTCCTCTGGCCGAACTCCCTGCAACCCTATGGATGGAGCGTCAGTTTCCAATAAAATTTTATCCAGCGGAATGACTCTGGCCGAACGATGAACCTGACGGGCGCTCTCCCGGGTAATCCCACCGCCCAGGCCAAAATACAAGCCGGCCGCATGGAAACGTTGAACCAATTCCGGGCCACGGGTAAAAGCATGAATAACTCCGCGAACGGCCCCATCGAAACGATTCAGAGCAGTAAACAACTCGTGAAAAGCTCCCCGGCAATGTAAAATCACCGGCAAATCGAGATCGACCGCCAATTCCAGTTGGGCCTCCAGGATTGATAACTGGCAAGACAGATCGGGGGATTTCACTTTTGTATCCAGACCAATTTCTCCAATGGCCACGATGTTTTTTCTGCCGAGAGATACCGCGGCAGCCAAATCTATTTTCAATTTTTCGCAATTCAGGCCGTCGGCCACCCAAGGGTGAATTCCCAAGGCCCCAAAAAGGCCCTCCCGGCAGACAAGCTGCTGAACTTCACTCCAGGACTTTGAATCGTATGCCGGAACGATAACCTGATGAACCCTTCGCTTTTGAGCCCGGGCCAGAACACCAGAGATATCTCGATTTAACGGTGGCATGTTTAAATGGCAATGAGAATCAATCATAGCTGCCTTCTGTGGTTTGAATGCCTATCGAAGTTACTTTATTAATTAAAAACCGGAAAGAAAAGATCAGAATCAGGAACAAAACCAGGCCCCCTCTTGTATCCTTTCACTCGCTATTAGTTTCACTCTCCGAAAGGTTTGCCATGATTCTTAGCCAACGAATCTGGATATTGTTACTCGGTCTTCTAATTGCTCTGTCCGCCACCCTACCGACCGCAGCCCAACCCGAACAAAAAAACATGGTTCTGGGCGAATTTGTGGCCCCAGCTGATTCATTCCCCAAAGTTAGATACTATGAGAGTGATCAAGTAACCCTGAATGATCGCTGCCCGGTTCGTAAAGTTCCCCTCAATCCCAAAATGATGCCTGTGTTTGTTAACAATTTGCCCATTGGGTTTTGTTGAACTCCTTGTGCCCGGATCTTCGTGCAAGGTCCAGAAATCTTTCTCAACGAACTTGGACTGACGGTTAAGTGTGTGGTTAACCCTAAAAAAAATGCCCAACTCGATGCCGAACACCGGGTTTTTGTTAATTGGGAAACCTATTATTTATCTGATGAAAAAGCACTGGTTAATTTCCAGAAAACAGCCTGGAAATTTATTGGCAAAGTAACCGACCCTGTCAGTCAGATGCGGTTTCAGCCGGATGTGAATTCGCCCACGGTGGTGTATGAAGGACGAGTTTTTTATTTTTCATCAACTGAAAACTCAACATCCTTTAAAAAGAGTCCTGAAGATTTCGCAACACCTGTGGTGGGGATGAAAAAAATGTGATTTAATGGGGCTCCTTAAGTCCTTCAGTCAGGAGCCCCATGCCCAAACGCCTGATTTCCCTGGATGTTTTTCGGGGTCTCACCATAGCCATGATGATATTGGTGAACAACCCAGGCAGTTGGTCTCACATTTATGCTCCGTTGCGCCATGCCAACTGGCACGGGTGGACACCAACTGACCTTATTTTTCCATTCTTTCTCTTCATTGTTGGTGTGTCTCTGTCTTTGAGTTTCCGCAAAAGGATTTCAACCGGCCAAGATCAAAATGACCTTTTGAAAAAAGCTTTCACCCGGGCAATTGTAATTTTCTTTTTGGGACTTTTTCTCAACGGTTTCCCCTTCATTGGAGGTCAGGATTTTTTTAATTCCTTCCGTCTGTGGGGAGTCTTGCAGCGCATAGGAGTTTGTTATTTTCTGGCTGCCATGGCAGTGATCTTGCTACCCTCGGCAAAAAATAAATCAATACTAGTTCTTTCTCTGATCCTGACCTATGAGCTGGGAATGCG
Source organism: bacterium (assembly GCA_024223715.1). Classification (GTDB taxonomy): domain Bacteria; phylum Krumholzibacteriota; class Krumholzibacteriia; order LZORAL124-64-63; family LZORAL124-64-63; genus LZORAL124-64-63. Next base: position 3,704 of record JAAEOA010000006.1, on the reverse strand, counting down.
CCTTCCCCTTTTGAGTGGCTGGGCTGACGGCAGTTTTGCCCTCAGCAATAACTTTGCCCGTTGGCTGGACCTGCAATTTCCCGGGGAAACCCACCTCTACGCAGGAACCGGCATAGCTTTCGACCCAGAGGGACTATGGTCCACACTAAACGCCACAGTCACAACCATTTCTGGCTATTTTGTTGGCGAATTTTTGAATCGTAAGGCAAACCTGAGTTCAAAAATCAAGACCCTGGCCCTCGGAGGTTTGGGCTTGGCAGTGACCGGACAGGGCCTGCATTATTTTGAGCCCATCAACAAACAGTTGTGGACCACCAGTTACGTTGTTTTGACCAACGGTCTGGCTATGCTCACTCTGGCTTTTTGTATTTGGATTGTTGATGTTAAAAAATGGTCACGCTGGAGCAAACCCGCCGTAGTTTTTGGTAGCAACGCTCTGGTGGTTTTTGTGGGATCGGGAGTTTTAGCTCGACTGCTGGTTTTGGTTCGAATCAAAGGGCAGGACGGAAACAGCACCAGCCTCAAACACCATATATATTCAGAATATTTTGTATCCTGGGCCGGACCCGTTAATGGGTCCCTTGCCTTCGCTCTGGTTTTTGTTTTGTTCTGGCTGGGCCTACTTTGGATTCTGTTTGCCCGACGGATTTTTATCAAAGTATGATTCTGGCTGAACCTATTCAGCCAAGACTACTTTCTTCACCCTTGTTTCACCCTTAATTCCCAAACGAACAAAATACACACCACTGGAAACACTCCGGCCTGAGCTGTTCCTGCCATTCCAAACTGTTTCAGTTGGTCCAGCTTCGGCATATCTATCCAGCAATGTGACCACTCGCCTGCCCCTGGCATCATAAACATCCAACTTCACCAATTGAGGCTCTTCCAAAGAAAAGAAAATCGTAGTCTGCGGGTTAAAAGGGTTTGGCCAGACAGAAACATTCAGCAGAGGAATGGGGATTCCCGGCTGAGGTTCCGACGCCGTACCCATTCGTCGGGCAACCCAAACCTGCTCAGGTTGAGGCTGTCCATTAATGGAATCGAGCTGGGTCCAGGCCAGAACCGGGTTTTCATACGGATCGATAGATAACGCTACCTGGGTTCCAATGGGGCGACCATGGTAATAATCATTCAAAAAATCCCCGGCATAGACCCATTCCCCGTTCACCTTGACCCAATATTCCAGGGTTTTTTTCAATGGTGTAAAATCATGATTCGTGGCTAACTGTGACCAGAAAGCATACTGCCTGCCTGTTTCGGTGGCGACAATATTGGGCGATTTTGGCCAATCGTAATGGGCATGATTTGCGGTCATGTTTTGGGCCGTCCATTCCTGAACAACCGGATGAAAACTGTGAAGATGAATGCTTCCGCAAGGGCAGGTGGGTTGAGGGCCTAATCCCAGTAAATAAATCCCGCCGCTTAAATCAGTGGCGACATCAAACTTGTTCATGATGGGTGACGGCATTCCGCTATTATTATAAACAAGTGCAGGAACGGACCAACCCGAATCAATATCGAAAACCGACTGCATCAGATTTAAAACGCCTTCCTCCTCACCACCCAGAAAAAACAATTTGGCCGTAGGAAAAGAACTACCGGTATCAAGAGCCAATTGGCTGTTAGTCATTGATGGTACAAGGTCCAACGATTCAAGAAGACTCCAGCCAGTGGCGCTGTGAGAGGCATACTTAACCATCAGGTTTTCCGGAACCTCATTGGGCTGAACATCTACACTGAGAAAAACATCATCGCCGGTGGTAAACTCAGGAACTCCAAGAATATCCAGATCCCGAACGGGGCCGCCCGCAGCAAAGGTTTCAAACTCGGCAACATTCCAAAACCCACTGGCATCTGAATGATAAACCAGAATTGAATCATTCCTTACAATAGCCAAATGAAAACCGCTTTCACTCCAGCAGATTTTCGGATTTGTCCCTTGAGCAATAACCACCGGCTCTTCAGGGAGGTAGGCATCTGTTCTAGATGCCTGCATCATTTGGGTTTCAATGCGACTATCGGAAAGCGCTCCACCGGATGCGGCATAAGCCAGCATTACAAGTCCATCTGGTGATGTGGCTAAAGCCGGGAATTGGCAATTGGATTCATGGAAGGTTGTTTGGTCGATGACCATCTGGGCTAAAGCATAGCTGGCCAGAAGGCACAAAAGGAGGACAGAAAAAATAAACTTTTGAAGAAAGCGACATAAGTGGAAAGACATCGGGTTCCCCTCCCATGCAACCATAATGGACTATTTTATTAAATCTGTACTCTATATTATATCAAATATGGAACTGCAAGACCACTCTCAGGCCCGGTTTTGCATCGGCAAGGTGAATTTCCCCACCATGCATTTGCGTCACAACCTGAACCAGTGACAGCCCCAACCCCTGCCCCTGCTTGCTCCTGCTTTCATCCAGACGGGTAAACCGATGCATGGCTTTTTCCCGGAAATGAGCCGGAATACCCGGGCCATTGTCCACAACTTCCAAAAAAAGAAGGTTGTTCTCGCTTTTTGCCAACAACTCAATTGTAGAGCCCTCAGGGGAATACTTGACTGCATTGTCAAGAAGGTTGACCAGAGCCTGAGTTAACAAACCGACATTTCCACGGATTTGCATATCGTTTCCATGAGCCGACCACGATAATTTTTGACCATTCTCTTCCACCACCGGCAAATAAAATTCAGCAGTATTGCTAACCAACTTCTCCAAATCCACCGTTTCAAAATCGTCCCGTTCTGCCCCTGACTCCAATCGAGCAATGGTCAGCAATGAATTAAAAGTAGCCAGCATGCGGTCTGTATCTTCAACAGTTTCCACTAAAATGTCCTTGTATTCCTCACAGGGACGATCTGAGAGAAGGGCGACATCCATACGATTTCTCATGCGCGATAAGGGATTGCGAAGGTCGTGAGCAATGTTATCGGTCACCCCGCGTACACTTTCCATGAGATAAAAAATTCGGTCCAGCATACGGTTCAGGTTTGTGCTCAAATGATCGAATTCATCGCCACTGCCGGTATTCGGCATGCGGGTTTCCAGGTTTCCTTCCAAAATTTCCCGGCTGGTGCGGTTAATCTTTTCCAAACGCCAAGCCAAACGTCGGGCCAGGAAAAACGCAACCAAAACACCCATAACCCCACTAATGGCCAAAGCCCAGATAGCGGCTCCTCGCAATTCTTTTTTGATTTGATCAATAGCCTGATAGTTATGCCCCACCAGCAAGTGGCGCCCGTTATCCAGCAGAACTCCGGTGGCCAAAATGTGTAGCCCCGCGCCGGTGTCGTTTGGTTGGTCCTGATGCCAGAATGTGAGGCATTGTCCGGGTTTGAGATCAACTTCCGGGATAAGATCCAAATTCCCGGCCAAACGTTTCTTTTCACTGTTGAGAAGGAGATAAATGCCCTGATTTCCCGGGTGATCGGCAATGTGATAATTCAGACGCTGAATATCTTCCATTTCCGTGCAACCGGACATGATTTCCTGAAGCCAGGCGGCTTCCTGCTCCAGCCGGTCTTCAACCTTGCCGGCAGAAATTTTAAAGGCGAAAAAATACAATAAAGATAGCACCAGCAGTGTGGATATAAAAAACAGCCCCGCATAAGCGACGCCATAACGAAAAATTCGACTGCGCAATAAATGGGTCATGATTTTACCAGGCGATATCCCGCACCCCGAACCGTTTCAAGTAAAGGAACTTCA
>JAAEOA010000005.1 GCA_024223715.1 bacterium | reverse complement strand
TGGCTGGGCCGGCAGGATTCGAACCTGCGCATGCTGGGATCAAAACCCAGTGCCTTACCGCTTGGCGACGGCCCAATAATTCTTTTCCTTCTGAATCCTGCCTCTTTCCGGCAGGATGATGAAATACTTCCTGTATTTCACCCTTCGGGTTGCTCCCAAGGGTCGCAATGCAAAATCGTTCCTGACAGCTTTTATCGAACTCGCTCATGCTGGGATCAAAACCCAGCGGCTGGCACCTATATAAAACAGGTGCTTGTAACCGGGTTGGTATTCATCCCCCTGGCCACATAACCCGACCACTTTTCGGGTCGTAATGCGTTAACTTCGTTCGCTTTTTCGAAACTATCAAATGCCGCAAACAGGCATCCGCCCGTTCCCGTCATTCTGGCCAAACTAAAGTTATTCAGCCAGTCTATTGCCTGCTGTATCTCGGGATACAACGCACAGACCACGGGCTGACAAACATTTTCGCCCTCACCTTGCTGAAAGGCGCGTATTGTGAGGGGATGACAATCCCGTGTCAAATCCTTAGAGGCAAAAATTTGGGCCGTAGAAACAAAAACCCGGGGGTTAATGATCAGATACCAGGGCTCTGCCAGTTTCAGGGTGGTAAATTTATCC
>JAAEOA010000004.1 GCA_024223715.1 bacterium | reverse complement strand
GGCCCGCAGGTTAACAAAACGTTAGGCCGAGAATTGGGAAATTTGTATGAAGTCCATTTTTCACAATCGTCTCATAGTTTTTTTGGTTGGCACCCTTGCTGCTTTCCTTCTTCTAAATGTTGTGGCGAAAAACCAGGCCGAAAGCATGATTCGTTTTGTTGAGAATGGCGCTCGCACAAAGAAACCTGAAGACCTGTCTGTGTTGGAAAAGGTCCAGGTCGCGGTGAGTGGTGTAACTGTACTTCGGCCGGTTGTCGAACAACACCCATCTGATTTCGGGCTGGATGCAAAACAAGTCAGGATACCCAAAGGGAATGGTTCGGAGTTATCGGCCTGGGTGGTTGATTTAGATTCTCCAGGTCCGATTGTGCTCTTATTTCACGGATACGCTGAATGTAAAGACAGTATGTTGCCCACGGCCGAAGGCTTAGTTGGTCTAGGTTGTTCCACAGTGCTCGTTGACTTCTACGGCGGTGGTGATTCCGGAGGAAATGGAACTAGCATCGGGTACTTTGAGGCAGAGGATGTTGCAGCCAGCTTTTCATACGCCAAGGCAAATTGGCCAGGCGCGGAAATAGTTCTTTATGGTTTTTCAATGGGCGGGGCAGCTGTCCTGCGGTCAGTTTCCCACGAAAAGGTGAGCCCCGACGGAATCATATTGGAAAGCGTTTTCGATTCACTAGAGAATACAACAAAGCAACGCTTCAAATCGTTCGGGTTACCATCATGGCCGCTTTCGGATCTTTTGCTTTTCTGGGGTGGGCGGGCTTGGGGGTTTGACACCAAATCACACAACCCAATGGATTATGCCAAGTCGGTAAAATGCCCAACCCTTGTTTTTCATGGGTCCCGAGATGAGAGAATTAGCGCAAGCCAGGCAAGGTCCGTTTTCTTAGGTATATCTGGGGAAAAGAGGTTTGTAACCATCGAAGGTTTGGGCCACGAACACGCGGACCCGGTAGTAACGGAATTGTGGGCCAATGAAGTTGAAAACTTTTTGGAGAGAAATAGGTGATACCGGCCTAACAAAAAGTTGAACCCGACAATTGCGTCTGTCACACTTTGTGCTAGCGCACAAACCGCGCCAGCCACAATTGCAGGTTAACAAAACGTTAGGCTTAACCAATAGTGTTGATTCGCAAAACAGAGGGGGAAGTGGATGAAAAACATTGGGTTTTGGCTGGTTGTCCTTTTATTGAATTCGTGTGGTAGCATTTATGCTGAGCAG
>JAAEOA010000003.1 GCA_024223715.1 bacterium | reverse complement strand
GAATCCTGTCTATTGATTTTGCCGATCCTGAAGATATCAATATTCAAAAGGTGGCTTTTGACCTTGAAGCTACTGAATATGCCTTGCTGGTTGTGGAGACTGGCTCCAGTCATGCCGATCTGACGGATGCTTACGCCGCCATCCCGGAAGAAATGAAAGCTGTTGCAAAATCTCTGGGGGCTGAAGTATTGAGACAAACTGATAAAACCGAACTCATGCGGTTGTTGTCATCAGTCAGAGCCGACTTAGGTGACAGGGCAGTTTTAAGAGCCTTACATTTCTATCATGAGAACGGGCGGGTTGACCAGATGCTTGAATCGCTGAAAATCGATGATTTTGACGGCTATCTCAAATCAGTTGGAGCCAGTGCAGCCTCTTCCCAAAATATTCTCCAAAATGTACTTCCACCCATGACAGATGGAAAGGAACAAGGCGTTTCATTTGCACTGGGACTATCCCAGCTTTTCTTTGAAGAAAAACAACGTGGACAAGCACGGGTCCATGGTGGTGGATTTGCCGGCACTATTCAAGCCTATGTCCACCG
>JAAEOA010000002.1 GCA_024223715.1 bacterium | reverse complement strand
TGGCTGGTCGGTTCTTTTAAGTCGTTGGCCCCCAAAGGCCCTACCAACTTCTATCCGTGCTGACACTTTTGGTCAGACACCTAATGCTGAATGCGCTCAAAATGCGCTTTGGAGAACCGGTTAATAAAGACGCCCCATCTATAAAAACGGTAGCTCGTCGCAGAGCACCCAGCAGCTATTCGGGCGCCTTTACCCACCAAGACCTATCCATCACTCAAGTCTACTGCCGTTAGCTTCTCCTTTTGGTTTTAATTGATATTTCCATTATGCCAATGTTTTTAAGCGTGCGCCTTCAGGAAGCTTGTCATATTCAAGATAACGCCACAGATCGATTAAAAGCCTACGAGCCACGGCAACGATACCGATGCGCCGCATGCGTTTACCCCCATTGGCATAGCGTTTCATGTACCATTGACTTAACTTGCTTTGTGGTTGAAACCGTAACCACGCCCAGGCAATCTCAACTGCCAAGGCGCGTACGCGCTGATTGCCTGCTTTGCTAATTCCTTGCTCTCGCAGACTTTCGCCACTGTCATACGGCGTTGGGGTCAAACCGGCTAAACCGCCCACCTCCCGCCGATTTTGAAACTGACGCCAACCAAAAAACTCCATCACAAACGTCCAGGAACTCACCGAGCCGATGCCATACAGCGTAGCTAACTTGGCTACTTTCTTCAAGCTATCCGTATCAGGGTTCTTGAGTCTTTCCTTTTTTTCCTTCTCCAAGGCTTTGATCTGACCTTCCACCACCTGCAAGCGTTCATATTCCCTGACCACCTGGGCCTTCAGCCCCGGTGGAACTGCTTGTCCATTCCAGGTACGTACCTTTTCCAAAACCGCTAAAAACTTTTTCTGGCTCGGATTGCTCACCTTTATCCCTTGTTGAACCAACAGCCCTTTTATCCGGTTGCGATGCATGGTCCGTTCATCCTTCAGGCTTTCCAGGCTGCGATGCAAATGGCGCGCATCTTCATCTTGCTCACTGGGAACCCGCACCACTGACCACACTTTCTTTTCACCACCCCAATACCTCAGCAACATCCGCAAAAGTTTGCCCACATCGATACGATCCGTTTTCGCTCGCCGCTTACGCCGGTTGACTTCCAAACTGGCCGAATCGACCACTAAATTCTCAATCCCCTGGCTTTCTAAATAGCGATGGATCCAAAAACCAT
>JAAEOA010000001.1 GCA_024223715.1 bacterium | reverse complement strand
CGGACCCGGATGTTAATCCGGATATTCGCTCCCTGCAGCACATGCTGTTATTCGGCATCAAGGGAATGGCAGCCTATACCGACCATGCTGCTGAGCATGACCAGGAAGATGAAGGCAATTATGAATTTGTCCACCGGGGACTGGCTTCACTGGAAGACAAGAGCCTTGGCATGAACGAATTATTGGCCCTGGTCCTGGAGTGTGGTGAAAAAAATCTTCGTGCGATGGAACTGCTCAGCCTTGGCAATACCGGTGCATATGGGAATCCGGTGCCCACAAAAGTTCCTCTAGGTGCCAAAAAAGGAAAGGCCATCCTTGTTTCCGGCCATGACCTCATTGACCTGGAAGCTGTTTTAAAGGCAAGCCAGGGAAAAGGGATTGTGGTTTACACCCATGGTGAGTTGCTGCCTGCCCACGGATATCCCAAACTCAAGGAACGGTCTCCCCATTTTTACGGCCACTATGGCACTGCCTGGCAGAACCAGAAGAAGGAATTTGATCAATTCCCCGGAGCCATCCTGATGACCTCCAATTGTATCCAGAAACCCAAACAGACCTATAAGAAAAATATTTTCACCACCGGTACCGTGGGATGGCCGGGGGTCGCCCATGTCAGCAAGCAGAATCTGGGACCTTTGGTGGACCGCGCACTCGAATTGCCCGGATACACTGAAGACAAACCAGACATGGAAATTCTGGTGGGATT